>DATFFS010000148.1:0-32661 GCA_035249945.1 Gemmatimonadota bacterium
CTCCGTGTATTCCCGCCGCTCGCGGATCGCGCGCGCCAGCCGCTCCTCCGCGCCGGGTGTCAGGTCGTCGCCGAAGAGGACCGACAGGATCACTCCCTTGGTCAGCTCTTCCATCTCCCTGCCGAGATCCACCTCGCTGCCAGGGCGGATCGCGTGGACCCAGTGCTCCGTGCGCTCGTCGATCGTCGACGCGAACCGCTCCACCGCCCGCCGGTGGAAGAGAGGCTGGAGGAGTCGCCGCTGCCGCAGGTGCTCCTCTCCCGTGCTCGTCAGGAGACCGTGGCCGGCTCGCCGCCGGCCCCCGGGGCTCGTCAGCAGCGGCGTCTTCTCGTATCTCTCCGCGGCCCTCACGAGGACGTGCTGGACGTCGTCCGGGTGCGTGAGGAACCAGGCCGAGGAGAACGGCCGGAGGCGAATCCTGCTGTCGAGCTTCAGCCGTCGGCGCGTGAGAAGCTGGCGGCGCAGAAGTCGGGGAAGCTCGACCGTGCCCGCGCCGGGCGTCACGCCCCGCTCTCCTCGCGGATCCTGTGGTACGCGCCGAGGAAGCTCTCGGCGCACGTCTCCCGGCTGAGCCGGGTCCACGCCCACTCGCGGCCAGCGCGTCCCATGCTCTCGCACCGCTCCCGGTCGGCCAGCAGCGCGGCGAGCGCGGCGGCGATCGAGGACGGGTCGTTGGGCGTCGCGAGGAGACCCGTCTCGCCGTGGCGCACGATCTCGGGAAGGCCGCCGTGTCCGCTGGCGACGACCGCCGTCCCGCGCATCATCGCCTCGGCGGCGGCCAGCCCGAACGGCTCCTCCAGGATCGACGGCACCGCCTGGACCCAGGCCGCTTCCAGCTCCTGCTCCATGGCCTCGCGGCTGAGTTGCCCGGTCCAGACCACGGCCGATTCCACGCCGAGCTCGCGCGCCAGTCGCTCGAGCTCCCCGCGCTCCGGGCCGTCCCCGATCACGAGCAGGCGGGCGCCCGGAACCGCGCGCCGGGTGGCGGCGAACGCGCGCAGCAGAACGGCCACTCCCTTCTCCCGCGACAGCCGGCCCGCGTAGGCGACGGTCGGGGGGCCGGCGAGCGGCGGTCGGGCGGTCCGCCGGGGGACGCCGTTCCAGATGACGGCCGTGGGCCCGATGCCGTACTCGCGGAGCCGGCGCTCGACGGCCGCGCTGTTGGCGACGAAGAGCCCGAAGACGTGGCGCCACCGGTCCCAGAGGGCGCGCTGCGCCATGAGCGCAACCCATGCGCGACGCGACAGGCATCCCTGCTCGCGGCACGCGCGGCCGGGCGGCAGCTCGCAGATCGTGTCGTCGGGAAGAAGGCGCGTTCCGATCGGGCAGATCGTCTCGTACCAGGCGGCATGATAGAGGCTCGGCGTGCCGGCGAGGAGCGGCAGGACGAGCGGCGAGAGCTGCGTCGTGAACATCCGGACGTGCACGACGTCGGGGCGGAAATCCGTCATCGCCGCGCGCAGGCTCGCCCAGGCCCGCGGATTCGCCGCGCGGTTGAGCGTCCGCAGCCGACCCGTGGTCCCGTGGCAGGTGTAGTCCGCGGCGCTCTCTTCGTCCCGCGAGAACGCATTACTCGCGAACACGCGCGCGTCGTGACCCAGGCGCCGCATCTCGTCGCGCATGTCGAGGGTCAGCGTCTCGGCCCCCCCGACCCGGGCGGCCACGTCGTTGAGGATCAGGATCTTCATGGGGCGGCGGGAACCTCGAAACGAGAGCCCCGCTCCGTTCCCGGAGCGGGCCTCTCGCCAAATGCCTCTACTATTCCGCCGGCGCCATCTCCTCCGGCATTCCTTCGGAGGCCGTACCTTCGGGCTCCATCCCCATCGGCGGGTTGTCGCTGTTCCAGATGTCAGCCGCCATCTTCCAATCGCCGTCGACGTTCTTCCACAGCGCGACGAACTTCCCGTTGTCGCTCCATTCCGACCCGTCCGGAGCCGGCCCGCTCATCGTCCACGTACCGATGGCATGCGCGTAGTCGCCCGCGGTCGTCACGGTGACGTCATCGCTCGTCAGGGTCATCGAGGCGGGCGCGCCTCCCTCCTCGATCCAGCTGGCGAACGTCTCCTGGATCGCCGCGGCGCCTTCCACCCGAGGGCTGCCGGGCGGGAGCAGGATCGCGTCGTCGGTATACTGGCTGGCGACCGTGGCGACGTCGCCTGCCACCATGGCGTCCGCGAAGGCCTGGTCCTTGGCCGCGATCGCCTCCGTGACTGCCCCGGCGTCGATCGCGGGATCGGTTTCCGACGCCTGCTCCGTCGCCGGCTCCTGCTGGCAGGCCAACGCGAGGCCGGTAGCCAGCAGTATCGCACTTCGCTTCAAGGCACCCGTCATCGGGGGTTTCTCCTGGATGGGGTTCAGGACGCGGCGGTCTGCCGCATCCCTTGTCGATACCACCCCACTGTTCGCGGGTCAAGTATGGGGATCTGTAGTGGGTCGACCACTGCGATGGTCCTATTGCTGGCCCGATACTTCTTTGCCGCGCGTTACTGAACGACCGTGATCTCGGTGGTCGCCATGAGCGTCCCCACGGTGCCCGTGATCGTGGCCGTGCCGGCCTTCAACCCTATGACCTCGCCTGAGAAGGGGTCGACGACGGCGACGGTCGGATCATCGGATGTGAAGAATACCAACGGGTTAGCGATGTTCTCGCCGCCGACCGTGGCGATGGTTGAAACGATGTCGATACCAGTGCTGACCATGATGAGACTGGATGTCGGCACCAGATTGAGCTCGCCCAGACTCGCCTGTTCTACCACGGTCAGCCGGAACCTCGCGAGGCCTGAGGGATCCGCGGCATTGGGACTCGTGACGGTGATCAGGGTCCGCCCGGCAGCGATCGCGCTGAGCACTCCCGCTTGGTCGACGGTCGCGACGGTCTCGTCGCTGGATACGAAGGCGAGATCCGGGTCGTCCACGACCGCGTCGTTCGCGTCGCGGACGACGAACAGATCGGCGATCTCCACTACGTCCCCAGTCGGGGCGGTGAAATTGTTGTTCCACGCAAACACGCCACCGGAGTTCGAGGACAGGACGGTGACGACTAAGCTATCGGTGAGAGCGCCCGCTGTGGCAGTGATGGTGGCTTCGCCGGCCGCGCCGGGGCCGACAACGCCTTCGGCGCTCACGCTCGCGATGAACCGGTCGGAGGTACTGAACGTGATGGGCGGGTTCGGCAGGGGATCGCCTTCCGTGTCGAACACCTCCACGTGGAGCAGGACCGTCTCGCTGCTCAGAAGATCGAAATCCCCTTCGGTGATGTCCAGCGAACCGATGTCCGGATTGACGGCGATCAGGATGTTGTCCGAAACCGTACCCACCCTGATCGTGATCACGGCGGTGCCGGCAGCGAGAGGCGTCACCAAACCGGTAACGGAAACCGTCGCTATGTCTTCGTCATCGCTGGTGAACGTGATGGCGACATCGGTGGGATCTAGAAGGTTTCCATCCTGATCGCGGATCTCGAACGTCAGCTGGCTCGACGTTCCGAGATTTAGCGTGGCATTGGCGGCGAAGAACGTAACCTCCGCCACCTCTACCATGTTGGGCTCGGGCTCGGTCGGCCCCTCGTCGTCTCCGCAGGCGATCGCCGCCAGCTGGATGCAGCACGCCGTGAATGAAATGACGATGCGGGCAAGACAGGACCGTCGCTGGTTGTCCATGGTGTCCCTTCGTGAAAAAAGGTGCTCTCGTTTCCGTCTACTCAAACTACGGTACGCCGCCCGCCGTTTAATGCGGGGGGCCGGTCAGGAGTCCGTCAGGTGGACGCCACGCGGGAGGGTTTGGGGCCGGCCAATGGACCCACGGTGACTAGAAGCGGACTTCGCCGCGCTGGTCCTAGATACCGGGAATGTTACCGAAGCGGAGGGCCGCTACCGCGGTCGCGCAAGTCGTTGTCCCCGTGGTGGAGGCAACCGGGATCGAACCGGCGACCTCCTGCTTGCAAAGCAGGCGCTCTCCCAGCTGAGCTATGCCCCCACCGCGGGATGCGGGCAAAATACCTCCTGCGCGCCCCGGACGGAAACGGGAACGGCCTTCCATTGCGTCAGGCGGACAGCGATTCCCGGGCCCGGAGCCCGAATCCCGCCTCCGGAACCTCGAGATCCGGCATGGGCGCGGCCTGGAACAGTCGGCGGCAGGGCTTGGCGATCCAGCGCGCCCACATGGCGGAGCGATTGACCCGCGCGCTGTCGGTGGCGATCCCGGTGTTGGCGTACATCTGTCGGTAAAGCTTGGAGATGAGGACGAAGGCGAGCCGGCTGCGCAACGAAACGAGGCTCCGCGAGCGTTTCCAAATCGCGGGCAGCGCATAGAAGCGGTCCCAAACATCCTGGGTGCGGTTACGGATCTCGTCGGCGGTCATGGCCGGGTGCGGCATGTACATCTTCGGTCGAAGGGACTGCGGGATGAGCCAGTGCCGGGTCAGCGGGATGCCGTCGATCCGGGTGGGATCGTCCGCCATCGTCTCTTCCCACTTCGCGAAATCGATCGTGCCGGGGAAGGGCGTCAGCATCACGAACTGCGCGAAGGTCAGCCCCGCTTTCTCGGCCAGGGCCACGGTGGCCTCGAAGGTGTCGGGGCGATCCGTCGGCAGGCCGAAGATGAACGACCCGAGGACGTGCACCCCGTGCTCGCGAAACGTCTTGAGCCGTGCCACCAGGTTCTCGCCGCTGAGGTTGAAGTCCTTGAACACGGCCTTCAGCCCCTCTGCCGTGACCGACTCCACCCCCACCAGGGCCCCTTTGATGTTCGCCTTCCGCATGGCGTCCAGGAATTCGAGGTCCTCCGCCGCCTCCATCGTGATCTGCGTGAAGAACACCATGTCCTTCGGAAGCTCGCCGAGCCGGGCCATGAGCTCGAATCGCTCGTCGCGGATGGCCTTCAGCTCGATGAAGCGGGCCGGATCGCTGCGGCGCTCGGCCAGCTCGAGGTCCCGGAGCGTGACGGGATAGAAGTTGTCGTCGGCCAGCGCGATGAATCGGAAACCCATGCGGCGCAGCTCGACGATCTCCCGGATCACCACATCGGAAACGCGCTGGCGCGGCTTCTGCCCGTCGGTGCGCCAGACGGAGCAGAACGAGCAGTGCTTGGGACAACCCCGCACCGTCTGCACCGAGGCCCACATGTATCGATCCGGCGGAAGCAGGTCCCACCGCGCGGGCAGGAACTCGTCCCCTTCGATCCGGCCACCTTCGTAGAGCCGTTGTGGTCCCCCGTTCGCGCAATCGGCCGCGACCTTGCTCCAGACGACGTCCCCGTCGCCTCGGACGACCGCGTGCGCGCCGCCGAGCTCGTAGGCTTCTTCCGGGTAGAGGGTGGCATGGATCCCCCCGAAGACGACGTGCGCCCCCCGATCCCGCGCCATGTTGCCCAGCTCGTAGCCGCGCAAGGCGTTGCCGGTGTGGATCCCGATCCCGACCAGGTCCCCGGCCCGGATGCTGGACGGGTCCACGGGCTCGAGCGACTCGTCGACGACGATCGCGTCGCCGAAGACCCGCGGCGTCGCGGCGGCAAGGACGTAGAGCCAGCGCGGCGTGATGACGCCGACCCCGTACGACAGGTGGTTGGGATTGATCAGGTGCACGCGCATCGGTTTCTCCTCTCCCTCGTCGTCGTCCCCTCCCGAGCCCCTACCCAACATAGGCCGGATAGCCCGCCGACGGCAGGGCCTTCCACGGTGACCGCCGCGCGGGTGGCGCTTGCGCCGCACGGGTGACGACTCCCCGCGGGCGGGTTGCGCGGCGGTAGACACCGGGCGCACCCTTGTTCCAGCGGTGCCCCCCCGAGCGCTGCGTGGCGTCGGGAGACTGGCCCGCCGGTGACCGAACCGAACAGGAGGTGAGAGATTGAAGCATGCGCGCATCGACCGGAGAGCCACGATCGGCGGGCTCGCGTTCCTCGCTGCCTCGGCGCTCGCGACGCCTTCGGCGGGATGGGCCCAGGAGTGGTCGTGGCCCGAGCGAAGCGAGAACCTGCAGGTCCTGCCGGAGGACTTTCCGGCGCAGCGGCTGAGCGCCGTGATGCGAGGGTTCACCCGCGCGCTGGGTGTGCGGTGCTCGTATTGCCACGTCGGCGAGGAAGGTCAGCCCCTGTCCAGCTACGACTTCGCGTCCGACGACAATCCCATGAAGGACACGGCGCGCACGATGTACCGGATGCTGGGCGTGATCAACGACACCCTGGCGACGATCGATCCCAGCGGCCCCAACGCGGTGAACATGTGGTGCCACACCTGCCACCGCGGGCGACCGCGGCCCACGACTCTGGACGAGGAGCTCGCCGAAGTCCATCAGGCGGATGGCATCGACGCCACGATCGCCGCGTACAGGGAGCTGCGCGAGCGATTCTACGGACGCGGCGCGTTCGATTTCGGGGAAGGCACCCTCAATACGCTGGGGTACGCCATGCTCGGGGAAGGCAACGCGGCGGACGCCATCGAGATCTTCCGGCTCAACGCCGAGCAGTACCCGGAGTCCGCCAACGTCTGGGACAGCCTCGGCGAGGCATACCTCGCCGCCGGCGACGAAGCGCGTTCCATCGAGGCCTACGAGAAGTCGCTCGAGCTGGATCCCGAGAACGAGAACGCGAGGCAGAAGCTGAGCGAGATCGGGGGCGCCTGATCCCGCATCCGAGCCGCTAGCGGCGGACGCGCTCCTTGAGCCCCTTGCCCGCCCGGAACGCGGCCAGCTTCATGGCCGGGATCGTGAGCGCCTCGCCGGTCTTGGGATTACGGCCCTGACGCGACGCCCGCTGCCGGGTGTAGAACGTGCCGAAACCGGTGATCGTGAAGTCCCGGCCGCCGTCGAGCTCGACGGCGATGATCCCCTTCCCCGGCTCGGTGGAGAAGATCGCGTCGATCGCTTCATGGGCCTTCGACTTCGGCATGTCCGTCTTGTTCGCCAGCTTCTCCGCGAACTCTTCCTTCGTCATCCGTTCCCTCCGTTCCCTGATGGTCTCCTGAGTGGGTCTCGCGTCGCCGAGCTGCCGGCCGGATCGGCCGACGTCGCGACGGTAATGCACCCGCCGACCGATGTCTAGGTTAGCCGGTCGACTGTTCGGCTTCTAGGTTGGCCCTGTGATGCCACCCGTCGACCAGGATGCGACCGCACCGTGAAGTGGTGGCGACGCAGAAAAGGCCGGCGGTCGGTCGGCTACCCGCGGGTCCGCTTCGAGGTCGTGGGTGACTCGCTGGTGCCTCGCGAATGGGCGGCCGCGGGCCGCGCCGGACCGCTGGAATGGTCCGCGCACCTAGAGCGCAGCGGCGATGGCGTCGCCTGGTCGCTGGACGTGGCCGGCACGCTGACCGGGACCGAGGTTCGGACGGGCAGCGCGGCGAATCAGTACACGGCGGCGGACCAGTGCAAGGCCGCGCTTCGCGGCATCATCGACGATCACAACGCGTTCACGGACGTGACCCGCGGATGACGAGCGAGGGGCGGCGCCGCTCGAGTCCCCCTTCGCGAAGCGCCGAGCGCCTGGCGGTCGGCCTGGCGGCGGGCGGGTTCGCCGCCTGCCTCGTGGGACTGGCTGCGCTGACCGACCCCTTCCGCGCCGTCGAGGCCCGTAGCGAGGACCTGCGCTTTCGCGCCGAGCGCGCGCTCGCCGGACCGGTGGTCGCCGACTCGTCCATCCTCATCGTGGACATCGACAACCGCTCGCTGCGCCTCTACCAGGACGAGCTCGGCCGCTGGCCGTGGCCGCGCAGCGCGCACGGCGCGCTGATCGATCTCCTGGCCCTGGGTGAGCCGCGGGTGGTCGCCTTCGACGTCCTGTTCGGCGAGCCGGACCTCGCGCGGCCCGAGGCCGACTCGGTCTTCGCCGCTGCGGTCGCCTCCGGACCGCCGACGATCTCGGCCGTCGTCTTCGACGAGCCGGGAGCGGACTCTACGGCGGCGAAGGCGTTCGAGCGGTCCATGCTGGATCGCTCCACGCGGCTCGCCCTCCTGCGCCGCTTCGCTCTTCCGATCGACCCGCCGGCCGGCTGGGCGCGATCCTACGCCACCGTCGACCTGCCGGTAGAAGCGCTGCTCGCCGCCTCGGCCGGGGTGGGGGCGATCAACCGCTTCCCCGACGCGGACGGGGTCGAGCGTCGTGAGCCGCTGCTGGTGCGCTTCGACGGGAGGGCCTATCCCACCCTCGCGCTCGCCGCCGCCCTGGGAGGCGCGCGCGGATACTCGCTCCTCGAGGTCGATGACGACGCATTGCAGCTCGACGGCCGGCCGATCCCGCTGAATCGCGGCCGCCTCAGGCCACACTGGCGCGGGTCGTACTCGGCGCGCCCGTACCCGGTGATCCCCATCCACGACGTCCTCAACGCGTACGGCCAGATCGCGCTCGGAGCCGAGCCGGACCTGGACCCGGCGGTCTTCCGGGATCGGATCGTCCTGGTCGGCGCCAGCGCCACCGGCGTCGGCGACCTCGTGGCAGGCCCCTTCAGCGCCACCGAGCCGGGGGTCTTCCTGCATGCCACCATGCTCGATACGATCCGCTCGCGTGCGTTCCTGCGCGACCTGCCGGCGGCGGCGGCGTGGGCGATCGTGCTCCTCGTCCCGCTCCTCGCCGGGCTCCTGTTCGCGCACGTGCGCTCCATCGGCCGCGGCGGGGCGGCCCTCGCCGCGATCGTCCTCCTGCTCTCGGCTGCCGTCGTGGTCGCGTTCACGGGGACGGGATGGATCGTGCCCTGGGCGGCCCCCGTGACGGGCGCCGTGCTGGCCTATGCGGGCGCCATGGCGGGCCGCTCGCTGACCGAAGGGCGGCGCAATCGCGAGATCAAGCAGGCCTTCGGGAAGTTCATCCCCCCCGACGTGGTCGAGGCGATCGCGGAGGAGGGGCTCGGACTTCACCGGCGGGTCGACCGCCGCGAGCTGACGATCCTGTTCAGCGACGTGCGCGGTTTCACCACGCTGTCGGAGAACCTCCCTCCCGAGGTCGTCGTCGATACGCTGAACGACTACCTGTCGGCCATGGTCGAGCTCGTGTTCCTCCACCACGGGACGCTCGACAAGTACATCGGCGACGGGCTGATGGCGTTCTTCGGCGCCCCCCTGGCCGATCCCGGGCACGCCGAGCACGCCGTGCGCGCGGGCCTGGCGATGCTCGCGCGCCTCGAGGAGCTCAACACCGGCTGGCGCGCGGCCGGCCGGCCGGCACTCGAGATCGGGATCGGCATCCACACCGGCGACGTGGTGGTCGGGTTCATCGGCGACGAGGATCGGCGCATGGACTACACGGTGATCGGAGATTCCGTGAACCTCGCCAGCCGTCTGGAGGGCATGAACAAGGAGCTGGGTACCCGCATCCTCGTCTCCGCCGACACCGCGGCGCAGCTGCCGCCCGACCTCGTGACCAGCCCGCGCGGGGTCGTGCAGGTCAAGGGACGCGGCCGCCCGGTGGCTGTCCATACGCTGGAAAAGGACTCCCGCCCCGGTTAGGATTCCCCTCGTCCATGGGCCCATTGTCACTCGATCAGTTCACCTCCGGATCCGGGCTTCTCTACGCCATCGTGGGGGCGCTCGCGATCGTCGGCCTGATCATCCGCGGGCTCAGCAAGGATCCCATCGTGCGGCGCCGGGCGCTCCTCGTCGTCGGCCTGCTGCTCATCTTCGCGATCCTGCGCGTCGCCCTCGGCGAGATCCCGCCGCGCGTGGCGGGGACGATCCTGACGCCGACCGGCGACGAGCTCCGCGGTCTCGTCGTCAACCCGACCTTCCAGATCGTCAGCGTGCTCATGCTCGTCGTGGGGCTGCTCGCGGTGCTGCTGATCGGGTCGATGCTGCTCGTCGACTTCGTGCTCGTAGGCCGCCTCAAGTTCGAGATCCCGAACATCCTGCGCGACGTGACGATCATGGTGCTGTTCTTCGTCGGCGTCATGCTGATCCTCATCTACCAGACCGATCTGGACGTGGCCGGCCTGTTCACGACCTCGGCCGTGCTCTCGGTCATCATCGGCCTCGCGCTCCAGGACACGCTCGGCAACGTCTTCAGCGGACTCGCCCTTCAGACGGAGCGATCGTTCAAGGTCGGGGACTGGGTCCTCTTCGGTGATCGGGAGGGCGTGATCACCGACATCTCGTGGCGAGCCACGATCCTCCGCACGCGCGCCAACGACCAGGTCGTCATTCCGAACTCCCTGATCTCCAAGGAGACGGTCGTCAACTTCAGCGCTCCCACGGTTGTGCACGCGAGCTATGCGGAGATCGGCGTGGACTATCGGCACCCGCCGGCGCTCGTGATGCGAGCCATCGAGGAGGCCGCCGACCAGACGCCCGCGATCCTCAAGATGCCGCGGGTCGATGTGCGCACCTGGATCTTCGGCGACAGCGCGATCACCTATCGCGTCAAGTACTGGATCAACGACTTCCCCGCGAAGAACCGGATCAAGAACGCCTTCCATACCCGCGTCTGGTATGCCTTCAGCCGGCACGGGATCGAGTTTTCCTTCCCGGTGCGGAACGTCTACATGCGGACCATCACGGAGGAAACCGAGAAGGCGGCCGCGCTCGAACGGGAGAACCGGATCTTCGAGCAGCTCCGCGACGTCCCCCTGTTCGACCCGCTCACCGATCAGGAGACGCGCTCGCTGGCCTCGCGGGCGCGCTTCGAGCGCTACTTCACGGGCGAGGTCGTCATGCAGCAGGGGCAGCCGGGGGACTCGCTCTACATCGTCGACGAGGGAAGCGTGGGGATAGCGGTGAGCGCCGACGGCCGCAGCGAGAAACTGGCCGAATTGGGGCCGTCCGCTATCATCGGAGAGATGGCGCTCATGACCGGAGCCGAGAGGACCGCTACCGTGACGGCGACCGTGCCCACTCAGTTCGTGGTCATCGATCGGGACGCGTTCCGCAAGACCCTGCTCCAGAACCCCCAGATCGCCGAACAGATCTCCGAGATGCTGTCCACGCGCAGGGAGCAGCGCGACGCCACGCTGGCCGCCCTCCACGAGGCGGCGAGCCACGGCCCCGTGGTCGAGAGGGGTCAGATCCTGGCCCGCATCTGGGAGTTCTTCGGCTTCCGCGCGGGGGCCCGGCCGTGAGGACCCGGCGCGCCGCCGCCTGCGCGACCCTCGCCCTGGCGATGGCCGGGGCCGCCGTGCCGATTCCTTCCCTCGCTCAGACCCTGCAGGCGACGCTCGACGCTCGCCGCGAGGCGATGCCCCGCGGCAAGCACGCCTGGCAGGAGACCTGGCTCGTGCCCGCGACCGGGACCTCGGCGCCCGATGCCGCCCAGGTCACGAAGTTCGGCGGCCGGGTGTGGGGGTATCAGGACGGCGAGCGGGAGCGGCTCGAGCTCCGGGCCGCCCAGGGAGACGAGCTCGCCGAGCCGGTCGTGGTCGTGTTCGATGGCGACGACTACTGGCTGGTGACGAAGGTCGGCGCCACGCCGCTCGCGGAGAGCGCCGGGGCCTCGGACGGCTGGCTCGCGCTCGTGCTCGCTGGGCCGCCGGGCGACACACCCGCCTATCGCACCGTCGCCGCGGCCGGCGGAGGCCTTGCGGCGGTCGTCCTGCGCGCGCCCGAGCCGGCCGACTTCGACGAGGACGACGCGTTCGCGCTGCGGCTACCGCAGGGTGGGAGCGGCCTCGTCCGCGAGGGCCTGGCCCAGTTCAGTCCCGGAAGCGGTCCCGCCGTGACCGCCGCGGCCGGGACCCGTGGCGTCGATCAGGTCGAGACCGCGGAGGGAACGGTCTCGGTGACGCCCGATCCCGCCGCGGTGGAGTGGATGGAGGAACAGCGCGTGAGCCCCGCCGAGCTCGAGGCGTTCCGCCTCGAGGGCCGGCTCTCGCCGTACGACGCGCTCCCCGAGGAGGCCGGCGGGTGAGCCGCCGCCTCGGGGTCCCACGCGTGGGTCGCCTCTTCGGAGGCGCCTTCGCCGCGGCGACGCTCCTCCTGGCCGGCGCGGCGCCGTCCAGCGCGCAGATCTGGCGCGAGATCACCGAGCGGGCCGACGAGGTGCTGGACACCGCCGAGAAAGTGGGCGCGGCGGTGGTCCCGATCTCGACGGCGCAGGAGATCGAGATCGGCCGCGGCGTCGCGGCGACCGTGGCCGGCCACTACACGATCCTCCGCGACCCCGCGCTTACGGCCTACGTCAATCTGGTTGGCAACGCGGTCGCATCCGCCGACCCGCGACCGGATATCGTCTACCGATTCGCGGTCCTCGACAGCGACGAGGTCAACGCCTTCGCCGCGCCGGGCGGATACGTGTTCGTGACGCGCGGAGCGCTGGCGCTCATGGAGGACGAGTCGATGCTGGCGGGCGTGCTCGCCCACGAAGTGGTCCACGTCAACCAGCGGGACGTGATCGAGGAGATCCAGGACCGCGCGCGGACCGATTTCGGCATCAGCGAGGCCGCCGAACGGGTCGACATCACCGGCGAGGAATATCTCGAGCAGGCCATTGGAGTCGGAACGAATGCGCTGTTCCTCGGCCTGGGGCGGGAGGACGAGCTCGAGGCCGACACGATCGGCATGCGGTTGGCGTCCGAAACGGGCTACGACCGGGGGGGGATCCAGCGGTTCATCGCCCGGCTCGAGGAGCACTCCGACGACGCGTCGCTGTCCCTTCTCGAGAAGACCCACCCGGATCCCGACGAACGGCTCGACGCGCTCGAAGACGCGGTCGATCGGATCCCCTCCGAGCGCCGCGGCAAGGTCGTCGCCGCCGCGCGCTTCCTCCGCCACGTGGAGGCAGTTGGTAGCTCGTAGCTAATGCGCTGCTACGGGACGATCACGCGCTCCACGCGATCGCCGACCCGGATCGCGTCGACCACGTCCATGCCGGACACCACCCGCCCGAAGGCCGTGTAGCGCCCGTCGAGATGCGGCTGCATCCCCTGGGTCACGAAGTACTGCGACCCCTCGGTGTCCTTGCCCGCGCTGGCCATGCCGGCGGTCCCGCGATCGAAGGGAATCCGCGTCAGCTCGCTCCGGATCGCGAAGCCGGGGCCGCCCCAGCCGTCTCCGCGACCGACGTCCCCTCCCTGGATGACGAAGCCGGGCACCACGCGATGGAACTCCACGCCGTCGTAGCGGCCGTCCTGGGCCAGCCGGAGGATCGTCTCGACCGTCTGGGGGGCCGACTCCGCGTCGAGCTCGAGCTCGATCGCGCCGCGGGTCGTCTCCAGCCGGATCGCCGGGCGCGGCCCGTGGCGCTCGAGGTACGCCCAGTCGATCGCGCGTACCGGCGCGGGCGGCGGCGGCGCGGGAACGGACGCGCCGGCCCGCTCCAGCGCCTCGCGAACAGCCGCGATCGCCTCGTCGTCCGTGGGCGACTCCAGTTCGGCGTACACCTCCTCGAGGAGCGCTGCCGAGCCAATCGCCACGAGCGCGGAGTCGGCCAGCACCGGGGCGACCGTGGCCACGGACGCCACGTCGCGTGACCGCAGCGCCCGCTCGAACACCAGGAAGTACCTCTCGGGAGTGAGATCCTCCGTCCGCACGCCGCGCGTCCACCACTGGGCGAGCGCCTCCAGCGCGGCGGCGCTGATGCGCGGCTCGGGCCGCGTGGCCGCGTGCTGGAGCACCAGATACGCCTCCCGACCGTCTCCCCACCCCAGCGAGCGGAGCCCGGCGGAGTAGGCCGTCACGTCGCGGGGCGGGTTGCCGTCCAACCACAGGAGCCACAGAAGGTTCAGCCGCGAGTGGCCGGCCCTGGCGATGGCGGGCAGGAGCTCGACCGAGACCTGCCACGGCTGGGGCCGGGTCATCACCCGCCTGCCGATCTCGGTCTCGACGTCGGAGTCGAGCGAGTCCTCGGCCGACAGGGCCCGGGCGGCCTCGATCGCCACGTGCACGCGCGGGTCGTCGAGCGCCCGCATCAGCCTGCCGGTCACCAGCGAGTCACGGGTGAAGCCGGCCAGCGCGCGCGCCGCGGCGACGCGCGCGCGCCAGTCGGCAGCCCCCTCGAGCCATGCCACCAGGCGGTCCCGGTCCTCCAGTCGATCGATGCGGCCGAGCGCCGCCATCAGATGGATCGCCGTCTGGGCCGCCGCGTCGCTCCTGGGATCGAGCGCGTCGAGGGCCTCCCGCAGGGCTGGCAGGCCCGAGACCCACGCCGCCGTGTCCGCTCGGGCGAAGTACCAGGCCGCGTCGGCCGCGACGAGGGGGTCGCGATCCGCCGCCAGCGCCGCGAGGCGCGCCACGGCATCGGGATCATGCACCCCCCGCGTCCCGTAGCGCCCGATCGCCAGCGCCAGCAAAGCGCGCTCGTCACCTTCGGCGCGCATGGCGGCGAGCTCGGCGAGCGAAGCGCTTCCGCCGGTCCTGCCCAGCGCGTCGAGCAACTCGCCGCGCGCCGCGGCATCGGTCTCGCGCTCGAGCGCATCCAGAAGCGCGCCTTCGGAGGTCGAGTCGGCGGTCAGCCCGAGCGCGAACGCCGCGTCGGCCCGGACCCTCGCTTCGGGATCATCGAGCGCCCCGAGCAGCGCGGGGACGGCCGCCGTGTCCTGGACCGACGCCAGCGCGAACGCCGCGCGGGCGCGGACCACCGGATCGGAATCCGCCAGGGCGGCGACGAGGGTGGCGCCGTCGCGCGCGTTCTGGGCGTCGACGAGCCGCTGGAGGTCGGGTCGCGAGAGCAGCCCGTCGGGCGGTCGGGACGGCCGCGGCTGCGCCAGCCCGACCTGCCCGCTGGCTGGCGCCGCGAGCGCCAGGATCGCGAGCGTAACGAATCGAAGCTTCATGGGGGGCGACAGGATACTTGAGCGACGTCCCGGGCGCGAGCGCCCGCCAGCGCCGCCGGTAAGGGCCCTTACGGTTTCCCGGCGCCGGGTACCCGATACTCGGTCGGCGTGAACGGTGGCCGAGGGATCACGGGGATCCCGGCCTGGAACCGCTGGGGGGGGAGGGGACGTCATGCGCGCGATCTGGATCCGCGCCGCGGTGGCGGCGATCATCGCGATCTTCTTCGCATGCACGAACGGAAGCGAGACCGATGAGCCGGTGATCGAAATCGGCGAGGCGGACGGCGAGGCGAGCGAGGCGAGCTCGTACTGGAACAACGAGCCGCCGCTCTCACTCGAGGACATCGAGCTGGGCCGGCACGACTCGACGTGGCTCATGGCGGTCACCTCCGACACCAGCGACATCCAGCTCGCCGGACTGGACACCGTCCCCGTCGAGCCGCTCGGGCTCCCACCGCTCGAGATCGTGGAGTCGTTCCCCGAGACGTACGCCGACTTCGAGCGAATCCCCCCGGGCGCCTCGAATTCCACCCTGCCGGCAGTCCGGCTACCGGTGTCCGGGGAGGCGCAGGGACCGTCGGTCCTCTACGTCCAGGTGCTCCTCGACCGATCCCCCTTCTCCCCCGGGATCCTGGACGGCAAGTGGGGGAAGAACACCCGCAAGGCGGTGTACTGGCTGCAGCGCGCTTCGGGGCTGGAGTCCACCGGGGTCGTCGACTCCCTGACCTTCGTGCGGCTGGTCGACCTCGCGGGCCGGCCTGACCGCTACGTCCGGACCGTACGGCTGACGGAGGAGGACGTCGCCGGGCCGTTCGTCGAGATCCCCGCGGACGTCCACGCCCAGGCGGAGCTCGAGTGCATGTGCTACGGCTCCGCGCTCGAGAAGGTCGCCGAGAAGTACCACGCCGCACCCGAGCTGCTGGAGTCCTTGAACGCGGGTCGGGCGCTCGATTCGCTGGCGGCGGGCGACTCGCTGCGCGTCCCCAACGTCGAGGAGGGCGCGTTGGCCTCCGTCGGGCCGCCGAGCGCCGCGGCCGACACCGCTGGCGGCGCCCCTGATACGGCTGGCCCGTCCCGCACTCGGATCTCGCCCGGCGGCGAGGTCGCCCGGATCGTCATCTCGATGGGCGGATTCTATCTCCACGCGTTCGACGACCAGGGACGTCTTCTCTATCACTTCCCGACCACCGTGGGGTCGAAGTACCAGCCGTCGCCCACGGGCGAATTCCACATCGCCTCGATCGCCTTCGATCCCTGGTTCCACTGGCAGCCCACGCTCTTCGATGAGGTGCCGGACACGGAGGAGGATGAGCGCCTGAGGCCGGGCCCGAACAGCCCCGTCGGGGTCGTCTGGATGGCCCTGTCGAAGGACAACTACGGGATCCACGGAACAGGCGAGCCGGCCACGATCGGATACGCGACCTCCCACGGCTGCGTGCGGCTCACGAACTGGGACGCGCGCTTCCTGGCCGAGCGGCTGCGCGAGGGCGTGCCGGTCGTCTTCCGCGACGTCGGGTCCGAGGAGGAGACCCCGGTCGCGTCGCGGCGCGACGCGCGGATCGCCACCACTGACGGAGTCGGTACCGACCGCTAGATTCCGGGCCTCATGCCCGGCCATCGCCACCTTGTCATCCTCGCGATGCTCCTCGCGCTGGCCGCGGCGTGCGCGCCGGAAGGCCCGCGCGAGCCTCCCTCCGACGCGGAGAGCGCGGAAGTCGCGTGGGATCCCGCGGACACGCTGACGGACGCCGAGATCGAGGCCGGCCGCATGGACGACTCGTGGCGCGAGGCGGTCAAGCTCGGGCGGCCCCCCGCCAGGCGCGAGTTCCCGCTGGACACGATCGTGATCCCCGCGGAGTGGCTGGAGATGGGCCGGCGGCAGGGCGCCGGCGAGGTGCTGCGCGTGCAGACGCTGCTCGACCGCGCGCGCTTCTTTCCGGGTGTCCTCGACGGGCAGTGGGGCAAGAACACCGAGAAGGCCGTGTGGTGGTTCCAGGTCTCCGAGGGCCTGGAGCCGACCGGCGCGGTCGACTCGCTGACGTTCGAGCGCCTGCGGGTCGCCGCGGGAAAGCCGGACGAGACCGTGGTCCGGCACGTACTGGAGGCGGACGACACGGCCGGACCTTTCGTCGCGATCCCGGCGAGCGTATACCGCCAGGCGAGTCTGCCGTGCCTCTGCTACGAGTCGCTGGCCGAGAAGCTGGCCGAGCGATTCCACGTCTCGATCGACGTGCTCGAGCAGCTCAATCCCGGGGTCGATCTGAACGCGCTGGCGGCCGGCGACGCCGTGATGGTCCCCGCCGTGGCGGGTGGCCCCGGCCCTAGCGTTACCGTGGACCGGATCGAGGTCTCCGGTCTCGGCTCCTATGTCCACGCGCTCGATGCCGAGGGCCGCATCGTCTACCACTTCCCGACCACGCTCGGTTCGCAGTACGACCCCTCACCGCTCGGCGAGCTCTCCGTCGTCGGCGTCCATCTCGATCCGTGGTTCCACTACCAGCCATGGCTCCTCGCCGGGGTCGACGACACCCAACCCGATACCCAGCTTCCGCCCGGACCCAACAACCTGGTCGGTAGCGTATGGATCAAGCTCTCCGAGCCCCATTACGGGATCCACGGCACCCGCGACCCCGCGGCGATCGGCTACGCCAGCTCCTCGGGCTGCGTGCGCCTCACGAACTGGAATGCGATGCTGCTGGCCGCCGCGATCGGTCCCGGCACGCCCGTAGAGTTCCACGACACCCGCCCGGTGTCCGCGGAGTCCTCTCCATGATTAGTAACGTTCGACGAGGAGTTCCTGGAGCCGCGGACCATGATTGGAACGCGAGGTCGTCAAGCGAACCGGGTGAATTAGAGCACGTCGATTCATGGAGACTGAGCCAAGAGCTCGGCCAGCGTGGCTGGATCGACGTTCCCCCCCGAGAGGATCACGCCGACTCGCTCCACGTCGTCGGGCAGCAGTCCCTCCAGCGCGGCCGCCGCACCCAGCGCGCCGGTCGGCTCCACGAGGATCTTCATACGGGTGAGGATGAGCCGCATGGCGCTCACGAGCGCCTCGTCCGGAACCCGGACCACGGCCTCGGCGAGCTCCATCAGGACCGGAAACGTCTTCTCGCCGGGGATCTCCACCCGCGCGCCGTCGGCGATCGTGTCGGGGGGCTCGATCCGGACGCGCTCGCCGGCTTCGAGCGACCTGGCGGTGTCGTCGGCGCGCTCCGGCTCGGCACCGAAGGCGAGCACGCGCGTGTCCGCGCCATCGAGCGCCGTGGCGGTCCCGGCCAGCAGTCCACCGCCCCCCACCGGGGCCACCACCGCGTCCAGGTCGGGCACGTCCTCCAGGAGCTCGAGCGCCGCGGTCCCCTGGCCGGCCATGATCCACGCGTCGTCGTACGGCGGGACCAGCACGCGTCCTTCCTTCTCGGCGATGTCCGACGCGATCCGATCGCGGTCCTCCGCCCGCCGGTCGTACTCGACCACCTTCGCCCCGTACTTCCGCGTCGCCTCGAGCTTCGAGCGTGGCGCATCCGTCGGCATCACGATCGTGGCGTCCACGCCGAGCGTGCCGGCGGCGAGCGCCACGGCCTGTGCGTGGTTGCCGCTCGAGAATGCCACCACGCCGCGTCCGCGCTCCTTCTCGCTCAGCGAGAGAAGCTTGTTGAAGGCGCCGCGCGCCTTGAACGCGCCCGCGCGCTGCAGGTTCTCGCACTTGAAGAAGAGCTGGATCCCCGCCTCCTCGTCCACCAGTCGCGAGGTCATGACGGGAGTTCGGTGGACGTACGGGGCCACGCTACGGCTCGCGGCGAGGATGTCCTCGTACCCGATCGCGAGCCCGCTCAAGAAACCGCGCGTGGACGGGAGAGCCGGGCCTCGGCCTCGGCGACCCGGCGCTTGACGGGCACGACGCTGTCCGGATTCAGCGACATCGAGTCGATCCCGCACTCGACGAGGAACTCGGCGAAGTCGGGGTGGTCGCTCGGGCCCTGACCGCAGATTCCGACCTTCCGGCCGCACTCCTTGGCGGCTACGATGACCTCGCGGATCATCGCCTTTACCGCGTCGTTCCGTTCGTCGAACAGATCGGCCAGCACCCCCGAATCGCGATCCACTCCGAGCACGAGTTGGGTCAGGTCGTTGGAGCCGATCGAGAAGCCGTCGAAGCGTTCGGCGAACTGCCGGGCGAGGATCACGTTCGACGGCACCTCGCACATCACGTACACCTCGAGCCCTTTCTTCCCCCGTTCCAGGCCGTGGTCGGCCAGAACGTGCAGCACCTTGTCCGCCTCCTCGAGCGTGCGGCAGAAGGGGATCATGATCAGCACGTTGTCGAGGCCGATCTCCTCCCGAACCATGCGGATGGCCCGGCATTCGAGCGCGAACGCCTCGCGGTAGTGATCGCTGTAGTACCGCGACGCGCCGCGGAAGCCGAGCATCGGGTTCTCCTCGTGGGGCTCGAACTGCCGCCCCCCCAGGAGGTCCGCGTACTCGTTGGTCTTGAAGTCACTCATGCGGACGATAACGGGAGCCGGGTATTGCGAGGCCGCGATCTTCGCGATCCCGCGCGCCAGGCGCTCGACGAAGAACCCGGGTCGGTCCGCGTATCCCGCCGTCAGCCGGAGGATCTCCTCGCGCACGACGTTGTCCGTCAGCTCGTGGAACCGCAGCAGCGCCAGCGGATGGATCTTGATCGAGTTGTTGATGATGAACTCCATGCGCGCCAGGCCGATCCCCTCGCACGGCAGGCGCCACCAGCGGAACGCCGCGTCCGGGCTGGCGATGTTGAGCATGATCTGCGTGTGGGTCTCCGGCACGTCGGTTACGTCCATCTCCGAGACGTCGTACGCCAGGGCGCCGTCGTAGACGTACCCTTCGTCGCCTTCGGCGCAGGACATCGTCACCATCTGGCCCGGCTCGAGCACGCGCGTGGCCTCGCCGGTTCCGACGACGGCGGGGATCCCGAGCTCGCGGCTGACGATCGCCGCGTGGCACGTGCGCCCGCCCTGATCGGTGACGATCCCCGCCACGATCTCCATGATCGGCCCCCACGCGGGGTCCGTCATCTCCGTGACCAGGATGTCCCCGGCGCTCACCCGATCGGCTTCTTCCGGGCTGGCTAGCCGCACGACGCGTCCGGCCGCGATCGCCGAGCCGACGCTTATGCCGGTCAGGATGCGCGGGCCGTCCTCGGTGCGATTGTAGACCTTGAGTGAGGCGGTGGCGGCGCGCGAATGGACGGTTTCGGGACGCGCCTGCACGATGTAGAGCTTCCCCGACTCGCCGTCCTTCGCCCACTCGATATCCATCGGCCGGCCGTAGTGCTCCTCGATCGCGCAGGCCCACCGCGCAAGCTGGAGGATCTCGTCGTCGTCGAGGACGAAGGCGTTCCGCTCGGCGATCGTGGTCTCGATCGTGACCATCGGCCCCTCTGTGAGCCGCGCATACACCATCTTCTTCGCCTTCTCGCCGCGGGTCTTCTCGATGATCGGCATGCAGCGCGGCTGCTTGAGCATCGGCTTGAAGACCGTGTACTGGTCGGGGATCACCGCTCCCGCCACCACCAGCTCTCCGATCCCCCACGAGGCGTTGATCAGGACGGAGTCCGGGAAGCCGCTCTCGGTGTCGAGCGTGAACATGACACCCGACCCGGCCTTGTCCGAACGAACCATCTTCTGGACGCCGATCGACAGCGCCACCTCGAGCTGGTCGAAGCCGCGCTTCTCGCGGTATGCCAGGGCGCGGTCGGTGAACAGGGAGGCGTAGCAGTTGCGGCAGGCGTCCATGAGGGCGTCGTCGCCCTGGATGTTCAGAAAGGTGTCCAGCTGGCCGGCGAAGCTCGCCTCGGGCAGGTCCTCGGCCACCGCGCTGGAACGGACCGCCACGTCGACCGGTTCGCCGTGGTAGTTCGCGGACAGCGTGCGGTAGGCGGCGCGGATGTCGTCGGCCAGGTCGGCGGGAAAATCGGCCTCGCGGAACAGCGAGCGGATCGCCTTCCCGGCGGCGTCGATCCCCTTGCCGTACTCCTCGAGATGCGCCCGGATCTCGGCGTCGATGTCGTTGTGGCGGACCAGGCGCCAGTAGGCGTCGGTGGTGATCGCGAAGCCCCCCGGCACGCGGATCCCGGCGTCCTGAAGGGTGGCGATCATCTCGCCCAGCGAGGCGTTCTTCCCACCGACCGCCGCGATGTCCCCGGCCGAGAGGTCCTCGAACCAACGTATGTGGCCGTTCTCGCCAGCCGGCATGCCGCCCCCTTGGGTGATGTCCCCGTGCGGGGGCAGAAACTATGCAACAAAAGGGCCGAAATCCCGGAAAAAAGGCCTCGTACCCGGTCATCTGTATCCGGACCTACTACACGGATCGGCCGGGAATTCGTATACTCATGGTTTCCGTGACTATCACTTCACGACCAGGCGACGTCCTCCTCGTCGAGGACAATCCGTCCGACGTCTACCTCACCCAGGTGGCGTTCAAGCGGAGCAGCGCCGAGACCCAGATCCACGTCGTAGAGGACGGGATCCAGGCCATGGCGTTCCTGCGTCAGGAAGGACCGTACGCGTCCGCGCCGCGACCCGACCTGGTGCTGCTCGACCTGAACCTTCCCCGCAAGCACGGCCACAAGGTCCTCAGGGAGATCAAGGAAGATCCCGACCTGAAGGGGATTCCGGTGATCATCCTCACGACGTCGACCGCCGAGGCGGACATCAACCTCTGCTACGAGGACCACGCCAACTGCTACATCGCCAAGCCCGTGGACTTCGACCAGTTCGAGAAGGTCGTTCGCGAGATCGAGACGTTCTGGTTCCAGTGCGTCAAGCTCCCGCGCCATGATTGAGGAGCGCGTCGCGAGGCGGGTCGCCTCGCAGCGTGACTGAAGTGCTCTCCGACCATTCCATCGCGATCATCGGAGCCGGCAACATCGGCCGCGCTCTGATCGGCGGGCTCCTGCGCGGTCACGACGTCGATCCCGCCCGCATTCACGCGACTCGGCGGAATGTCGAGCCGCTGCACGAGCAGTTCCGCGACATCCAGATCGGCAGCGACAACGCCGCCGCCGTGGCCGATGCCACGATCGTCGTGCTGGCGGTTAAGCCTCAGAACGCGGGCACCGTGCTGGCGGAGATTCGCGGGCAGCTTCCCCCCGCAGCCATGGTCGTCTCGGTCCTGGCCGGCGTGACGACCGAGTTCCTCCATCGGGCCTTCGGCCAGGACCTGGCGATCGTGCGCGCGATGCCCAACACGCCGATGATCGTCGATCAGGGCGCCACGGCCGTCGCCGGCGGCCGCTTCGCCACACCGGATCACATGGCGCTCGCGCGGCGGATCTTCGAGGCGGTGGGCAAGGTCGAGGAGGTGCCGGAATACCTGATGGACGCCGTCACGGGCCTGTCCGGAAGCGGGCCCGCCTACGTCTACATGTTCGTGGAAGCACTGACCGACGCGGGCGTCAAGCAGGGGATACCGCGGCCGGTCGCGTTCCGGCTCGCGGCGCAGACGATCTACGGCGCGGCCAAGCTGGTGCTGGAATCGGGAAAGCACCCCGCCATCCTGCGCGACGAAGTCACGACCCCTGGCGGCACCGCCATCGCGGCCGTCGCCGAGCTGGAGTCGCATGGCTTGCGCACGATGCTGATCAACGCCGTGGCCACCGCGACGGCGCGGTCGAAGGAGCTGAGCGAGCTGGAGAACTAGGGCGGGTCTTTCACTCCACGGCAATGCGTGGCGCGGCCGGTGCCGCGGCGACGGATAGGGCGGCCGCTACGAGGAGGGGGAAGCCGCGCATGGTAGCGCAACTGTAACGCAAATGACTGCGGCGTCCAAGCCCTCGGGGCATCCTCCCCGAATGGAAGCCCGAGGATCTACCCGCTCGATCTGGATGGAAAGCGACACCGGGGCCGACGGTCGCCCGACGCTCTCGGCGAACCGTAGGGTGGACGTCTGCGTGATCGGGGCCGGGATCGCCGGCCTGACGACCGCGTACCTGCTCGCTCGCGAAGGCCGTTCCGTCCTCGTCCTGGACCTCGCACGGATCGGTGGCCAGGAGACCTCCCGCACGACCGCGCACCTGAGCGACGTCCTCGACGAGGGCCTCGCCGAGCTGGTGGCCATGCACGGCGAGGAGCGCGCCCGGCTGGCGGTCGCGAGCCACACGGCGGCGATCGCCCGCATCGAGGAGATCATCGAGACCGAATCGATCGCTTGCGGGTTCGAGCGGCTCGACGGCTATCTCTTCGCCGCCCCCGACGCCGAGCAGGGCGCGCTCGACGAAGCGCTGGACGCGGCTCACCTGCTGGGGTTCGCCGGGGCGCGGCGGCTGTCTCGCACCAGGGGCAGGGGATTCAGGACCGGCCCCTGCGTGCGCTTTCCCCGTCAGGGCCAGTTCCACCCGCTCCGCTATGTGCAGGCCCTGGCGGCGGCGATCGAGCGGGACGGTGGGGAGCTCTTCGGCGGCACCCGCGTGGTCGACGTCGAAGGACTCGAGGACGGCGTCCGGGTGACGACCGGCGACGGGCTCCGGGTCGACGCGGCGACGGCGGTCTGCACGACCAACTCGCCGATCACAACGCGGATCGCGCTTCACACCAAGCAAGCCGCCTACCGGTCGTATGCCATGGGCGCCCGGGTCGCCCGCGGC
Source organism: Gemmatimonadota bacterium (assembly GCA_035249945.1). Lineage (GTDB taxonomy): Bacteria > Gemmatimonadota > Gemmatimonadetes > JACCXV01 > JAHWKZ01 > JAICNR01. The sequence continues at coordinate 23,304 of DATFFS010000148.1, forward strand.
GCGGTCCACCGGGCGCTCTACTGGGACACGGGCGACCCCTACCACTACGTGCGGCTGGCAGACGACCCCTCCGACGACGGCGGCGACATCGTGATCGTGGGCGGGGAAGACCACAAGACGGGCCAGGACGGGGATCCGGCTCCGCGCTTCGACCGGCTCGAGACCTGGGCCCGCGCGCGGATCCCCGAGCTCGGTCCGATCGCCTTCCGCTGGTCGGGCCAGGTCATGGAGCCGGTCGACGGCCTCGCCTTCCTCGGGCGCAGCCCCGGCGAGCGGAACGTCTACGTCGTCACCGGCGACTCGGGCCATGGGATGACGCACGCGACGATCGGCGCGGGAATCGTCGCCGACCTGATCGCCGGCCGGGAGAACCCGTGGGCGGAGCTCTACGACCCCGATCGGGTCACGTCCCAAGCGGCCCCGGAGTTCCTGCGCGAGAACCTGAACGTCGCGGCCCGCTACTCGGAGTGGGTGACGCCGGGAGACGTGGAGGAGGGGACGGAGATTCCGCGGGGCTCAGGCGCCGTCGTTCGAAGAGGACTGTCGAAGGTCGCGGTCTATCGGGGAGAAGATGGGAGCGTCTACGAGCGCTCCGCCGTCTGCCCGCACCTGGGCTGCATCGTGGCCTGGAACCCGGTCGAGGCGAGCTGGGACTGCCCGTGCCACGGCTCCCGCTTCGCGCCGGCGGGCGCCGTCATCCATGGACCCGCCGTCGGGGATCTGTCACCAATCGACGAGCCGGCGCCGGTGGACGGCTAGGACGCGCGGCGGGGAGAGCGACCTCCCCGCTCTATGGCGTCGGTATGGGTCTTACGAGGGAACCGCAGGTGCCGGTTGCGCGCCTCCCAGAGCCGGGAGCATCGCCCCCAGAACCTCGACCCCCGCTCCACGTGCGGCGTCCATCACCACGATCACGTCCTGATACAGCACCTCTCCGTCGGCTTTGACGAACAGCACCTTGTCGGGACGCGCGGAGTAGATCTCGTTGAGCCGTTCCTGGAGGCCGTCCTTGGTGACCGGCCGCGTGTTGATGTTCATGTTCCCCCGGGCGTCGATCTCGAGCACGATCGGCGTCGTCGGGGTCGTGGATTCCTCCTCAGACTCGATCGGCAGCTGCACGTCGATGCTGCGCTGCAGCAAGGGCTGCGCGATCATGAAGATGACGAGGAGAACCAGGAGCACGTCGATCATCGGAGTCATGTTGATCTCCGACATCGAACCCTTCGAATGGCCACCCACTCCCATAGCCATGGGCGCTACCTCCTATTCCTCGGTGTCTTCGTCGGTCGGAGTCTGCTCGGTCACCGCCGCCACCACCCGGGCGCCGGATTCCTTCGCCAGACGCATGACGTCGATCATCTCCTGATACTTGAGGCCCGCGTCGGCTTTGACGAAGAGCACGCGGTCCTGAGGGTGCGACTGGAATGCCGCCGACAGCCGCCCGCGCAGCTCGGACGCGCAGCGCGCCTTCCCGCTGTCCGACCCTCGGTCCGCCGCGGTGCACATCGGCACCGGCCGCGTGTCCAGGTAGTACGCGCCGTGGGCGTCGATGCCGAGCGTCGTGCGGCCCTCCTCTTCCGGCCGCTCCCGCAGGTTCATGCCCACGGGTAGCTGTGCCTGGAAGCCCGCCACCAGCGCCGGGGTGACCACCATGAAGATGATCAGCAGCACCAGCATGACGTCCACCATCGGGGTCACGTTGATGTCGCCCATGACGTTCGAGCGATCGAACGCTTCGGCGATGGCCGCGCCTTCGTGCGCGCTCAGCTCCTCGATGTCTTCCTGCGTGAGGCCGCCGCTGTATTGCTCGTCGCTCACGTTCCCGCCGCGATCGAGGGCGTCCGAGTCACGACTGCATCGGGCCGACCCTGCACGTGCGCCTCATGTTTCAGCATGAAGTCGGTGAACTCCTTCGCCGCGTACTGGATCTCCATGCCCACGTACTCGATCTTGTTGACGAAGTAGTTGTAGAGCCAAACCGCCGGGATGGCGACCAGGAGGCCGAAGGCGGTCGTGATGAGAGCTTCGGCGATACCGGCCGAGATGGCGGACAATCCGCCGCTGCCGGCCGCGGCCATGCCGGTGAAGGCGTTGACCACGCCCATCGTCGTTCCGAGCAGGCCGACGAACGGCGCCGTGGCTCCTACCGTCGCCAGAACGCCCAGCCCGCGCCGCAGGTTCGCCAGCTGCTCGAGCGAGTTGAGCTCGATGGTGCGCTGAATCGAGGAGATCTCCACCGCGCTCAGCCGCCGGTCCTTGCCGAAGATCAGCAGGTTCTCCATGACGCCCCGGAAGGCGGCCGCGAGATGGCTGGACTTGTGCTTCTCCACCAGCGCGGACGCGGCATCGAAGTTCTCCTCGGCGAGCGCCTGAGAGAACGGCTGGGAGAACCGAACGGTCGCCCGCTTCCCGCGCCGCAGCTCGATGGCTTTCCGGATCGCAATGGCCGCCGCGAAGATGGACATGCCGAAGAGGAGGAAGACGATCCCCTTGGCGAACCATCCCATTGTTGCCCATAGCTCGAGTAACGACAGCTGCATGGCTTCTCCTCCTACTGGCTACTGGGTCTGAATGCTGACCGGCTGAGCGATCCACACGATGACCGCCTGATCGCGGTTGTAGGCGGTCGTCCACGTAGTCGTGCGAGCCCATTCCTGGGCTGCGCGATCACAGGCTTCGTTTCCGCTGGACTTGAGCAGGTCGGTGTTCGTCACGGCCCCGGCGGTGTCGATCCGGATGCCGACCGTGAGCTCACACTGCACGCCGCTGCGCTTGAGCATGGGCGGCACGTGGCGCAGGATGTCGTCGGCCGTGCAACCCGAGCGGCACCTGGGCTTCACCGTGTACGGGGTGAATGCGAACGCCGTCTCCTCGACCGGAGCCGCGGGCATCGGGACGCCCTCCGCGATTCCGCCTTCGACGCCCTCGCCGCTGAAGTCCTCTTCCTGGACTTTCTCTCCGGGCGGGGGAATGTCCGGTGGAACGATGACCGGCGTAGCCAGGGTCTGGAATCCCTTCGCCTCGACCTCCGGAGGCGGCGGCGCTTCGGGCTCCGGGGGCGGCGGTGGCGGCGGCGGAACCTCTTCGGTCACCTCGATGATCGTCACCACTTCCTCCTCTTCGGTGACCTCCTCTCCGACGGCCAGTGTAGCCCAGATCAGCCCGGCCGCGATCGCGCCGTGAAGCGCGAACGAGGTCACCAGAGTCGCCGCCTCCCGCTTGCCGCGCCGCGGCGGCTTGCTGGCGAGGAGTCGGAACATCGACTCGGACTCGCCCTTGGGGTGTGCTTCCTGCTCCATTTCGGTCTCCTTGGAAGCCCAGTTCAAACGCTACGTTCGCCGCCTTACACCGCGACGGGAGTCATACGAGCGTTATACCCGCGAACGTCGCGATCGGTTGCGTTTCAATGGCTGGCTGGTGGCGGACAGGCGGTCGTGGAGGACGAGAGAAAGCCGGTGGTGGCGCGCGTGACTTCCGGGATGAAGGTCGTTGCCGCCAGATCCACCGTCCGGATTCTGACACGCGCCTGGTTGGCCCTTCGCGACCCGGGCGGCGCGGAGCCGTCGAGCTGCGAGTCGCGGCGCTCCGTCTCCGGGGTTCCGAGACGCTTCCACTGAACCCCCGTCATCGAGGGCAGGGCCACAACCGGAGCCTGGGGTGGCGACGGGGCACGCTCCACCACGCGCTCGCGATCCGACGCTTCGTCGGCGGGCGGGGGGGAGGCGCCCGACGTCCCGGTCAGGGTGACCAGGAGGACGGGCAGTGCGATCCACGTAAACCGCATGACCGATGATCATAGACCACGTGTGCACGGGCGTCAACGGTGGGGTCGAAAAGCCCCGGCCTCAACCTGGAAGACTCACCATTATCCTGAGTCACAAGTCCAAAACATTCAGTCGATTCGGCATGCCATATCGTACGAAAGCTCTCAAGGCAGAGTGGGGAATCGTCCGATGAGCGGCGATTCCCCGAAATACGTGGTGGGCCTGGGTAGAGTCGAACTACCGACCTCACGCTTATCAGGCGTGCGCTCTAACCACCTGAGCTACAGGCCCAAGGGGACTTGCGGCGGGACGGCAAAATACCCCCTTCCCGGCGCTGCTTCAACCGCTGCGGGAAAGCCTGGCTGGAAGACCCGCAGGCCGTTCAAAACGGCTCAGAGACTGCAAAGTACGCCGCGGGAACGGCCTGCTCAGAAGAAATCCTCGTACTTCTGGGGGTCCATCCCCACCCGCCGAAGCGCGTTCCTGACCGCGGGCTTGTCGTACGAGCCGGCCGCCTTCACGAAGCCCACGGCCGCGGCGTCGGCGTTCACGGTCCGCAGGCCGTGCGCCTCGGCGTGCACCTCGGCCGCCTCCCGGGCACGGCGCTCGTGGTCCTCGCGGATGCGGCGATCGAGCTGCAGCAGGAGCTTGCGGAACGAGTCCTCGGCGCGGGGCTCCCAGTCCATCGACATGGCGCGAATCTACCGCGCATACGTGGCGATCGTTAGCATTAGGCGTCCGCCGTCCACGGCCCTCAACCGGAGGTTCTCTCTGCGCGCGTCGACGATCGTGCTATCGCTCATGGCCCTGCTGATCGCGGCTCCGGCGCTCGCCCAGGAGACGCCCGCCGCGGGAGACACCCTCGAGGTGCTCCCCGACGACCATCCGATGCGACCCCAGCCGCCGCCCGGCGTCGGCCCTGGTCCGCTCGCCTTCCTCGGGCGGATCCTGTTCGCGCCCTTCCGCATGGCGGACGTGGCGCTGAAGGGCACGACCGTGGTGATCGAAGAGGACGCTGGAGGCTTCGCCGCCGGGCTTTCCGACCGCCCGGACATACCGGAGCAGGCTAGCCACCTCGCCCTCCGCTTCGGATCGATAGGCACGCGCTCAGGATTCGTGGGCGGTGGATTCACCTACGACCTGTTCCCCGGCACGAACGGCCCGACGGCCGGCATCAGCGCCGCGGTCACCAACCGGCTGTACCAGGAGTACGAGGCGTTCGTCGGCTGGAACGATCCGGACGAGGCGCCGTGGCTCCGCGCGACCGGCTACTACGACGTGGACCACATGAACGAGTTCTGGGGCCTCGGGCCCGACAGCGACGAGGAGGACGACGAGTCCGGATTCTCGTGGGAGCGCTGGGGCGGGGTGGCCGCCGCCGGCCTGCCCGAGGGCTGGATCGTCAACGGCGAGGTGCATGCGGCCTACGAGCGGTCGTTCTTCTACGAGACCTACGACGACAACCAACGCAACACGATCGAGCACTTCGTGGCGCTGCCCGGCGTCGACCTCCCGCAGCAGGAGCTGTGGAGCCCGGGCGGCACGGTACGGCTCGACCTTCGCAACAGCGCCGGGCATCCCACGCGCGGCCTCATGCTGGAAGGCTCCGGGTCCGTGTGGCGCTCGGTCGACGACGAGCTTCCGTTCGACTGGACGCAGTACGGCGGTCGCGTCCAGGCGCACCTGCCGCTCGGCAGCGACTGGCACATCATCAGCGTGGGCGGCGGCTTCGAGACCGTCGAGCCGGAAGACGACGACTCGGTGATCCCGTTCGCCTATCTCCCCCACCTCGGCGGCTCGCGGATCCTACGCGGCTATCCGTCATGGCGCTGGACCGACGAGGCGGTGGGCTGGGCGACGGCCGAGTACCGCTATCGCATCTGGGAGGAGCACACCTGGCAGGCGACTCCCGGAGTGCTCGAAGCCGCGCTCTTCGCGGACGCCGGCGACGTGGCCCCCGAGGTGGGCGATCTCGACACCGAGGATCTGAAGACGTCGTACGGCCTCGAGGTGCGGATGTTCCTGAAGGACAACGCCCTCTTCCGGCTGGGAGTCGCGTACAGCGACGAGGGGACGCGCGTGAATCTCTCCACCGGCGGTTTCTGGTGATCCGCCCCCGCGCGAGGTCCGCCGCCGTCGCTCGCGCTGCGGCGCCCGCCCTGCTGGCGGCCGCCCTGGGCTCGGCCTGCGCCAGCGGCAACGTGCGGCCGTGGGAATACTCTCCCACCCCGCTCGCCGATACGCTCGCGATCGCCGAGCCCGCCGAGGTCGCTCCGACGGTGGTCTACGAGCAGATCGCGTATGCCATGCTCCTGCCGCTGTCGATCGGCAGCGGCGGGCCGGCTTGGAACGCGGATCCCTTCGACGAGGTCGTGAACTCCACCTGGTTCACGAACCGCAACGCCACCAGCCCGATGACGCCGGAGGAGATCGCCCGCGGGGCGCACCAGAGCGACGGCCCCGACCAGTCCGGACCCGCGCAGGTGACGAGCATGAAATCGGAAGGCGTGAACGTCGGCTTCTTCCTGCGCGACGCGAGCGGCGCGCGCTGGCTGGTCAAATTCGATCCACCCCAGTACCCGGAGATGGCGAGCGGCGCCGACGTGCTGGCGACGAACCTCGTCTGGTCGGCCGGCTACCATGCGCCGGAGAACTACGTCTTCTACCTCGATCCCACCAACCTGACGCTGCGCGAAGGCGTCGAGCTGGATATGATCGAGGATGGGCAGGTCGTGGAATACGAGGTGGGCGCCAACGAGCCCGACGAGCGCGAGCTGACGATGGACGTCTTCCTGCGCTTCATCGAGCGCTACCCGAGGGACTCCCAGGGCCGGATCCGCACGCTGGCCAGCAAGTTCCTGCCGGGGATTCCCAAGGGCCCCTTCGGCTGGAAGGGGACGCGACCCGACGACCCCAACGACGTGATCCCGCACGAGAACCGCCGCGAGCTGCGGGGCTACTACGTGGTCGCCTCCTGGCTCAATCAGGTCGACACCAAGGAGGGGAACACGCTCGACATGTTCCGGCCGCACGCGGGGAGCCCGGAAGAGGGGGCCCGCTACGGACATCTCGTCCACTACATGCTCGACAACGGCGCCTCGATCGGATCGGGCGGAGTGCACCCCCACCGGCCGCGGCACGGCAGCGAGAACGACCTCGACATGCGGGCAATCTCGCTGCGCCTGATCTCGCTCGGCGCCTACGAGCGCCCGTGGCAGGACATCGAGGACACCGGGCATCCCGAGTCGATCGGCTGGTTCGCCTCGGAGGGCTTCCAGCCGGGCCAGTGGCGGCCGAGCATCCCCAATCCGACCTTCGACGCGGTCGACGACCGGGACGGCTACTGGGGCGCCAAGCTCGTCATGTCCTTCACCGACGAGCAGCTGGCGGGCGCGATGGAGGCCACAGAGTGGTCGGATCCGGCCGCCCGGTCCTACATCCTGACGGGCCTGAAGGAGCGGCGCGACGCGATCGGACGCTACTGGTTCGCACGCGTCTCGCCGCTCGACGATCCGCGCGTGGAGGGCGGGACGATCGTCTTCGACGACCTGTGGGCGGAGCACTTCGGCGGCGCGGCGCGGTATCGCTACGACTTCGACGGCGCCGAGGCGGCCGGCGAGGGGATCGCGGACGCGGCGCGGGTTCCGCTGCCGTCAGGCCTGGCGGCCGGCGATGGCGGGAGGGTCAGGGTGCGGATCTGGCGCAGCCGGGCCGAGGGAGACGGCTGGGCGCCGCGGCCGGCCACGATGTGGCTCGTGCAGAGCGGGGGAGCCTGGCGCGTGTCCGGCGTCCGCTACTAGTCGGCAGCGGGAAGCGAGGGAGGTGGACGTGAGCGTGACGAGATTCGCTATCGTGATCGCGGGCCTGGCCGTCGCGGCGGCCTGCGCCTCGTATCCGGATATCGAGCCCTGGGAGTACGAGCCGCGGCCGATGGCCGACACGCTCGCGATCGTCGAGCCGTCGGAAACCTCCGAGAGCCTGATCTACAACCAGGTGCACGGCTTCGGCGAGGCCGTCGCGCGCGGCTTCAATCTGAAGCGGCGGGCCAGCGGACCCCCACAGGCGTGGAACCCCGACGCCTTCGACGAGGTCGTCAACTCGACCTGGTTCACGAACCGCAACGCGCGCCGGGCGCTGACGCCCGAGCAGATCCGCCGCGGGCCCCAGACCGGAACCGGGCCCGTCGCCCCTCTGACCGTGACCTCGATCAAGAGCGAGGGCGTCTCGCCCGGCTTCAACGCCACCGATGCCGAGGGCCAGCGCTGGATCTTCAAGTTCGACCCGCCCGACTACAACGAGATGGCCAGCGGCGCCGAGGTCGTCGCGACGAACCTCTTCTGGGCAGCCGGCTACTACACGCCCGAGAACTACGTCCATTACTTCGATCCCGCGGAGCTCGTCCTCGAGGACGATCCGGAAGACCCCCTCGTCGCGTCCTTCGTCGAGGACTCTCTCGTCGTGACCTATTCGACGAACCCCGGAGAGGGTGAGCGCGAGCTGACGCTGGACGTCTTCCGGAGTCACGTCCTCGACCGCTACCCCACCACGACGGAAGGCCGCGTCCGCGCGCTGGCCAGCAAGTTCCTCGAGGGGGTCCCCAAAGGACCGTTCGAGTACATCGGCGTGCGCCCCGACGATCCCAACGACGTGATCCCGCACGAGCACCGCCGCGAGCTCCGCGGGCTCTACGCCATGGCGGCCTGGCTGAATCACACGGACGTCAAGGCCGGTAATTCGCTCGACATGTTCATCGTCAGCCGCGAGAGCCGGGACGAGGACGAGTCCCAGATCGGATATCTGCGCCACAACTTGATCGACTTCGGGTCGACGCTCGGGTCGTCCGCGGTGCGTCCGCGCACGGCCCGGCACGGCAACGAGTATCAGTTCGACGCGGGCGCGATCCTGCTGCGCACGCTGACCCTCGGCGCGTACGAGCGGCCGTGGCAGGACATCGAGGAAGGCGACTATCCGTCGGCGGTGGGCTACTACTCGATCGACAACTACTTCCCCGAGGACTGGCGCTCCAACTCCGTGAACCCGGCCCTCATCAACCGCACCGCGCGGGACGGCTACTGGGGAGCCAAGCTCGTGATGTCGTTCACCGACGCGCAGCTGGACGCCGCTGTCGCGGCCGGGCAGTACTCCGATCCCGCGGCCGTGTCGTATCTGCTGCGCGGCCTGAAGGAGCGCCGCGACGCCACCGGCCGCTACTGGTTCCGCCGGGTTTCTCCGCTCGACGCCCCGCGCATCGAGAGCGGCGCACTGGTCTTCGATGACTTGTGGATCCGGCACTTCGGCGGGCCCGCCGGCTATCGCTGGCAATTCGACTACGACCCCACCGATCCGGACATCGAGGTGGGCGGAACGGCGGTCCAGCCGTCGATTCCGCTGCCCGCGCCGGTCGGGCCCCTCGACGCCGACCCCGACGACGACGAGCGGTACGCGGAGATAGAGATCTGGAAGGTGTTCGGCGACGGCGAGGAGGCCCCGAGCCCGGCGACCTTCTGGCTGGACTGGAATCCCGACTCGCGAACCTGGCGGGTGGTGGGCGCGCGCTACTGAGGCGCTAGGACTCGCTGGCTTCCCGGGACGCG
>DATFFS010000149.1:0-2308 GCA_035249945.1 Gemmatimonadota bacterium
CGTGGGCCCGGGAGGCGGCGGCCGCCACGGCGCGGCAGGCGCTCCACGCGCGGGCGCTGGCGTTCGACCACCCGGCCACCACGGAGCGGATCGCCGTCGAATCGCCGCTTCCCGCCGACCTCGACGAGCTGCGCGCGGTTCTGCGCAGACACCCGGCCTGACGTGCGCGCTCGATTCGCGATCCGGGCCGCGCTCGTGGCCCTCGCGTGGGCCGGCTCCCCTGCCGGGAGCCTTGCGCAGGAAGTGCCGGAACGAACGCGGGGGCGTCTCGTCGTGGAGGCTCCCGGGGGCCGGCCCGTGATATTCCGCCACGCGCCGGCCGACTCCTCGATCGTAGCCCTGCTGGCCGAGAGAGCGGGCGCCTTCATGCCGGCTCCCGTCGTGCCGCTCGACCTTCCCGCCGACACGATCGAGGTCGTGATCGCCACGACCGAGGGAGAGTTCTCCGAGATGACGGGGGGGAGAGCGCCCGACTGGGGGCTGGCGGTGGCGTTCCCGCAGCTCCGCCTGGTCGTCATGCGCTCCCCGCGGATTACGGGCGACGTCGACGTCGATCCGGCGATCGTACTCCGCCACGAGCTCGCACACGTGTACCTCGGCGTGGCGCTGGGGCAGGGGGAGGATGCGGTGCCGCGCTGGTTCCACGAGGGGTTCGCGGCGCTGTACGCGGAGGAATGGCGCTGGGTGGATCCCTACCGGCTGGCGTGGGCCCGCATCACGGGGACGCTCGTGCCGCTCGCCGGTCTCGGCCGGAGCTTTCCCGTCATCGGCGACCCGTCGGTCGCGTATGTCCAGGCCATGGCCGCGGTCCGCGGGCTGGAGCGGCGCGGCGGCGCGGCCGGGCTGGGGCAGCTGATCACCCGGATGCGCGAAGGCGCTACGTTCGATCAGGCCCTCCGCGGGACGTACGGTCTCACGCTGGAGCAGTACTACGCCGAGTGGGAGTCCGAGCTCGGCCGGCAGTACGGCTGGACGGTCGCGCTGACCGGGCAGGAGGGACTCTGGGTCTTCCTCGCCGTCGTGGTCATCGGCCTGTACTGGCTCCGGAGGCGCGGCATCCAGCGGAAGATCGACGCCCGGATCAAGAGCGAAGACCGGGCGCTCGGGGAGCCCGGGGATCATTCGCTCGGCGCCGAGGAGTGGGAGCGCTACTGGGAGTGGGACGACGACGAGGAGTGGAAGGGCGAAGGGTAGAAGAGACCAGAGTCTGGAGTGTTCGCAGGACGGAGTCGCATCGGAACCACAACGCGGAGCGGACAAAGCCATGATCGGATCGAGGTGCCCCACGGCCTGTGCTGTTCTGCTCTTCCTCCTGGGGCCCGGCCGACTGCTCGGGCAGGCCGGCCTGACCGCAGAGGCCGGGGCCGACGCTCCGGCGGACTTCCTGGCGATCGCCGACGGGTACCGCGTCCCTGGTCTGGAAGACCGGCGCTTCCCGCACGACGAGTACTGGGAGGCGGTCGACTCCGCGCTCGACGACGGGGAAGGGACCGGCCGGGTCTCGATCACCGAACTGGGACGTTCCGTGGAGGGGCGCCCGATCCGCGCCGTGTCCCTGGGGGAGGGGCCCGTCTCCGTCCTGCTCTGGTCGCAGATGCACGGCGACGAATCGACCGCTTCGATGTCGCTCGCCGACATCGTCCACTGGTGGGCGGCGTCGCCGGAGGACGACCGACTCCGCCGAGCGCTCTCCGACCGGCTCACGATCACGATGCTTCCCGTGCTGAATCCCGACGGGGCCGAGCGCTTCATGCGCTACGACGCTCTCGGCGTGGACGTGAACCGCGACGCCCGCAGGCTCGCTACGCCGGAAGGACGGATTCTGAAGGCCGTCCGGGACTCGCTTGACGCGGACTACGGCTTCAACCTCCACGACCAGGGGTCGCGCACGGCCGGTCCCGACGGGGAGCTGGTGGGCATCGCCTTGCTGGCGCCGGCGGCCGACGAGGAGCGCTCGTGGCGGCCGGTGCGCCAGCGCGCCCGCCGGTTGGCGGGCGTCATCGCGGCCGCCCTCCAGGAGGAGATCCCGGGCCGGATCGCGCGCTACGACGACGCCTTCACGCCCAGGGCGTTCGGCGACAACATGCAGCGCTGGGGCACGAGTACCGTGCTGATCGAGAGCGGGGCGCTGTCCGACGATCCCCAGAAGCAGGAGCTGCGGCGGCTGAACGTGCTGGCGATCCTCGCCGCGCTGGAGTCGATCGCCGACGGGTCGCTGGAAACCGCGTCCTCGGCCCCCTATGACGACCTCCCGATGAACTTCGACATCGACAGCGACTTGCTGCTGATCGGTGGCCAGGTCGTGATG
>DATFFS010000150.1:0-6198 GCA_035249945.1 Gemmatimonadota bacterium
CTCTGCGGGCCTGCCGTACGCCACCCACATGCGGAACGAGGCCGACACCGTCGAAGAGGCGCTTGCCGAGGCGCTCGACGTGTCGGCGCGGGCGGGTACGCCGCTCCAGGTGTCGCATCTCAAGGCCCAGGGACAGCGCAACTGGCCCAAGGCCGAGCGGCTCCTGGCGACGATCGAGCGCGCGGCCGCGGAGCGAAGTGTCCGGTTCGACCGCTACCCCTATACCGCCTACTCGACCGGCCTATCCTCTCTCTTCCCCGCCTGGTCGCGCGACGGCGGAACGGAGGCGTTCCTGGCGCGGCTCGCCGATCCCGCCGAGGAGCCGCGGATCCGCGCGGCGGTGGACGAGAAGATCGCGATGATGGGCGAATGGGACGCGATCCAGATCGTCGACGTAGGCGCCGACGGCCCCGAAGATGCGGTCGGTCGCCGACTGGGCTCCTATGCCGAGGCGAAGGGCGCGGACCCATACGAGGTCACGGTAGAGATCCTGGTCGAGTCGCGGAACCGGTCGAGCATTGTCGGTCACGGCATGAGCGAGCAGAACACGCGCCACACGCTGGCGCATCCCCTTTGCGCGATCTGCTCGGACTCGGGCGCGCGACGCTCGACCGGCCCCCTCTCCGAGGGATCGCCGCATCCGCGGGCCTACGGCTCGTATCCGCGCGTCCTGGGCAAGTACGTGCGCGAGGAACGCGCGATGTCGCTGGAAGAGGCCGTGCGGAAGATGAGCGGGCTGCCGGCCGAGATCCTGCATCTCTCCGGCCGCGGCACCATCGCGGTCGGGAAGGCGGCGGACCTGGCGGTGTTCGATCCCGCGACCGTCGCGGATACCGCCACGTTCGAGGCCCCGCACGCCTATCCCGTCGGGATCCCCCACGTGATCGTCGGAGGGCGGCTCGCGGTACGGGGAGGCACCGTCACGGGTGATCTCCGCGGGAAGATCCTCTCGCCGAACTAAGTCCCACTGGCAGCCTCTCGTTTTTTCTTTTCTTCATCGCAGCTGTGCCCGTACAACGCATCGCAGGAGACTGCATCGGCGTGCGTGCCTGGTCGGGCCTCCGTCACGGACCAGAGTCCCTCCTGCGAACGCACCAGGACCATTTCGTAGGACGTCTCCCACGAGCCTTTCTCGTCGCTCGCAGCCGCCTGGATGGAAACGACGGCCCGCTCGGTCGACGTCCGGTTCACGTCTCCGAAAACCAACAACAATGCCGAATCGGGATGTTCGTTGCAGTTCTCATGGCAGAATCGGAGTGGCAGACCGATGCTTCTCGCTGCCGATTCTAGATGAAGCTTCTCGGCTTGGGACCATTCCCTCGTAGGCTCTCCAAAAGAACGCTTGATGCGATGCCGGCTCACGTCGAATACGCCGTCCCTAACCCATAGCTCCTCCATGGTCGCATGGTCACGGCGCGTCTCGTCTAGGTACACGACCATCGCTCCCAGAACGGCGGAGTCATCCTGCGCGGGGACACTCGCCGCAGTCGCGACGATGATTCCAGCCGCCAGCAGGATTCCGCGCATCGTGGAATAGCCGGTCACGCGGCGAGGCCGTGGTCGCGGGTGTAGGGGAGCACGCCGCCGGCCTTGAGGATCGTGCGCTCGCGGTCGGTGAGGTCGATCTCGACCTCGAACGACGTGCCCTTCGTCTCGTTCCGCATCGTAAAGCGACCTCTGTCGATGCCGGCGTGGACGCCCTCCGCGGCCAGGCCGTCGCCCTCCTCGATCATGTCGTATACGGCGGGATCGGCGAACGTCAGCGGTAGCAGGCCGAAGTTCACGAGGTTCGCCTTGTGGATCCGCGCGAAGGACTTCGCGATCACGCCCTTGATCCCCATGTACATGGGGCCCATCGCGGCATGCTCGCGCGAGGAGCCCTGGCCGTAGTTGTCGCCGCCCACGATCCAGCCGCCGCCCTTCTGCATGGCGCGGGTCGGGAACTCGGGGTCGAGCCGCTTGAAGATGAAGCTCGCGACCGCGTCGATATTGGCCCAGTTCGACAGCATCTCGGCGGTCGCCGGCACGATGTCGTCGGTGGTGATGTCGTCGCCGGTCACGATGAGCACCTCGCCCGACATCGAGTCGGCCGGCGGACCGGCGAGCGGGATGTCGGTGATGTGCTCGGCGCGCGCGATCGACGCGCCGCCCGGATCGTCCGCGGGTGGGATGAGGCCCGCCCGCGTTCCGACGAATTTCTCGGGAAGCTTCTTCGACGGCGCCTCGCCGTTCCAATCGCGCGGGTCGACGAGCTCGCCCGCGACTGCCGCCACCGCGCACACCTCCGGACTCGCCAGGTACACCTGGTCACCCTTGAGCCCGCTCCGCGCCGGGAAGTTCCGGTTGAACGAGCGCAGGCTGTTCTGCCCGGGCGCGGGCACGTGCCCGACGCCGATGCACGCGCCACACGTCGATTCGCTCAGGTTCGCGCCGCTGGCGAGAATCCCCGGCAGGAGCCCCTCGCGAGCGATCATCTCAAGCGCCTGCTTGGACGACGGCGCGATGACGAAGTTCGTATGCGGGTTCACGGTGCGGCCCTCCAGGATCTTCGCCACCGCCAGCAGGTCCTCGTAGCCGCCGTTCGTGCACGACCCCACCACGACCTGGTCGATCTTCGTCCCCGCCACCTCGCGCACCGGCACCACCTTGTCGGGCATCGAGGGGAGCGCCACCAGCGGCTCCAGCGACGACAGGTCGATCGTCATCTCGTCGTCGTACGCGGCGGCATCGTCGGGAGCGATGGCGCGGAAGTCTTCCGGGCGGCCGAGCCGCGTGAGGTAGTCGCGCGTCTTGTCGTCGCTCGCGAAGACCGACGTCGTGGCGCCGATCTCCGTCCCCATATTCGTGATCGTGCAGCGCTCGTAGGGCGAAAGCGACTCGGCGCCGGGGCCCGTGTATTCGAAGATCTTCCCGACCCCTCCCTTGACCGACACGCGCCGCGCCATCTCGAGGATCACGTCCTTGGCCGTCACCCAGTCGGGCAGCCGGCCCTCCAGCCGCACGTTCACCACCTCGGGCATCGGCAGCCAGTACGGCCCGCCGCCGAGCGCGACCGTGACGTCGAGGCCGCCGGCTCCGATCGCCAGCATGCCCAGCCCGCCGCCCGTCGGCGTGTGGGAGTCGGAGCCCAGCAGCGTGTCGCCGGGCACCGCGAACCGCTCCTGGTGGACCTGGTGGCAGATCCCGTTGCCCGGCAGGCTGAACCACGATCCGTACTTGTGCGCCGCCGTCTGGAGGTAGCGGTGGTCGGCGGCGTTCTTCGCGTCGAAGTGGTAGACGACGTGGTCGGCGTAGGCGACGGCACGCTTGACCCGCACGCGCTGCAGCCCCATCGACTCGAACTGGAGGTAGCAGAGCACTCCGGTCGCGTCGGGGGTGATCACCTGGTCGATCCGGATCCCGATCTCGGCCCCTGGCGTCGAGGGGTCACCGCCCGCGAGGTGCTCGCGGATGATCTTCTGGGTGAGGCTCAGACCCATCGTCGTATCCTCTTCCGTGGTATGCGGATGGATGGAAGTCGCCGCTGTACGCGGCCAGCGCGGAATGTACGCGCGCGGTATGGGGCACGCTATCGCGGGAGCGCCTTGCGAACGGAGCACGAACGGGCGAGGAGAGCAGGAGTGCGGCGAGAAAGAAATGCCGGGCGGACCGGAGTCCGCCCGGGCCTCCCTTGCCGAAGCACCGGTCGGCGCCAGCCACATCCGATTGCGGCGCCCGGCTCGGGATTCGTGTGCTGGCGCGTCGCACGGCGGGACCGTTGCGCGCCGGATCTCACAGGGGGAAACTGCGGGAGTTCCGCGGCCGTTTAGTCGCCGCCCGTCCACCCCCGCCCTGGAGGAACGCGCCCATGGACGCTCTCTTCGCCGCCCACTCTGGAACGCGCTACCTGGTCCTGCTCGCGGGGCTGGTCGCGGTCCTGTGGTTCGTCTGGGGGATGGCCACGAAGCGCCCCTTCGGCCGGCCGGCTTCGGTCATCTTCGCCATCTTCGTGGGCCTGCTCGATGTCCAGGGTCTGATGGGGATCGTGCTCCTGATCGGCGGGCATCGGCCTCCGGCGATCTGGGGACACGTGGCGTGCATGATTCTGGCGCTGACGCTCGCCCACTCGATGAAGAAGGCGAGCAGTAGATCGCCGGGCTACGGCCAGCCGATCGTCGGCGTAGCCGGCGCGCTCGCGCTGATCGTCGTGGGCATTCTCGCGATCGGCCGGCCGATCGTGTAGCTACGGACCTTCGGATCGGGCTGCGGCGGGCTCCTCCGGCGACGGCGGAATCGCGAACGCCGTGAACTCGATCGCCAGCGAGTCACGAACCACTGCGCGCGCCGCGTGCTCTCCCGGCTCGGGCCCCAGCGTGAAGTTGCCGGCGGCGAGGCCCGCGGCGTCGGTTTCGTGGCGCTTGCCGCTCACCTTGCCGCCGCCCGCCACCACCTCCCATTCCACACGCACTCCGGTGACCGGCGTGCCCGCGCCATCGGTGAGCCGGAAGACGAGGAACCGATGGAGCAGCCGGCCGGGCTCCCCGACCTGGCTGTCGCCACTGACCGTGACGAGCGCGAGCGATGGGGATGGGTTCGTGGACGTGTCGGTGGGTGTTCCGTCCCGGCAGGCGGCGAGGCCGACGAGCGAAGCCGCCAGGGTCGCGATCGTTCGTCGCATCGATGGGATCGTACCACCGGTTCCCGCGCTCCGCAATCGCGCGACCGGACTGCGCGCTCAGTCCCGGAGCCGGACGTACAGGAGCCGATCCATGACGCGACCCTCCTTGATCACGTGGCGCCGCTGCCGCGACTCCAGCGCGAACCCCGCCTTCTCGAGGACCCGCGCCGATGCGGGGTTCGTCTCGAAGACGCCGGCCTCGATCCGCTCCAGCTCGAAACGCTCGAAGGCCCAGGGTACGAACGCCACGACCACCCTGGTCATGATTCCCTGCCCCCACCACGGGCGCCCGAGCCAGTAGCCGACCTCGGCGGTGACGCGATAGATGGGATCGCGCGGGAACTTGAGGCCGAGACCGCCCGCCAGCTCCCCACCCGCTTCGATCGCCAACGAGAGCTCGCTCCGGCTCTCGGAGCCGCCGCCGAGCCACACCTTCGCGTCGCGCGGCGTGTAGGGATGCGGAAACAGGTCGCCCAGATTCTTCCAGACATCGTAGTCGTCAGCGTGGCGGACGAGCGCTTCGGCGTCGTTTCGCCGCCAGGCCCGGATCGCTCCGCCCTCGAACGGAATCCGGAGATCCGCCTCCGCCACCCAGCGCGGGCGCTCGCCCGCGGAATCGCTCACCTGGCTCCCGGCCGCACGACAGCCTTGACCACGCCTCCCGCCTCGACGTCGTCGAGCGCCCGGTCCATCTCGTCGAGCGCGTAGGCGCGCGTGATCGCGCGCTCCCAGCGGACGTCGTCGCCGCGCCGCGCGACGATCTCCATCGCGCGATGGACGTGGGAGTAATCGAACCCCCACGTGCCCCGCACCTCGAGGTGCCGACGGTTGATGTCGGCGTGCGGGTTGTACGTCGCGTCGCCGGCGTCGGTGTACTGGCCGACGACGACGAGCCGCCCGCCGTCCCGCGTCATCCGCATTCCCTCGCGGACCGCGGCGGGCACGCCCGTGGCCTCGATCGTCACGTCGGCGCCGCGTCCGTCGGTCAGCTCTCGCACGCGCTCGACCCGCTCGTCGGCGTTCGTCTCGCCCACGGGGATCGTGGCATCGGCGCCGAACGCGAGCGCCGCATCGAGCCGGCCGGCGGGATCCCCGAGGACGATCACCGACGAGGCGCCGGACAGACGCGCCAGGATTGCCGCCGAGAGGCCGACGGGGCCGCTCCCCTGTACGGCGACACGGTCGCCGAGCCGAATCCCGGCGCGATCCACAGCGTGGAGCGCGGTCGGAAGGCCGCAGCCGGCCCCCATCCAGCGCTCAGGCGTGACACCCTCGGCGAGCGGGACCACGTGCACGCCCGGTTTGAGCCAGATCCGCTCCGCCCACCCTCCGAGCGGCCCTTCCCCCGCCGAATACGTGATCCCGTACACCTTCCGCTTCGGGCAGCGGGTCGACTGCTTCGCGACCAGGCAGTACCAGCACGCGTGGCAGGTCTCGTGGACGTCCAGGAAGGTGACCACGTCGCCGGGCCGGACGGCGCGCCCCTCGACGTCGGCCACCTCCCCACCCGTCTCGGCGACACGGCCGACCGACACGTGTCC
>DATFFS010000151.1:0-8020 GCA_035249945.1 Gemmatimonadota bacterium
GACGATCCGCCCCCTCAGGACGATCGCGTGCACCGCCGTTTGCGCGGCACTCTCCTCGGCGCCACTCGCCGCGCAGGAAGCTCTCGGCCTGTGGGCGCCGACTCCGGGGCCTCTGGTGGCGGAGATCCGGGCCGGCATCGACGACTACTACGCGTTCGACTACGCCGGAGCGCTGGCCCGCTTCGACCGCGTGATCGCGGCCGTGCCGCAGCACCCCGTGGGGTATTTCCTGAAGGCCGAGGCGAACTGGTGGCTGTTCCTCAACGACCGGCAGGACGACGCCACCCGCAAGGAGCTCGAGCGCTGGCTCGGGCAGGCGATCACGCGCGCGGAGAAGCGCCTCGAGAACCATCCCGACGACGTCGAAACGCTGTTCATCCTGGGAAGCGCCTACGGCCGCCGCGGGATGCTGGCGGGTACCGCCAGGGACGCCTGGAGCGCGGCGCGCGACGCGCAGCGCGCGAAGGGGAAGCTCGATCGCGTGCAAGAGCTGGCGCCCGGCAACGTCGACGCCGTCGCGGCCGAGGGCCTCTACCAGTACTACGTCGGCACGTTCGGGTCGGTGACCCGCACGGCCTCACGCCTGTTGTTCGGCCTCAGCGGAGACCGCCAAGCGGGACTCCGCGCCCTGGACACGGCCCGGCGCAGTGGCACCTACACGCGCACCGAGGCCGGCTTCTTCCAAGGTCTCTTCTACCTGCAGTACGAGAACAGGCCGTCGGCCGCGCAGCCGATCCTAGACGGGCTGCGGGATCGATATCCGGAGAACCTGTATTTCGCGACCATGTCCGCGTACGCCCGCCAGCGGCAGCGGCGATTCGAGGCCGCGCGCGCTATCTACGAGCCAGTCCTGCGGAAGCTCGGACGGACCGGCGTCTATGGCCGGGAAGGGGAGAGCATCACGCGGCTGTTCTACGGGCAGACGATGATGGCTCTCGGGGCCTACGAGGTCGCGGAGGAGCAGTTCGTGCGGGTGGTCCAGCTCCGCGCCGCGGAGTCGGACGCATACCCGCACGCGTACCTGTTCCTGGGCCGGCTGGCCGATCTGGCCGGCAACCGGGAGATCGCCCAGACGTACTACCGGAGGGTCCTGACCCTGTCGGACGCCGCCGGCTCGCGCGAGGCGGCCGAACGATACCTGGAGCGGCCGTTCGCGGAGGCGGAGATCCCCGCGCTCGTCGGCGGTCCTTCGCGGGCGCGCTGAGCTATTCGATCGTCCAGACCTGCGGCTGGTCCGAGAGCGTGACGGCGGACTCCCTCGAGTGCGTGTCCGCCTCGTCGGCGGCCACGAGCGTCACGGACTCGCCCGGCGAAGCGGCCATCGTGAACGACTGCTCGCCGCCCGCCGGGACGATTCCCAGCTCAGTCTCTCCACCGCCTTCGTACTGGACGGTGACTACCATCGCGTGCGGCATCGTGTTGGTCACGACCGCCTCGGTCGTGGAGGACTGGCCGGGCTCGAGACCGGTCGAGACGGGTGCGTCGGAAGCGCCCTGCTCGGTGGCTGTGGAGACCGTGTCGGCGGGCGCGGCGTCGTCGCCCCCGTCCTCCCCTGCGCAGGCGGCGCCGAGCAGGAGCAGCGCGGCCGCGAACGAGACCACGACCGGAAGGTGGCTGGCTGAAGTGCGCATGGGGGACCTCCTTGGGTAAGATCGTTTCCGCCGGCACGGCAGGGCCGGCCTGGCGACCGACGGACGGCGGGCGACAAGATGCACGGACCGGAGGTCTTCTGACCATACCCGCGCGGGGGGCATAGCGGTTGGAGATCCTGTTCGTGATGGACCCGCTCGAGGTCCTGATCGTCGAGACCGAGACCTCGCTCCTCCTGATCGGGGAGGCGGGCCGGCGCGGGCACCGCTGCGCGCTCGCCCATCTGGGAGATCTATACCTCGCCGACCGGACCGCGCGCGCGCGGGCCCGGCCGATCGCCGTCGAGGACGAGGCGCGTCCCCACGCGCAGCTGGGCTCCGACGAGGACCGCGCCCTGGACGGCTTCGACCTGGTCCTCATGCGGAAGGACCCCCCGGTCGACGTCGACTACCTGAACGCGCTCATGATCCTCGAGCCGGCCGCCGAGGTCGTGCCGGTGATCAACGACCCCGTCGGACTGCGCGGCTCGAACGAGAAGCTCCTGCCGCTGGAGGTCCCCGGCGCCGCCGCGCCTTCGGTCGTGACCGCCGACCCCCGGATCGTGGCGGAGTTCGTCCGCGAGCACGAGGACGTCGTCGTCAAGCCGCTCAACGAGTTCAGCGGGCACGGGATCGTGCGCTACTCGACGCGGGACTCGGATCTCGACGCGGAGTCGGTGGGCGGGCTCGCCACGCACGAGGGGAGGCACGTACTCGTGCAGCGTTTCCTGCCGGAGGTCGTGAACGGGGACAAGCGCGTGTTCGTGGTCGCGGGGGAGCCGCTGGGGTGGGTGAACCGGCTCCCGCGGGCCGGATCGTTCCGGGCCAACATCCACCAGGGCGCGCGGGTCGAAGCCACGTCGCTGACGAGGCGCGAGCGAGAGCTGATCGAGGCGTTCGCGCCGATCCTGGCGGGGAGGGGGCTCGATCTGGCGGGCTTCGACTTCATCGGCGAGTACGTGACGGAGATCAACGTCACGAGCCCGTCGGCGCTCCGGCAGATCAACCAGGTGATGGGAGAGAGGCTCGAGCGGAAGCTCGTGGACTGGCTGGAGGAGCGCGCCGCACGGGGAGTGAGCGTGGGAGCGTGAACGCGCGCGCCGCCGTCCCGCGCGCGGCCGTCCGCTTCGGCATGGCTGCGCTCGCGGCCCTGGCGCTCGGATGCGGTGGCAGCGGCGGCCCGATGTCGCCGCCGCCCTCCGCCGACCTGGACGCGGACGGACTGGCCGATCTCGAGGAGGAAGCGCTCCTCGGGCAGTTCCGGCCCGTGTGGGACTTCGACGAGACCGAGACGCTGTTCCCGATCTCGCTGGCGGAGTGGGCCGCGCTCGGCGAGCGGATCGCGGCGGAGTCCGGTTCGGAGTCCGCTCCGTACTCCGACCTCGAGAGCCTGCTAGCCGCGGTCCAGGCGCTCCCGGACGGGGTGATGATCACGGCGGAGGAGCCCTACGCCGGACTGCCGCCGTGCGGCGCGGGAGCGGGGTGTAACGACGCCCCGGTGTTCGTCGACGCGATCCCGGTCGGGTTCTCGCTCGACGGGCGCGACGACCTGGTGTGGCTCCAGTACTGGCTCTTCTACCAGTACGACCGGAAGCGGGCGCTGCCGGGTTCGCAGGTACAATCCCAGCACCACGGGGACTGGGAGCACGTCTGCGTGCTGGTCTCGCTGGATGACCTCGGCGATCGCGAGGCGGCCCCCGTGGGCCTCCACTTCCACGCCCACGGCGGGCTCGACGTCCAGGACGCGGCCTCGTCCTGGCACGCGGACGACGCCGGGGCCTTCCATCCGAACGTTTTCGTAGAGGCGGGCGGCCACGCGTCGTACCGCGACGCTGGAGAGACGCTGCTCGGGCCGCACGAGGGAGGACGGATCGACCCCGACGGCCTATCCCACCCGCTGGTGTTCCTGAGGCCACACGCCACCAACCGCAGCGATCCCGCGGACGAGATCCTGGGCGGCTTTCGCGGGCGTTGGGGACAGACGGAAGGGGACAGCGGGGAGAGTCCGATCGGGCCGCTGGAGTTCAATCAGCCGTGCGATCACGACTGGTCGGAGTCGCCCGGCCTGTCGGACTGGATCCCGGCCTGCTCTACCTGACGGGCATCGCGGATCGACTTCCGCCTCGGCCGCGATCCTACTCGCCGAACAGGAACGACACCCCGCCCGAGATCTCGAAGTTGTTCGTTGGGTCGTCGTCGGGGCCCCACCAGATGATGTTGTCCCGCAGCTCGGCGCGGATTCCCCAGCTGGGATCGGCGGGACGGTCGAACCACTTGATCCCCACGGCCAGTGGGACCAGGAAGTGGCTCTCGGAGTCGTCGGCGTTCTCCGGAGCGTCGCTCAGTTTCGTCGTCGCGGCGCCCAGCCCGGCGCCGGCGAAGAGGCGGGTCGTCGTCTGCGAGGAGAAGTTGTACTCGATCCCGCCGCTGTAGAGGTAGGTGTTCACGTCGATGTCCTGGTTGCCGAAGCGAAGCTCGCTGCGGGGCACCCAGTCGAAGCTGCCACCGAAGCTCCAGCCACTCAGGAGATTTACCAGGATCCGCGCGCCGAGCATGAGCTCGGTATCGTCGGTCTCGAGCTGATCGGGGAAGAACGCCCCCGCGTGAACATTGAGCTCCCACGGGCGGATGTAGCGGCCCTGCGCCTGCGCGGATTGCGCGCCGGCCAGCATGGCGATCACGGCGAGCGCGACGATCCATCGACGATCCCTCATCTCCCCACCTCCCTGACGGGTTCCCGTTGCGATCTCCGAGAGTACCCGGACCTCGGCGACCGTGTTCCGGGTTCCGATCAGCCTCCCAGCACGAGCGAAAGGCCGATGGCGAGCGACCAGTCGTTGCTGACCTTGGTCTCCTCTTCGTCCTTGTAGACGATCCGGTCACGGATCTCGAGCGTCGCTCCCCAGGAAGCGTTCTCCTTGTCGTTCAGCCAGCGCACGCCGACCCCGACAGGCACCAGGATGTCGGACCGGTCCTCCACCCCGAGGTCCTCCAGCTCTTCGCTCGGCTGGAACTTCGCGACGCCGGCGCCGATCAGGCCGTAGAACTGCGCCTGGGTGACCGACGGGAAGGCGTACTGGATCTCGGCATTGTAGTACCAGAGCGTAGCGGACTCGCCGTCCTCGTCGTCGTCCTCGTCCAGGTCGACGGTCGTGGGCACCCAATCCACCGTCGCGCCGAAGGCGACTCCCGATCCCACGTGGATCAGCGCGGTACCGCCGGCGAACGGCTCGTTGGTCTCGAACTCGTCGAGGAACGCGATGCCGCCGTGCGCGTTGATCTCGACGCCGGACAGATCGAGCCGTTCCTGGGCGACGGCTTCGCGAATCACGGTCGGGACGAGCGCCAGGACGATCAGCCAAGCGGTGACGTTCCTGTACATCGTTTCGGACCCCCCGTATGAAGACAGCGGTGGATGGCCGCGCGACCCGGCCGGACGGTGGCTAACATAGGGTGGGCGTGACGCGAAAAAAAGAGCGCCCGGCGGAATGCCGGGCGCTCCGTGAACGGATGGCTCTCGGGCTCGTGTTCCGAGGAGCCTACGATCCGAAGAAGAACGAGATGCCGCCCGAGAGCTCCACGTTGTGGGTGGCCTCGGTGTCCTCGTCGCCTTCCTCGACGTCCTCGACGTCGGTCAGGAGGACCATGTTGTCCCGGATCTCGGTCCGGATGCCCCAACGGTTGCTCTGGGAGAACCACTTGATGCCCCCACCGAAGGGGATCATGAGATCGGTCTGGCTCTCGATGTCGTCGTCATCGTCGGGCAGGTCGCTGAACGTCCGGGTGGCCGCTCCTACTCCGGCTGCCACGAACGGGTGAATGCGGCCTCCGGACCCGAACGTGTAGTTGATCTCGCCGCTGTAGAGCCAGGTGTTCACGTCGACGTCGCTGCCGAAGAGGTTGCGCTCGCCCGGCACCCAGTCGAGGTTGCCGGCGAGGCCGAAGCCGCTGGGCGTGTTGTAGCCGAGCCGGATCCCGTACATCGGGTCGGTGTCGCTATCGGCGCCTTCCGGCGTGTCGAGGAACAGAGCGCCCACGTGGGCGTTGAACTCGATGGGCGAGGGGCCGTAGTGTTCGGCCTGGGCCTGCGCGCGCCCGGTGACTCCGAGAACCAGCAGTGCAGCACATGCTATGGCCAACATCGAGCGTTTCATCAGGTGTTTCCTCCATTGAGGTATAGAGCTCGCGTCCGCGTGCCGAGCTCCGTCGCTAGCGTAGTACGAGATCCGGCATGTCCGGGTTCCCGCGGCCCCCGCACCCGACGACGCAACTTTCCGCGCTCCAACGTGGTACGAGGTATCGGGCACGGCTCCCGTCTTCGAAAAAGGGTGATAGAGATGACTAACTTTGGATACCTTAGGGTAATTGGCGGTATCGCCCTGGCGCTGGCGCCCTCCAGCCTCCCCGCGCAGCCGGCCGTCGCCCCCGCCTCGTCGATCCGGGTGATCGAGATCGTGGACCCGTATTCGGGCGAGCGGGATCGGCGGGTGGCCGACGACCTGACCACCGCGGAGATCTCCCGCCTCCAGCACGCGCTCGCGGCGGCGGGGTTCGACCCCGGGAGGGCCACCGGACAGTGGAACGCGACCACGAGGTTGGAGCTCGGGCGGTTCCAGGCCTCGCGTGGACTCCTGCAGTGCGAGTGCGTCACCTACGAGACCCTCGTCGTGCTCAGGATCCACCCGCAGGTCGTGGCGTCGATCCGCGCTCCGCTCGACGGCGGGTACGGGTCGAGGACGGTCGTGCTCGTGCCAGACCGCGGTCGGCACATCGGCTTCGGCCACGGAAACGGCGTGATCGTGGGACACGGGCCGTCGGTGATCGTCGGGCACCAGCCGGCGCGCGGCGCAGGCGAGCTCGGCCGACGATCGCAGTTCCGCGACCGATCGGCCCACTTCCGCGATCGCGGCCACGACAGCGGTCGGGGGCGGCACCTGGATCCGCGGCCGCCGCGGCCACGTCCGGGAAGCTCGATCTCGGGCTCGGGCGCCCCGCTGCGCTCCCTGACGCCGCGCCAGACGCAGCCGCGAACTCCCTAAACCCGCTGCCGGCACCCGCCGGAGCCTACATCGCCGGATGCGCGACGGGCCCCCGTTTCCGGGGGCCCGTCTTCGTCACGGCACGTTCTCCTCTCCGCTACGTTCCCGTCATCCCGTCGTGCCGCGAACGCCTTCCACCGGCCGGTACGCCTGGTAGCTGCCGCTCGGGGCGCAGAGCGGGAGGAAGACCTCGGTATAGGGCTGCGTGGCGTCGCTCCGGACGTACACCGGAACACCGTCGTACTCGCCGATCCTCGTCAGCTCGCCTTCGGTCAGCGTGCGCGTGGACCCGAACTTGACCCAGTCGCCGCCCTCGACGGAGATCTGGGCGTCCGTCCGGTACCAGTCGCGCCCGTCCACGCAGGCGGCCGGCTCCTCTTCGACGATCGGGCAGCCGGTCGAATCGACTTCCGTTCCGGCCGGCGTGTTCGGGCACTGGTCGAGATCGTCCGTCACGCCGTCGCCGTCCGAGTCGAGCGGCACCGGGCAGCCCTGGGAGTCGACCCGCGTGCCCACAGGCGTGTTCGGGCAGCGGTCGATGTCGTCGGTCACGCCGTCGCCGTCGCTGTCGACCGGAGGCGGGGGCTCCGACGGTCCGCCGCCGAAGAAGAACGAGATCCCGCCCTGCAGCGCGAACGTGTTGGTGGCCTCCTTGTCGGTGTCCTCCTCGACCAGATCGAACTCGTCGACCCAGATGATGTTGTCGCGTCCCTCGACCGTCAGCCCCCACGTCGGATCGTCGACGTCGTTCACGAACTTGAACCCGAGAAAGACCGGAACAAGCAGGTCCGTAAAGCTCTCGTCGCTGCCGTTTGGCGGAATGTCCGTGAAGGCGCGGGTGGCCGCGCCGACGCCGGCGCCGAGGAACAGCTTTCCCCGACTCGCGGCGGGAAACGCGTAGTGCAGCTCCGCGTCGTACAGGTAGAGGTTCACGTCCAGGTCTTCGTTCTCGGATCCGGGCGGATTCGGGATCTGGTCCACCATGACCCAGTCGAAATTTCCCCCGATTCCGAACCCGTTCGCAAAGTTGTACTGCAAGCGGGCCCCGAACAGCGGATCGGTATCGGTGTCGTCATCCTCGTCCTCGAGATCGAACTCTTCGACGTCCAGGCCGAGGTCGCGTTGATAGACCCCGCCGTGGAGGTTCAGCTCCCAGTTGCTTACCTGGGCCTGCGCCTGACCAGGCAGGATCAGGGCTGCCGCGGCCAGGGTCGTTAGAGCGAAAAGGAGCTGCTTCATGGCTGGGAATCCCCCCGTTTCCTAGGCAAAAGTCACCATATCTCTCGTGTCCAGCGATGCCCTAGTATCGCAACAGGGGCGGGGGGAGTCTGTCAGATCCCTACGTCAAGGAGC
>DATFFS010000152.1:0-4591 GCA_035249945.1 Gemmatimonadota bacterium
CGCCGGTCGCTCCGCCGCCGCCCGGCGTGCCGTTCGCGGCGTCCCGCGCGGCCGAGCCGTCCAGGCGCGCCCGGTACAGGTGCCGCTCGAACGGTCCCGAGACGTGGCCGGTGAAGTAGAGCCACCCGGAATCCGCATCCACGTCCGCGATCGAAGCCACTGACCAGTCTCCCGCGGTGACGGGATACTCGAGGCGACCCGCGGCGTCGTAGCGGTACACGTGATCCCGTCCCGCGCGCTCGCTCATCCACAGGAAGCCCCCGTCGGGAAGCCACATCGGATCGTCGCCGATGCTTACCCACTCGTCGTCGCGCTCGACGAAGAGCGTGCGCGTGGCGCCGGTCGTCGCGTCCGCTTCCAGCACCCGCAGCTCGTTCTGGCTCCGGGGCATGACCTGGACGATCAGACTGCCGCCGTCCGGCCGCCACGCGACTCGCGCCAGATACCAGTCGGGTCCCGCGGGGATGTCGATGGCGACTGCCGGAGCCGCCGAGTCGGAGGGGGCAAGGGAGTCCACCGCCGCCACCAAGAGCCGCACCGTGGCGTTGGGGTCTCCGGGTCGCGGGTAGCGCTGTCGGCTGAGGCCTCCGTAGTCGTCGCGATAATCGCTGAGCGCGAACACCGGCACGTCGGACTCGTCGACCTCGGTGAACGCGATCCGGCTGCCGTCCGGAGACCACCAGTGGCCGCGCCTGCGGCCGAGCTCCTCCTGCGCGATGAACTCGGCGAGGCCGTAGGAGACGGTGTCGCTCGCACCCACCGTCAATCGACGCTCCGTCCGCGCCTCCACGTCGAGGAGCCACAGGTCGCCGTCGCGCACGAACGCGACCCGCGTGCCGTCGGGGGAGTAGCGCGGGTCGAACTCGGGGGCGGAGGTGTCGGTCAGGCGTAGCGTCGTGCCTCCCTCGGCGTCGTACTCGTAGAGGTCGCCCGAGATGGGGACGAGGATGTGTCCGCCGTCAGGGGACCACTGGTAGGAGGTGATGCCCCGGGCCGACAGGCGCAAGCGCTCGCGCAGCGCCTCCTCGGCTTCCCCGAAGGTCTGCCGCTCGGCACCCAGGAGCTCCTCGATCCCGAGCAGGCGCCGGCGCTCGCCCGTGGCCGGGTCCGCCAGCCAGAGGGCCAGGACCTCCTCGCCGGTCATCGAGTCACGCGAGGCCGGTGCGAGGAAGGCGACCGAGCCGCCGTCCGGCCGCCACGTCACTTCGCGGAGCAGCTCGCCGTCCGGGCCCGGAGGTGCGAAGATCCCGCGCACGGTGAGCGAATCGACCGGCGCCCGTGCCCCCGAGCGAGGGGGCGGCGCCGCGTCGCGCTCGCACGCGGGAACTCCGAGCGTCGCCGCGAGACACAGCATTGCGAGGAAGCGCCGGCCGATCATCGGGGTCAACGCTAACGCGCGTCGGGGGCCGGCAGCAATCGGCGCTGTCATGGGGCGGCGAGTACACTGCACCCCTCGAACGCACGAAGGAGTCGCATCGGTGCACACCCGGCATGAGCGCGGACGGATCGCGGAATCGAACGGCGCGCACGCGGAGCACGAGGCGCATGGGAAGCACGACCCCCACGCGGAGCATGGGGCGCATGGGAAGCACGACGCCCACGCGCAGCATGATGCCCACGCCGGCCACAGCGTGGCGATGTTCCGGCGGAAGTTCTGGGTCTCGCTCGCGCTGACGATCCCCACTGTCGTGTGGGGCCACATGCTGGCCCCGCTCCTCGGTCTCCAGGCCCCCGCGTTCCCGGGGTCGCGCTGGATCGCGCCCGTCTTCGGGACCGCGGTGTTCCTCTACGGCGGATGGGTCTTCCTCGAGGGCGCCTGGCGCGAGTGGAAGCGCCGGCTTCCCGGCATGATGACGCTGATCTCGCTGGCGATCGCGGTCGCCTTCGGGTTCAGCCTGGCGGTCACCCTCGGCTTCCCCGGGATGCCGCTATGGGAGGAGCTGGCCACGCTCGTGACGATCATGCTCCTCGGGCACTGGATAGAGATGCGCTCGATCGACCGCGCTCAGGGAGCCCTGAAGGAGCTGGCGAAGCTCCTGCCCGACACCGCCGAGCGAATCGTGGGCGACCGCACCGAGGGGGTACCCGTCGAGGCGCTCCGCGAGGGAGATCTCGTGCTCGTCCGGCCGGGCTCCCCCGTTCCTGCCGACGGCCTCGTGCGCGAGGGTGCGAGCGACGTGAACGAGGCCCTGATCACGGGAGAGTCGCGCCCCGTCGAGAAAGGAGCCGGCGACCAGGTCATCGCAGGAACGCTCAACGGATCGGGCTCCCTCCGGGTGGAGGTCACGAAGACCGGCGAGGACACCGCACTGTCGGGCATCATGCGGCTCGTCGGCGAGGCGCAGCGGTCGCGAAGCCACGCCCAGGACCTGGCCGACCGGGCGGCGCTCTGGCTGACGATCGTCGCGCTCTGCGCCGGCGCGGCGACGCTGGTCTGGTGGCTGGCGCGGGGATCGGAGCCGGCCTTCGCCGTCGAGCGCCTGGTGAGCGTCCTCGTCGTGGCGTGCCCGCACGCGCTGGGTCTCGCCATCCCGCTCGTGATCGCGATCTCGACCGCGCTCGCCGCCAGCGGCGGGCTCCTCGTGCGCGACCGGCGCGGGCTCGAGGCGGCGCGCGAGCTCGATATGGTGGTGTTCGACAAGACCGGCACGCTGACGCGCGGGGAGTTCCGGGTGGTGCGGGTCGCGGCCGCCGGGATCGGCGAGGACGAGGCCCTGGCGCTGGCGGCCGCGGTCGAGCGGGACTCCGAGCACACGATCGCCCGCGGCATCGTGCGGAGCGCGGAGGAGCGCGGTCTGGAGCTTCCTGAGGCCACGGGCTTTCTCGCCATTCCCGGCAAAGGCGTGCGGGCGCGCGTGGAGAGCCGGGACCTCGTCGTCGGCGGCCCCGGGCTGCTCGCCGCGCACGGGGTGAAGCCGGCGCCCGAGCTCGCCGCGGCGGCGGACGAGGCGGCCGCGGACGGCCGCACGGTCGTGTTCCTGCTCGAGGGGAGCCGCGCGCTGGCCGCCCTCGTCGTGGCCGACGAGATCCGCCCCGAATCCCACGAGGCGGTGCGGCGGCTGCACGCCGAGGGGATCGACGTGGCGATGCTGACCGGGGATTCGCAGGCGGTGGCCGACGCGGTGGGCCGGGAGCTGGGAATCGACGTCGTGTTCGCCGAGGTGTCTCCCGGCGAGAAGGTGGAGCGGGTGAAGGAGCTCAAGGCCTTCGGGGGCCGGATCGCCATGGTCGGCGATGGCGTCAACGACGCTCCGGCGCTCCTGACCGCGGATGTCGGGATCGCGATCGGCGCGGGCACGGGCGTCGCGGTCGAGGCCGGCGACATCGTCCTCGTCCGGAGCGATCCGCGGGACGTGGCGCGGGCGATCGCGCTGTCGAAGGCGAGCTATCGCAAGATGCTGCAGAACCTCGGTTGGGCGACCGGCTACAACGTCGTGGCGATCCCGCTCGCGGCGGGCGTGCTCGCCGGCCAGGGATTCGTCCTGCACCCCGCGGTCGCGGCGATCCTCATGTCGGCGAGCACGGTGATCGTCGCCCTGAACGCGCAGCTGCTGCGGCGCACTCGGCTGTGATCGGCGCACGGGCCGCGCCGCGCGGCTCCACGGTGGCTAGCCGGATGCCTCGGCCTCGCGCAGCCGGCGCGCCAGCTCGATCCCCGCGGTCTCCCCTTCGGCCATCGCCTGAGTGACCTGCTTGCGTCCGCCGTCGCAATCCCCGGCCGCATACACGAAGGGGATGCTCGTGGCCTGCCGCTCGTCCGTGGCGATGTATCCCTCGCGATCCAGGCGGCACCCCAGGGCCTCGGCGACCTCGGTGCGCGGGAGCACGCCGGTCGCGATGAACACGTGCGGGAAAGGACCCGGATCGTCGGCGGAAACGAAGCGCACGCCTCCGGCTCCGCAGCGATACTCCTCGAGCGGCGCGGGGTAGGTGCGGACGCCCCACGCCTCGAGCCGCTTCGCGGCGGAGCCGCGCGGCGCGGGCTCGCCGTCCAGCAGCAGGTGCAGGTCGGAGGTGAAATCGCGGAGCGCCTCGATCGTCTCGGCCGCGTGCTCGCCCGAGCCGACGACCGCCACCCGCTGTCCGCACACTTCGCGGCCGTCGCAGACGACGCAGTAGTGGACTCCGTGTCCGGTTTCGCCGTACAGGTTCCCGCAGCGGAGCTGCCGGTCCTTGACGCCGGTGGCGAACACGACGCCGCGCGCGCTGTACGGGCCTTCGGTCGTCTCGAGCACGAATCCCGGCGGGCCGCCGGAGTCGATCTCCACCGCCGTCACGGCGGCGTTCACCATGACCGCGCCCCAGCGCTCCGCCTGCTCGCGGCCGAGTCGGAGCAGGTCCTCCCCCGAGATCCCGTCCGGAAATCCTAGGTAGTTGCGATAGCAGGGCGCGTGCACCGTGCGCGGCGTCCCCGCCTCGAGGCACACCGCGCGCCGGTTCATGCGCCCTGTCGCGAGCGCCGCGGCGAGCCCCGCCGGCCCGCCGCCCACGATGGCCGCGTCGAAGGCGGTCAGCGGCCGCTGTCGGGATCGGCCTCCCGCTTCATGCCGTCGTGGTGCGCGCCGGGTCCGCGCATGCCCATCATCATGGC
>DATFFS010000153.1:0-11447 GCA_035249945.1 Gemmatimonadota bacterium
AACTCGCCGACGCCGGCGGCGCCCGGAGCCGCACCGCCCTGCTCGCGCGCGCTCCGCGCGGCCTCGGGGTGGGCGGCCTCGAGCCACGCCTCCCAGTTCACCCAGCGGCGCAGGAACTCGCGGTCGTGAAGGTCCTCGTCGATCAGGACGTTGGCCATCGCGAGGAGCACCGCGGCCTCGGTACCCGGCCACGTGGGGAGCCAGTAATCGGCCATCGACGCCGTGTTCGAGAGCCGCGGGTCGAGGACGGCGATCTTCGCGCCCCCGGCCTTCCCCTCGATGATCCGCTGCGCATGGGGATTGAAGTAGTGGCCGGCCTCGAGGTGTGCGGAGAGGAGCAGGATGAACTTGGCGCGCGCATGATCGGGAGAGGGGCGGTCGCTCTGATGCCAGAGCGCGTATCCCAGCCGCGCGGCCGAGCTGCAGATGTTGGTGTGGGAATTGTGGCCGTCGATCCCCCATGCCTTGAGGACCCGGTCCATTGTGCCGTCGTATCCAGGGCGCCCGACGTGGTACATGACTTCCTCGCCGCGGCCCTCGGCGATCGCTTTCCGGATCCGCCCGCCGATGTCGTCCAGCGCCGCCTCCCATGACACTCGCTCCCATTTTCCTCCGCCCCGCTCGCCGGCGCGCTTGAGCGGATGGAGGATCCGCTCCGGATCCTCGACCTGGTTGATCGTGGCCGGTCCCTTCGCGCAGGTGCGGCCGCGACTCCCCGGATGGACGGGGTTTCCCTCGAAGCGGCGGATCTCGCCGGACTGCTTGTCGACGTAGGCCAGCAGGCCACACGCGGACTCGCAGTTGAAGCATATCGTGGGGATCAGCCGGTAATGGCGCTCCACCTTCCGCGGCCAGGCGGCAGGGTCGTACTCGACCCAGTCGTCCCACCGCTCCGGGCCCGGCGCGCTGGAGAGGATCCACTCCCCGCCGCCGGGATACCGTCCCTCGCGCTTCGGCTGCGCGCTTTCCGTCATGCCACTCTCCCGCGTTCGGTCGCTCATCACCCTCCCCTCAGCTCAGGGGGACGCACTGGCCGGCCCGAAGCCATGCGTGCTCCCAGAGCCAGAGCGCGGCGAGCGCGACGAGGCCGCCGGCGAATAGCGCCACGGATTGTGCGGGGACGGAACCGGCGAGAGCGGCCGCGAGCGCCAGCGCCGCCGCCGCCGATCCGATCCCGATCGCGGCCAGGAACCACGGGCGCAGCGCGCCCGTGCGGAGGGTGCGCGCCGCGCGCTGGGCGTCGCGCGTCGGGTGCGTGACGCCGACCTCGCCGAAGAGGACGATCGCGAGGTGGAGCGCGAGCGATCCGGCGAGGAGCCCCGCAGCGAGCCCGGTGACTTCTCCCGCCACGGTGCCCCGGTCGCCGATGATCACGAGGAAGAGCGCGACGACCGCGAGCCCCGCGACCGCGGCCTGGACGACGAAGTGGAGCGGAAGGAGCGGGCTCTGCCAGAAGTCGCGGCCTTTCGCCTGCGCGAACAGGTAGCCGCTGTAACCCGCGCCGGCGACCGCGGCCGCGACCAGCGGCCAGCGCAGCCAGGCGAGCCAGCCGCTCGCCGGCGCCGCCCAGGCCGCCAGCAGCCAGGCCGTTCCGAGCCCGCCGAACGCGACCAGGACGAACGCGCCGCGCGCGAGCCAGGAGCTCCAGTTCGGGCGCCAGAGGATCGAGAGGAACCGCTCGGGACGTTTGAGATCTCCGACGAGGAGCGCGGTCGTGAGCCCGAGGAAGAGAAGCCCGGCAAGCGGCAGCCCGAGCGTGAGCGCGCGCGATGCGGGCAGCCCGAGCGAGGGGGCGAATGCCGCCGCCAGGAACGCGCCCGCGGCGATCGACTTCGTCCACAGGTACCCCGACACCTTCCAGCCCCAGGGGCGCGCGTGGGCGACGTCGTACGTCGTCCGCGCGGGCGCCAGCCCCGCCCAGACCCCGCGGAAGAACTCCGCGTCCGGGTAGTCCTCGGCGGTCATCGCCTGCGCGAAGGCCGGAGGGGGGAGATCACTGCCGAGCCACGCCGCCGGCGGCTCGGCCACGCGCGCTGAGGGCGGCACGCCGCCAGCCGGTACCACACCGCCGCCGACAGATGTTCCGAGGCCCGCATGCGGCGCGCCGACGGGCGATCCATTTCCTGGATCGCCGACAACCTCGGTGCACATCTCGGCTGCTCCCGGTCCGCGGTCGGCCCAGAGGTAGCCGCCGGCCGGCGAGGAGGCGCCCGGCACTAGCGCGCGCGGCTCGCTGTCGACGTAGAAGACCTTCGGCATCGTCCCCTTCTCGGGCTTCCGCACGTCGACCTTCTTCGTGGCGACGATCTGCGCGACGCGCGTCGACGGGTCGTCCAGGTCCCCCACCAGGATCGCCTCGGCGGGACAGACGGTCGCGCATGGCGGCTCGAGACCGATCTCGATCCGGTGCGAGCAGAAGTTGCACTTCTCCGCGGTGCCGTGGTCGGGATGGATGTAAAGCGCGTCGTAGGGGCAGGCCTGCATGCATGCCTTGCATCCGATGCAGGCGTCGCGATCGAAGTCGACGATACCGTCGTCGCGCCGGTAGAGCGCCGTCGTGGGGCAGATCTCGACGCAGGGCGCGGCCTCGCAGTGGTTGCAGCGCAGCACGGTGAAGAACCGTCGCACGTCCGGGAACGCGCCCTTCTCGACGTACTTGACCCACGTCCGATAGTCCCCGAGGGGAACGTCGTGCTCGGCCTTGCACGCCACCGAGCACGCGTGGCAGCCGATGCAGCGCCCCTGGTCGATGACGAACGCATACCGCAAGGACCCGGACCTCCGGTGACGGGGAAGCGGCGCCTCGCGCGCCGGGGGAACGGTACCCGGCGGGCCGCTTCCCGGTCAAATGCGGTTCGCCGTTGGACCGTCGACGCCGGTCCGGCTAGATCAGGAGCGCATCTCTTTCGAGCACGCCGTCGGCAGCAGCCTGAGGATGAGCGAATGAATCCATCGACGAAGGTCCTGATCGTCGGCGCGGGCCCCACCGGTCTGGTGCTTGCGCTGTGGCTGACGCGGCTCGGGATCCCGGTGCGGATCGTCGATCGGGCCGCTGAGCCGGGGACCACCTCGCGCGCCCTCGCGGTCCAGGTCCGGACGCTGGAGTTCTATCGCCAGATCGGGATCGCCGATGGCGTCATCGCCGGAGGAGCCAAGATCGAGGCCGTGAACTTCTGGGTGCAGGGCGAACAAGCCGCGCGGGTCACGTTCCGCCGCCTCGGAGAGCAGCAAACCCCGTATCCCTTCGCGCTCGTGTATCCGCAGGACGCCCACGAGCGTTTCATGATCGAACAGCTCGGGGCCGCAGGCGTGCGGGTCGAGCGCGAGACCGAGCTCGTCCGCTTCGATCGACACGCCGGGGGCGTCCGGGCGACGCTCGTGCGGCCGGACGGCACCGAGGATTTCTGCGATGCGGCCTACCTCGCGGCTTGCGACGGGGCCTCGTCGACCGTCCGGGAGGGGCTCGCCATCGGCTTTCCGGGCGGCACCTACGAGGGGGTGTTCTACGTCGCGGACGTCGAGGTGGCCGGCCCGATCGAGGACGACGAGCTCCACGTCGACCTGGAGGAGGCCGATTTCGTACTGCTATTCCCCATGCGGGGGAAAGGGCGCGTGCGCCTGGTCGGCCTCGTGCGCGAACCTCCGGACGGCGTGGATTCCGACCTGACCTTCGAAGACGTGCGTGGCCGCGCCGTCGACAACCTGAGGCTCGACGTCGCGAAGGTGAACTGGTTCTCGACGTATCGCGTCCACCACCGCGTCGCCTCCAAGTTCCGCGATGGACGGGTGTTTCTGCTCGGCGATGCCGCCCACATCCACAGCCCGGTCGGCGGTCAGGGGATGAACACGGGCATCGGCGACGCGGTGAACCTGGCGTGGAAGCTCGCCGCGGTGCTCGAGGGTGAAGCCCCGGAAGCGTTGCTGGACACCTACGAGCCGGAGCGGATCGCGTTCGCGCGCCGGCTGGTGGCGACGACGGATCGTGTATTCACCGTCGTAACGCGACGCGGTCCAGTCGCTCGGTTCGTGCGCACGAGGCTCGTGCCGCTCCTCGCGCCGTGGCTCTTCCGGCTGCCCCCGGTTAGGCGCTTCCTGTTCCGGACCGTGTCGCAGATCGGCGTCCGATATCCCGAGAGCGCGCTCAGCGTGGGCGAAGCGGGAAAGATCCGGGGCGGCGATCGGCTGCCGTGGGTCGAAACCGGATCCGGCGAGGACAACTTCGCGCCGCTCACTTCGCTGGCGTGGCAGGTTCATGTGTACGGGAGGGCTCCGGCCGGCATCGGACCTGTGTGCGCCGACCTCGGGCTGTCGCTCCACGTTTTCGCGTGGCGGCCGGGAATGCGGCGCGCCGGCTTCGAGAACGGAGCGCTCTATCTGATTCGGCCCGATGGGTATGTGGCTATGGCGGATCCGGAAGCCGACCCGCGACGGCTGCGCTCGTACCTCGGCGCGACGCTCGGGGTTCCGTCGGGGTCATGAGGCTAGGCGGTCTCCGATTTCGCCCCGACTTCGTGCAGGATCTCTCCAAGAAGGCGTGTCGCCGCGATCAACCGGCGCGCGTCGGACCCCCCGAAGCCCAGCAGCAGTCCGCTGCGGCGCGCATGGCCCGCGTAGCACGCCGACAGCGGCATGGCCGTCAGGCCACGGCCGGCCATCCGCCGGATGACGTCGACGTCGTCGATGCCCTCACGCAGGATTCCGGCAACGTGGAGCCCTGCATCGGCGTTCGGAACGTCGAGCAGTTCGGCACAGTGGCGATCGAGCCCTTCGAGCAGCGCGTCGCGCCGTTCGCGGTAGACCGCGCGCATCCTCCGCAGGTGGCGGCCGAAATGGCCGTCGGCGAGAAACTCGGCGAGCGCCAGCTGATATAGGGTCGGGCTGAAGATGTCGAGCGCTTCGCGCGCCGCGACGAAACGCTGCCGCAGGGATTCCGGAACGACCATGTACCCCACGCGAAGGGCGGGAAAGAGAACCTTGCTGAATGAGCCGATGTAGATCACGCGCTCGTGCGCGTCCATCCCCTGGAGCGCGCCGATGGGACGGCTGACGTAGCGGTACTCGCTGTCGTAGTCGTCTTCCAGCACCCAGGCTTCCGCGTGCGCTGCCCAGTCGAGGAGCGCCAGTCGACGCCCCGCCGTCATCGACGTCCCGAGGGGATACTGGTGCGAGGGTGTCACGTACGCCGCGCGCAGCCGGCCGCGGCGACGCAGCGTAGCCACGACGATCCCCTCCTCGTCGATCGGGACCGGAACGATCCGCGCCCTCCCCGCCGCCAGCGCCGCCCGCGCGCCTGGATATCCCGGCTCCTCGACCGCCACGCGATCTCCGGGCTGCAGGAGCACGGCGGCCGCGAGTCGCAGCGCGGCCTGTGAGCCGGACACGACGAGGACCTGCTCTGCCTCGCAACGGACCGCGCGCGCCGCGCGCACGTGCTCCGCGATCGCCACCCTCAGGGAGACCACTCCCGCCGGATCGCCGTACGCCATCTGCTCCGGGGCGAGCGCGTGCGCGTGCCGCGAGACCAGCCGGGCCCAGGCCGCGTGCGGGAACAGCTCCAGTGCGGGAAGGCTCACCCGGAACGGGCCGAGGCCGCCCTCGTCCCGCGCGTGAGGCGCGCGGCGGGCTGCCTGCGCGCCGGCGACGATGCCGGCTTGGGCCGAACCGTGCAGGTCCTCCGGGAGCGCGACGCTGACGAACGTCCCGGACCCGATGCGCCCCTCGATGTAGCCCTCGTGCAGCAGCTGCTCGTATGCGGTGAGCACCGGCATGCGGGACATCGCGAGCTCTTCGGCGAGGGCCCGAGTCGAGGGAATCCGTTGTCCCGGCCGAAGCCTTCCCTCCAGGATGGCGCGCCGCAGGCCTCCATGGATCTGGCGGTGCAGGGGAACCGCCGCGGAGCGATCGATCGGGAGATGGAAAGTGGTCATGTCAACAATATATGATTGGCGATTGTCATCATGACAGGTTCGAGACATGATGGATCATGTCCGCTCGCGCGTTCGTCGCCCCATGCCTCTTGGCCTGGCTGATCCTCGTCGCCCGGCCGGCGCCCGGCGTGGCGCAGTCCGATTCGCTCGCGTGGGGCGCGGCGCATCCCGCGGCCGGCGTGATTCGTGACGGCGGGCGCGACTTCGACTGGGAGATCGGGAGGTGGACGACGCGGCTCTCCCGGCTCGTCCATCCCCTGACGGGCTCCGATGAGTGGATCGAGTACGTGGGAACGACCGTCGTGCGGAAGGTCTGGGACGGCCGCGCCAATCTGGTGGAGCTCTCCGTGGAAGGACCGGACGGCCGCTTCGAGGGCTTAAGTCTTCGGCTCTACGATCCCCGCGCCCGCCAGTGGAGCCTCCATTACGCGAACGCCGCGTCGGGCACGCTCGTTCCTCCCTCGATCGGCGAGTTCCGGGACGGACGGGGCGAGTTCTACTCCCAGGAGAAGTTCGGCGACCGGACGATCCTCGTGAAGTTCATCATCTCGGTCGTCACTCCCGACTCGGCCCGGTTCGAGCAGTCGTTTTCGGACGACGGGGGCCGGACGTGGGAGCTCAACTGGATCGCGACCGACACGCGGGTGAAGGAATCCTCCGCCGGAAATCGACGCTAGCGATCGAGGTCGTCGATCCAGCCGGCGATGGCAGGTACGACGGAGCCGGCGAGGGGCATCGAAGGATCGCGATACGTCTCCACCTGAGCCTGGAGGTCGCTGGTCGCGATGGACTTGAGGACGTGATTCACGTCTTCCAGGCGCACCAGAGTCGAGCCCGGCTGCGCGGCATGCAGCAATTCGGCGTCCAGCATCGTCACCTGCACGTCCGTGGTCCCCTGGAGGATCAACAAGGGCCCGGTGAAGCGGCGCACCTCGCCCGTGGGGTCGTACGCCGCCATCGAGCGCATGAAATTCCTGTATTGCGGAACGATCACGGGTTGAGCGATCGGCGGGACCTCTCCCGGGTCCTCGCCCCGGAGGAACCGGGCGAAGGCCGAGTCGATCGTCGCCACCGTCGTGCTGTCGGCCTGAAGGGCGAACTGTTCGTGCAGGACATCGGCGAGCATGCGGCCCAGTCCCGCGACCATGACCACGCCGGCCTGCGGCGCTCCGCGATTCGCGGCCTGCAGGACGTGACCGGCCCCTTCGCTGTGTCCCAGCAGAATGATTTTCGAAAACCGGGCATCCGACGTCAGGGCCGTCGCGGCGGCCGCGACGTCCGCGACATAGTGGTCGGTCGTGAGAGTCGTGGGGTCACCGCCCTCGCCGGCGCTCATGCCGATCCCCCGCTTGTCGTATCGCAAGCTGGCGATGCCTTGCTCCGCCAGGCCCCAGGCCAGCATCGCGTATGCATTGGTGTTCACGAACGGCCCGTTCGCATTGCGATCCGTGGGACCGGACCCCGCCACGATCACGACGACCGGCAGCCTTCCCGGCGGGGACGGTGGCATGGCGAGTGTGCCGTGGAGCGTCAGTCCGTCGCGCTCGAACGCGAACGGCGCCTCCGCTACAGTCGGGGGAGGGACCAGCTCGACCGGAGTCGCGGCACCCTGCGGAAGTTGCGCGGAGATCCCGGTCGCCGGGACGCACAGCAGGCCGATGGCGGCGAGCGTTGCGACGGTGAGCCGTTCACGATCGACGTTTGGCATTGGAACCTCTCGGGTTGATCCAGTTGAGGAGGTGCTCGACGGTTTCCTGGAACACGGTGGTATCGAGCTCGTACAGGATGCTCGACCCGTTTCGCTCGGCGCTCACGAGCCCTGCGTCTCGCAGCACCGCCAGGTGCCGCGAGATCGTCGCCCACGCCGACGGGAAGCGCGCGGCGATCTCGCCGGACGACCGCGGGCCCGAGCGCAGGAGGTGGAGGATCTCGCGCCGAGTGGGGTCGGCGAGCGCCTTGAACACGGCGTCTGGTGTCGCCATCGAAGGACCGGCTGACGGGGGTTGTGGGAGACCTTCTATTATTAGCTAATAAGCTAATTGACTAATTGATGCCTGTCAACGGACCCCGCCACCTCGATACGCCCGGTCGCAACGGAGCGCGCGGTGGTCGGCCTCGGGACTCGGCGGTAAATCCCGGACGCGATGGCGGACGATGGCATCCACTCCTCAATCTGGACGATCGCGCCCTGCTTCCTCGTCGACGACGTGGTGCGGACCGCGAACGACTACCGCGATCGTCTCGGATTCCGGTACGATCGCTTCTGGGGCGACCCGCCCTCCTTCTGCATGGTCAAACGGGAGGGGATCGTCCTGATGCTGCACGAGCTCGATCGAGCGGGGGGCGTGCGTCCGAACCGGATCGTGGACCCGCAGGGCGAGGCGTGGGACGCCTACGTCTGGGTCGAGGACGCGGACGCGCTGATCGCCGAGTACCGCTCTCGCGGCGCGACGATCACGCGCGACATCTGCGACCAGCCGTACGGCTGCCGGGACTTCGACGTCGAAGACTGCAACGGCTACCGGCTCTGCTTCGGTCATTCGACGTGGTGAGGCCCACCTCCCCGCCGATCTCCCCGACATGACCGACCTCGCCCGCCTCGACGCCACCGCGCAGGCGGACCTCGTCCGGCGTGGCGAGGTGACGTCGATCGAGCTCGTCGACGCGGCGATCGCCCGGATCGAGCGCGCCGACCCCGAGCTCAACGCGGTCGTGACGCCGACGTTCGAACGCGCCCGCGAGATCGCGCGCGGCGAGCTGCCGGACGGCCCCTTCCGAGGCGTACCCTTTCTTCTCAAGGATCTCTCGGCGGCCTGGGCCGGCGTCCCGATGACGTCCGGCTCGGCGTTCTTGAAGGACTTCGTCGCGCCGGTCGACAGCGTGCTCGTGCAGCGCTATCGAGCGGCCGGACTCGTCTTCCTCGGGAAGACGAACTGCGCGGAGTTCGGTTTTCTGCCGACCACCGAGCCGGAGCTCTTCGGCCCGACGCGAAATCCATGGGACGTGGAGCGCAGCGCGGGCGGCTCGAGCGGAGGCTCGGCCGCGGCGGTCGCTTCCGGCATGGTCCCCTTCGCCCACGGCAATGACGGCGGGGGGTCGATCCGGATCCCCGCCTCCTGCTGCGGGCTCGTGGGCATGAAACCCACGCGGGCGCGGATCAGCCACGCGCCTCTCCTCGGCGACGTCATGGGCGGTCTGGTGGTCGACCACGCGCTCGCGCGCTCGGTGCGCGACTCCGCCGCGCTCCTCGACGCGACGGCCGGCCCGGCGCCGGGCGATCCTTACGTCGCTCCGCCGCTCGCGCGGCCACTGCTCGCCGAGGTCGGCGCCGATCCCGGCCGTCTGCGGATCGCGTTCAGCGCTGCCAACGCCATCGGCGCGCCGGTCCACGCGGAGTGCGTGCGCGCCGTCGAGGAGGCCGCGCACCTCTGCGAGGAGCTGGGTCACGTCGTCGAGGAGGACGCGCCCGCGCTCGACGGGGCGGTCCTGTACGAGTCGTTCCTGGCCGTTTGGCTGTCCGGCCACGCCTGGGGGATCGAGGGGATGGCCCGGACCGTCGGCAGGCAGCCGGAGCCGGAGGAACTCGAGCCGCTGAGCTGGGCGCTCCGCGCAGTCGGCCGCGAGATCCGCGCCGCCGACTACCTGCTCGCCGTCACCGCGCTCCAGCGAATCGCGCGCGAGGTGGCCGGTTTCTTCGCGAACCGCGACGTGTGGCTGACACCGACCCTGGCATCCCCGCCGGTTCCTCTCGGGACGTTCGATCGTCGGTCGACCGACGCTATGTCGGTATTCCGACGGGCAAGCGAGTTCGTCCCGTTCACCCCGCTGTTCAACGCCACCGGCCAGCCCGCCATCAGCCTCCCGCTCTACTGGAGCGACGACGGCCTGCCGATCGGCGTCCAGCTGGCGGCCCGCTACGGCGAGGAGGCCACGCTCGTGCGCCTGGCGGCCGCCCTCGAGGAGGCGCGGCCGTGGGCGGAACGGACACCGCCGGTCTGGTCCGGCGAGGTCTGAAACCGTTTCCGGAGCCTGAAACCGTCCGGGTGGGCGTCGCGTAGGAGCCCTCAGACAAGGAGGCACCACCATGCGAACCAGCCCGTACGCGACGTTCGGCTCGAACCCGGCCAGGGGGATCTTCGGGATCCTGGCCTGGCCCCGGACCTATCTCAACATCGCCTACCTGATGATCGGCTTCCCCATCGGCCTGGCGTACTTCGTCTTCTATGTGACCGCGGGCGCGCTCGGAGCGGGCCTGGCGATCCTCGGCATCGGGCTCCTGATCCTGTTCCTGCTCGTCCTGGCGGCGTGGGGGCTCGCGCACGTCGAACGCGGCCTGGCCAATACGCTGCTGGGGGCGAACGTGGCTCCGGTGCCGCCGACGGCGGTCGACGAGGGCGGCTGGCCCTGGGTCAAGAGCGTGTTCGGCAATCCCGTGACCTGGAAGGGTCTCGCCTTCGAGCTCCTCAAGTTCCCGCTCGGTCTCGCGAGCTGGATCGTCACGGTCGTGGTGCTCTCGGTGGTGGCCGGTTTCCTAGCGGCACCGATCGTCGTCGCCTTCGGAGGCGTCATCCAGATCGATCCGTGGTGGGTGGCGGACACCCCGGGGGAGGCGTGGATCGCGACCGCGATCGGGCTCGCGGCAGTGGTTCCCGCGCTTCACCTGCTGAACGGCCTCGCGTACCTGTGGGCGGTATTCGCGCGCCTGATGCTCGGGCGGCGCGAGCCGCGCGACCCGGTTCGGGAGGCGTGGTCCCCCGATCCCGTGCGCGCGCCCGTTCCCGCGCTCTGATCGAGCGAGGCGAGTCCTAGAACCTTCCCGCCGCTTCGCGGGCCTCCTCGACGAGCGCGGCGATCCGCTCGCGAACCTGCGCTACGAAGGGGCCGGGGTTCTCTCCAGCGCGCGGGGCCGGCATGGGATCTCCGAACCGGACGGCGACGGGGGCCGGTCGCCAAAACACGCCGCGCGGCCAGCGCGCGCCTTTCGGCAGCACTGCCAGGAGTCCAGCGGCTCCGCAAGGGACGACGGGCAGGTGGAGGTCCCGCGCCAGGATGGCGACCCCGCGCGAAAATGGCAGCATGCCGCCGTCCGTCGAGCGTTCGCCTTCCGGATAGACGAGAGGACACCCGCCCCGGTCGGCGACCGCGCCCGCGATCCGCAGCGTCGGGCGCCAGTCTCCCGTCTGGAGGAGCGGGATCAGATCGAGTCCCGCAACGGCGAGCGCGTATTGGACCCTCCCCCCGCGCGAGCGCTCGAAGTGCTCCCACATGGCGGTGGTGGCGATCCTCGAAGAGGGCCGCGGGGGGAGCGCGAAGAGGACCGCCCCCGGATCGAGGATGCTGAGGTGGTTGGCGGCGACCAGGAACGGCGGATCGACCGTGACGCGCTCCACGCCCGCCGCGTCGAGGGCGACGAGCGAGCGCCATGCCGGGCGCAGAATCCCCTGCGCGAAGGCGAAGCGAAGCGCGCGCGGGGCGGACCACTCGCGCCAGCGCGCCTCCGGGACGACGCGGGTGGGGCGG
>DATFFS010000154.1:0-1343 GCA_035249945.1 Gemmatimonadota bacterium
CGCCGGGAGACTGCGGTGCGCGCTCGGCGAAGAGGCGCTCACGCCAACGGCGGCTCTCGAGGATGAGGTCGCCGGAGGGGTTCAGCGCGCCCTGTGGCCCGTACCAGAGCAGGTCGTGCACGTCGACGGGCTGGGACGCGCCGGCGGCCCCGCCGAAGCCGGGATTGAGCGCCTGGCGGCGCATGCCGACTGCGTCGATCTCGTCGATGAACACGATGCACTGACCGCCCCATTTGCGGGCGAGCCGCTTGGCGCGGCGCGCGAGCACGCGCACGACGATCGCGTCGATGCCGATGAACGTCGCCGCGAAGCCGGAGCCTGGGATGGAGATGAACGGGGAGTTGAAGCCGGTCGCGAGCGCCTTCGCGAGCATCGTCTTGCCGGTGCCCGGCGCACCCAGGAACAGCAGACCGCGCTCGCGCTTGCCGCCCGCGCGCTCGAACGCCTCGCCGGACTGCCAGATGGAGACGACACGCCGCACCTCCTCCTTGGCCTCGGCCTGGCCGCGGACGTCGGCGAGCTTCACGCCCCACTCCGCGTCGCCCGGCTCGAAGGCCTGGATCTGTGAGAGGTTCATGATCAGGAGCGGCCCGAACAGGATGAGGAAGTTCATGACCAGGAAGAACGGCAGGATCACGAGCAGCGGGACGATCTGCATGAGCAGCGCCGCGTCGAGCCAGAGATAGAAAGGCAGCAGGATGACGGCGACGACGATTGCCATCTTCACCCAGAACCGCCAGAACCAGACGCGCCTCCTCGCGACGACGTCCTCCTCGCGCAGCTGCTGACTTTCGAGCCCGAAGAGGCTCGGCCGCGGGATCAGCCGGTGGAACACGATGTCGACGACGCCGCGGAAGCAGACGACGAGTCCGAGTGCCGCGACGATCGACCAGAACCACGACCAGCCTTGGGTCTGGTTCAGCCAGACGACGACCGCGGGGGCGGTGATGAGCGCGACGGCGGTCGCCGCGCGCGTGAGCCGGCGCCACTGGCTCGCGAGCTCCGCAGAGCTCTCAGCCTGCTGCAATCCCCCCATCGGCTGCGCCTCGGTCGCCACCTTCGAAGCATAGGGACGCCTCTTCGGTCGGAAGGTTGGCGGCTGCTGCTAGGTTCGCCGACGTGTCCACTGCGGTCATGTCCACGAGCGAGGGGACGATCGAGCTCGAGCTGTTCGACGACGACGCCCCGAAGACCGTCGCGAACTTCACGAAGCTCGCTGGCGAGGGCTTCTACGATGGCCTGCTCTTCCACCGCGTGATTCCCGACTTCATGATCCAGGCCGGCTGTCCGCGCGGCGACGGCACCGGCGGGCCGGGCTACTCGTTCGAGGACGAGTTCAACGA
>DATFFS010000155.1:0-15260 GCA_035249945.1 Gemmatimonadota bacterium
TCGCGTTCCAGTTTCCGGGTCAGGGCAGCCAGGCGGTTGGCATGGGCGCCGATCTCGCCGACGCCCATCCGGAGGCGCGGGCGCTCTTCGACGAGGCCGACGACGTCCTGGGATTCGCGCTGTCCCGCCTGTGCTGGGAGGGTCCGGAGGAGAAGCTGCGCGCCACCGAGAACGCGCAGCCCGCGCTCCTGACGCACGGGGTAGCCGCCGCCAGGGTGCTGGCCTCCCTCGGCCTGGCGCCCTCGGCAGCGGCGGGCCACAGCCTGGGGGAGTTCACCGCCCACGTGGTCGCGGGCAGCCTCGGTTTCGCCGACGCCCTCAGGCTGGTCCGGGTGAGAGGCGAGGCGATGGCGGGGGCCGGCCGCGAGCGTCCGGGAACGATGGCTGCGATCATCGGCCTGGACGAGGCCCGGGTGGAGCGGCTGTGCGAGGAGGCACGGGAGGAGGGGGAGGTGCTGGTGGCCGCCAACTACAATTCCCCGGGACAGATCGTGATCTCGGGCTCGGTCGCTGCGGTCCGGCGGGTCGTGGCGGGCGCCAGAGAACACGGCGCGCGGATGGCGATCGAGCTCCAGGTGTCGGGCGCCTTTCACTCCCCACTCATGGCCCCCGCGGTCGGCCCGCTGCGCGAGGCGCTGGACGGGATCGAGGTCCGGCCGGCAGCGATCCCGGTCGTGGCCAACGTCGATGCCCGGCCGGTGAGCGATCCGGTCGCCATCCGCGAGCGGCTCGTTCAGCAGGTAAGCGGGGCGGTGCACTGGACGGAGTGCGTGCTGGCGCTGCGCGACATGGGCGTCCGAAAGCTGGTCGAGCCTGGCCCCGGACACGTGTTGACGGGCCTCGTCAAGCGCATCGATCGCTCGCTCGAGGGCCACGTCGCGGGGACCAGCCACCAGATCGAGGAGGTAGCGGCAGCGTGGGTGTGAGCATCGACCTCAGCGGCAAGCGCGCGCTCGTGACGGGCGGCAACCGGGGAATCGGGCGCACGATCGCGGAACGCCTGGCCGAAGCTGGCGCGGACGTGGCCGTGTTCGCCCGCAGCGAGGAATCGGTCGCGGAGGCGGCGCGGGCGCTGTCGGAGCGCGGCGTCCGCGGCCTGGCCCTTACCGGCGACGTGGGATCCGACGCGGACGTCGAACGGGCGTGGGCCACCCTGATGGAGGAGTTCGGCCAGCTCGACATCCTCGTCAACAACGCGGGCATCACACGCGACGGTCTCCTGCTGCGGATGAAGCCGGAGGACTGGCATGCCGTCCTCGACGTCAATCTCACGGGCGCGTTCCGGTGGTCCCGGCTCGCGGCCAAGCAGATGCTCCGCCAGCGCAGCGGAACGATCATCAACATCTCGTCGATCGTGGGAGTGATCGGAAACCCCGGTCAGACCAACTACGCGGCCTCGAAGGCGGGTCTCATAGGGTTCTCG
The DNA here is from genome assembly GCA_035249945.1 of Gemmatimonadota bacterium. GTDB lineage: Bacteria > Gemmatimonadota > Gemmatimonadetes > JACCXV01 > JAHWKZ01 > JAICNR01. The sequence continues at coordinate 1,424 of DATFFS010000155.1, forward strand.
AAGTCGCTGGCGGTCGAGTTGGCCGCCCGCGGCATAACCGTGAACGTCATCGCGCCGGGGTTCATAGAAACGGAGATGACGCACACACTCGGAGCGGAGGCCCAGGCGGAGTTCCTGTCGCGCATCCCGCTCGGCAAGCTGGGAACGACGGGGGACGTAGCCGACCTGGCGGTGTTCCTCGCCTCCCCTATGAGCGACTATATTACCGGCCAGGTTATCCGTGTCGATGGTGGTCTTACGCGTTGAGATCGTCGAACTCGTCCGGGAGGAAGCGCATGTCCGTTGAATCGCAGGTAAAGGAGATCATCGTCGAAAACCTCGGCGTGGATAACGAAAAGGTCACCGAGGATGCTTCGTTCGTAGAGGATCTCGGGGCCGACTCGCTCGATACCGTGGAGCTCGTGATGGCGTTCGAGGAGGAGTTCGACATCGAAATCCCCGACGAAGACGCGGAAAAGCTCACCACGGTCGGCGAGGCGATCGCCTATCTGAAGGGCAAGACAGAAGCTTAGCCCGGATGGGACGCCGCGTAGTCGTCACCGGGATGGGCCTCCTGACCGCGCTGGGGAACGACTTGGCGACCACGTGGAAAGCCCTTCTGGAGGGACGCTCCGGCGTGCGCCGGATCACGCGCTTCGACCCCGAAGGTTTCGCCACCCAGATCGCCGCCGAGGTCAAGGATTTCGAGCCCGAGCGCTGGATCGAGAAGAAGGAGGCGCGGCGGCAGGACCTGTTCACGCAGTTCGCCGTCGCCGCGGCCAGCATGGCCGTCGAGGACAGCGGGCTCGAGCTGCCGGGCGACGAGGACGATCGGGTGGGGGTCATCATCGGCTCCGGCATCGGCGGCATCCGGACCCACGAGGTGCAGAACGAGCGCTATCTCGCGGGCGGTCCCTCGCGCATCAGCCCCTTCTACATCCCGATGATGATCCCCGATATCGCCAGCGGCATCGTCTCGATGCGATACGGCGCGAAGGGGCCCAACTACTGCACCGTGTCCGCCTGCGCGTCGAGCGCGCACGCTATCGGGGACGCCTTCCGGCTCATCAAGCACGGGGACGCGGAGGTGATGATCGCGGGCGGGACGGAAGCGGCGGTCACCGCCATGTCGGTCGGCGGCTTCGCGGCCATGAAGGCGATGTCGACTCGCAACGACGAGCCGCAGAGAGCGAGCCGGCCATTCGACGCGGACCGCGACGGATTCGTGCTCGGAGAGGGCGCCGGCATGGTCGTGCTGGAGGAGCTCGAGCACGCGTTGGCGCGCGGCGCGCGCATCTACTCCGAGGCCCTGGGGGTGGGCATGACCGCCGACGCATACCACATCACCGCTCCGGCTCCCAATGGGGAAGGCGCGGCGCGCGCGATGCGGCGCGCGGTGGAGGAGTCGGGGCTGCCGGTCGAGGACTTCGATTACATCAACGCTCACGGAACGTCGACGCCGTTCAACGACGAGTTCGAGACGATGGCGATCAAGTCCGTGTTCGGGGAACACGCGCACGAGCTGATGGTCGGCTCTACGAAGTCGATGACCGGCCACCTGCTGGGTGGAGCCGGTGGGCTCGAGTTCGTCGTCACGTCGATGGTCATCAACGAGGGCAGGGTCCCGCCCACGATCAACCTCGAGACCCCGGACCCCCTCTGCGATCTGGACTATGTGCCCAACAGCATGCGGGAGGCGGAGGTCAGTGCGGCGTTGAGCAACTCGTTCGGGTTCGGCGGCCACAACGCGTCGCTGGCGCTCGGCAAATACGAAAACTGACGGGAGGAAAATGATCTGGAAGTGGTTCCGTCGAAAGAAGTCCGAATCTGTTGCGCAGCTGAAGGAGGAGCGGCTGCAGCAGCTGGAACGGATGCTCGGCCATCACTTCACGATCCCGGGGATCCTGACGCGCGCCTCCACCCACCCATCGTATCTCGATCAGTCCGACAGCCGGGGAGAATCGTACGAGCGGCTCGAGTTCCTGGGCGACTCGGTCCTGAACCTGGCGGTCAGCGAATGGCTGTTCAACCTGCATCCCGACGCGCAGGAAGGGGTGCTGTCCCAGCAGCGCGCCCACATCATCTCGCGCCGATTCCTGGCGAACGCCTCCGAGGAGCTCGGCCTCCCTGACTGCATACAGACGGGCGACGACCAGAACCTGCTCGCCGGTGGAGGCCGTCAGAAGATCTCGGCCGACGCGCTCGAGGCGGTCATCGGCGCGCTGTACATCGACGGCGGCTTCGAGGTGGCCCGCTCGTTCATAGAGCGCCACATCCTGTCGATGGACGTGGGCCACGAGGAAGGGTTCCACACCGCCAAGAACCGGCTGCAGGAGACGATTCACGAGCTCGGGAGGGGGCAGCTCACCTACCGCACCACCCGAGCCACCTCGGCCCCCGACAAGAGCCGCGAGGACATCAACTTCCGCTGCCAGGTGTGGCTCGAGGGCGAGCCTCTGGGAACGGGATGGGGACGCACCAAGAAGGAGGCCGAGAAAGAAGCGGCGCTCGACGCGCTGGATCGCCTGGACAAGGTCCGCACGGCGTCGCCCCGGCGATAGAGTCCCGCTTCTCCTCAGAGCGCTGATCCGAGATGGGCGAGCCCAGGCCCGAGATCCTGCCCCGAGTTCTCTCCGGAACCTATGACGACCGCTTCTCGACCGTGGCCTTCATCGGCGGCGGAAAGATGTACCGGCTCGCGCGCGAGAGGCTGGGCTCGATCGCGGACGTGCTGGTGAAGGAGACGCCGTTCGGATGCTCGACCCCGATCCTGTTCATGCAGCACGGCGAGCGGCGCTTCTTCCTGGTGCCGCGGCACGGCGAGCGCGAGTACCGGGTCACGGCGCCGTTCGTCAACTATCGGGCCAATATCTGGGCGCTGAAGGACCTCGGCGTCGAGCGCATCGTCGCCTGGACGGGGCCCGGCTCGCTGACGCCGAGCTTCCGGGTAGGCGACCTGGCCCTGCCCGGAGACCTCATCGACATGACCCGCAATCGCCCGGGAACGTTCTTCGAGAACAAGGGCATCGGCATCCTGCGCCAGAGCCCCACATTCTGTCCGACACTGGCGGGGGCGCTGGAGCAGGTGCTGACCGAGATGGCGCTCAAGCCAGCGCGCGGCGCGGTGTACGTGGTGAGCGAGGGTCCGCGCCTGGAGACGCGCGCCGAGGCTCGCGCGCTGCGCGCGATGGGCGGGGACCTCGTCGGCATGACGCTCGCGCCGGAGACGTTTCTCGCTCGCGAGCTGGAGATGTGCTACCATCCGCTGGCCTACGTCACCGCCTGGGCGGAAGGGGTGGGGGAGGAGGCCGACCCGGCGTCGCGGCCGGAGTCGGAGGAAGCGCGCCGGGCCAGGATCGACGAGACGCTGCAGCTCATGCCGGAGATCGTCTGGAACCTGCTGGAGGTCCTGCCGACGGCCGCGTGGGCCTGCTCCTGCCAGGATTCGATGCTGCGGTACAAGAAGCGGAACATCATCGATGACGACTTCCACACCTGGATCTGAGGAGGGCGCTGATAATGGCTCGCTCTCTGCGTTGCGCTCCTCGTGTCCTCCTGCGGCGTACAGTCGTACGCCTCGGAGTCCTCTCGTCGCGCGACTTGATATCGAGCCATTCTGAGCGCCCTCCATGCGCCGGCAGACGAAAGCGAGGGGAATGAATACGGAACGGAATGGGACCGAGGTCTTGATCATGGCGGGGTCGGAGTCGGATCGGCCCGTCATAGAAAAGGCGGAGAAAGTGCTGCGCGACGCGGGGGTGGAGTACGAGGTCGAGATCGCCTCTGCGCACCGCACACCGGACAGGGTGGCGGAGCTGGCGCGGGAGGCGGAGGGTCGCGGAATTCGCGTGGTGATCGCCGCCGCCGGCCTGGCCGCGGCGCTGCCCGGCGTCGTGGCCGCGCACTCCCGCCTCCCCGTCATCGGTCTGCCGGTGGCTGCCGGAGCGCTGCGAGGGATCGACGCGCTGCTCGCGATCGCCCAGATGCCGCCCGGCGTGCCCGTGGCGGCGGTGGGGATCGACGCCGGGGCCAACGCGGCGCATCTGGCGCTCAGGATCCTGGGCCGGGCTGCGACCTGATCCGGAAGCCGTGGCCACGCCGGTGAACGACGCCCACGACCGGTACGCGAATCCGCTCCTCGAGCGGTACGCGAGCGACGAGATGGCCGGCCTGTTCTCGGCCCGCACGCGAATCCGCACCTGGCGGCGGATCTGGATCGCCCTCGCCGAAGCCCAGCAGGAGCTCGGGATCGGCGGCGTCACCGCCGAGCAGATCGCCGACCTCCGGCGAAACGCCGACACGATCGACTTCGCGCGCGCCGCCGAGCTCGAGCGGGAGCTCCGCCACGACGTCATGGCGCACGTGCGCGCCTTCGGCGAGGTCGCGACGGCGGGCGGACCCGTCCTCCACCTGGGCGCGACGAGCGCCTTCGTCGTCGACAACGGGGACCTCCTGGTGCTGCGCGACGCGATGCGCGTGGTGGAGCGCAAGTGCCTCTGCGTGGTGGCCGCGCTGGCGGACTTCGCCGAGCGGCACGCCGATCTTCCCACGCTCGCCTGGACCCACTTCCAGCCGGCGCAGCCGACGACCGTGGGGAAGCGGGCGTGCCTCTGGATCCAGGACCTGTTCCTCGATCTCGACGAGATCGCGTTCCGGCTGGCCGGATTCCGGCTGCGCGGGGTCAAGGGGACGACCGGCACGCAGGCCTCGTTTCTCGCCCTGGCCGACGGAGACGGCGCGAAGGTCGACGAGCTCGAGCGCCGGGTGACCGGAAGGCTCGGCGCCGAAGGTGCGTTCCCCGTCACGGGGCAGACCCATTCTCGCAAGGTGGACGCCGCCTGGGCCGCGACCGCGGCCGGGGTCGCCCAATCGGCCGGGAAGTTCAGCCAGGACGTGCGGCTGCTCCAGCACCTGGGCGAGGTGCTGGAGCCGTTCGGCGCGAGGCAGGTCGGGTCCTCGGCCATGCCCTACAAGCGGAACCCGATGCGCGCCGAGCGGATGAGCTCCCTGTCCCGGTTGGCCATCCAGACCGCGGGCAATCTGGCCTACACCGCCGCCACGCAGTGGCTGGAGCGGTCGCTGGACGATTCCGCCGGGCGGAGGATCGCGGTGCCGGAGCTCTTTCTGACCGTCGACGCGCTCCTCATCCTCTATCACGAGATCGCCCGCGGGCTCGAGGTCCACGAAACGACCGTCAAGGCGAACCTGCTGCGCGAGCTGCCGGCCATGGCGACCGAGACCCTGCTCATGGCGGCGGCCCGCTCGGGCGGCGACCGCCAGCGGCTCCACGAGCGGATCCGCGTGCGGGCCCGCGAGGCCGCGGCGCGGATCGAGGGTGGGGAGGGGAGCGATCTTCTGGACCGCCTGGCGGCGGAGCCGGGGTTCGCCGAGCTCCCGGCCGAGGCCTGGAAGCGCGCGCGCGATCCCGATACGTACGTGGGGCGCGCTCCCGAGCAAACCAGGACCTTTCTCGCCCGCGAGGTACGGCCTCGGCTGGACGCCTACGGCGGCTCGCTGGAGATGACCGGCGAGGTGAAGGTCTGACGGCCGCGCCGCGACCGGCCGACGAAGCCGGGATCGCGGCCGCTGTCCGCGCCCTCTCGAGCGGGCGGCTCGTCCTTCACCCCACCGAGACCGTAGTCAGCCTCAGCGGCGACCCGTACTCCGAGCTCGCCGTCGCCTCCGCCTACAGTCTCAAGGGGTATGCCGACCCCCGGCCGTTCGTGTGCCTGGTGCCCGGTCCCGATGCCGCGCGCGAGCTGACCGCCGGATGGCCTCCGGCAGCCGAGCGCCTGGCGGCGGCCTTCTGGCCCGGCCCTCTGACGCTCGTGCTGCCGGCTTCGCCCGCGGCCCCGTCTGCGGCACAGGAAGCGGGGACGATCGCGCTCCGACCCGCGGCGGACCCGGTCTCGGCGACGCTGCTCGCGGCCTGGGGCAAGGCGCTCTTCTCGACCAGCGCGAACCGGCGTGACGAGCCGCCTGCCACCGAGGTGGCGGCGGCGCTCGAGGCGCTGACCCGAACGAGCGGCGGAGAGGCGATCGAGGTCGCGCTCGTGGCGGTCGGCACCGGAGAATCGCCCGCGCCGATGCCTGCCGGCGCCCGCTCCGGCCTGCCGTCGACCATCGTCGACGCCGGCGCGGATCCTCCGCGGATCCTCCGCGAAGGGGCGATCCGGGCAGAGGCGATCCGCGCGGTCGTGGGCGATCTCCAGGCGCGCCGGTAACTTCGCCCTGTGACGTCGCGACCCTACCGCGTGCTCGTCGTCTGCACGGGCAACACCTGCCGCTCGCCGATGGCCGAGGGCCTGCTACGGGCCCGCTTCGCGGAGCTCGGGGTCGACGCGGAGGTCCGTTCGGCCGGCACGTTCGCGGTGATCGGCGGGGCGGCGCAGGCGCACGCCGTGGCCACCGCCGCCCGTGCGGGCCTCGACATCTCCGGCCACGTCGCCCGCCAGCTGGACGAGGAGATGGTAGCCTGGTCCGATACCATTCTCTGCATGGCGCCATCCCACGCGGCGGCCGTCCGGAGCATGGATTCGACCGCCGATGTTCGGCTGGTGGCCGAGCTCGCGCCCGATGGCGCGGTCCGGGGGGACGAGATCCGGGACCCCATGGGGTGGGACGAGGACGTCTACCGCGAGGTGTTCGTCGCTATGCAGGCGTGCCTGGAAGCGTTCGCCGAGCGGCATGCCGAGCTGACCTCCGAGGCGCGCCCCGCCGCCGACGGCTGAGCGGTCTCACGGCGCGTCATAACGCGGGGGATAGAGGTCGTGCTCCCCGCCTGTAACTGTTTTCGGCACCACCATTCCATGCCAGAGTAATCCTAATGTGATCGTTTGTTTCGATCCCGAGGTTGACTTTGAGGGCGGTCCGCCTTTACAATGGCTCGTCCGCTGCGGCGGCCAACCGACTTAATTCATTCTATCCCCCCCCATCGCCCACTTCCTCACGGAGGACGAGAAGGGATCATGCGATTGAGATGTCTGCTCGCGGCCGGAATGCTGGCCGGAGCCATACTACTGCCGGACGCCGCTGACGCGTCTACGGCCACCACCCTCCCCGCAGTTTCCCCCGATGAATCCGATTCCCTCTACACCGTGGCCGGCGGCTTCTACGCCGCGCGCCGCTACCGCGAGGCGATCCCGCTGTTCGAGCGTGTAGTGGAGCTCGATCCGCGGCACGGCAACGCGTACGCCCTGCTGGGGGGCTCGTACTTCCAGCTCGGCGACTACCCGCGCGCAATCGTGGCCTTCGAGCAGGCGCTTCGCCTCGACGAGGGGATCAAGCTCGCCTACCTGGGGCTCGTGGGCGCGAATTACATGAGCCAGCGCGTCGAGCAGGCGCAGGAGTGGGTCCGAAAGCTGGTCCCGATCCTGACCGGCGAGGAGCGGGAGCGATATCTGGCGATGATCTCGGCCCAGTTCCCGGCCCTCGGACCGGCCGGCACGCTGGCGCAGTAGAAATCTGGCGCCCGCCGGGCGCCGATCACAAGGCATCTTCGCGGGGGCCGGTCGACCCGGCCTCCGCCCTTTGTCCGCCCGCCGGTCCTCCCTCGTGAGCTTCCTGCTCGCATGGTCTCTCGGCGCGCTCTCCGCTTCCTGCTCGACGTGCTCCTGCCCCCGCTCTGCGTCCATTGCGGCGAGCCGGTGCCGGCGGCGCGGCCCGGAGTCTGTCGCTGGTGCCGCGCGACATTGCGGCCGCTGGCGGCGGGATGCCGGCGGTGCTCGCTGCCGCGGCCGGGCTCTCCCGCCGATTGCGCTCGCTGTCGCGACTGGCCGAGCGGACTGAGCGCGGTCGCGGCCGTCCGCTACGCCGGAGCGGCGGAGTCGATCGCTCATGCCCTCAAGTATCGCGGCTGGACCCACCTGGCCGATCTCTGCGCCGTTGCGATGGTGGACTCGCTGGGAAGCCGGGCCGCCGGGCTCGACGTCCTCGTGCCGGTTCCGCTCCACGCGGCCCGCCTCAGGGAGCGCGGGTTCAATCAGTCGGCCCTGATCGCCGGGTCACTCTCCACCCGGCTCGGTATCCCGGTCCTCGACGCCCTCGTCCGGTCGCGCGCGACCCGGTCCCAGGTCGGTCTCGGCCGCGCCGCGCGCCGGCGCAACGTCGAGGCCGCCTTCGACGCGCGCGCGGGACTCAGGCCCGGGGCCGCCGTCTGCCTCGTCGACGACGTGGCCACGAGCGGCGCGACGCTGTCCTCCGCGGCGCAGGCCCTTCAAGCCGCTGGCGCCGGGAACGTCACCGCGATCACGTTCGCCCTCGCGCTGGACGGGTCGCAACGGTAATTTGCCGCCCCCGCGGACCCGTTTCTGCTCGCATTTCCGGGATGTCACTTCAGGAGGATACGATGCGCCTTGCGATCAACGGATTCGGCCGGATCGGCCGTCTGACCTACCGCGCCCTCCGCAAGTCGGGCCGGGACATCGATCTGGTCGCGGTGAACGATCTGACCGACGGCCCGACGCTCGCCCACCTGCTGAAGTACGACTCGGTGCACGGCCGGCTCGACGCGGACGTGACGTCGAAGGACGGCAGGCTGATGGCAGGCGACGACGAGCTGCGCGTCCTCTCCGAAAGGGATCCCACCAGGCTCCCGTGGGGCGATCTGGGGATCGACGTCGTCATCGAGTCGACGGGACGGTTCAAGGACCGCAACGAGGCGGCGCAGCACCTCGCGGCCGGGGCAAAGAAGGTCATCGTGTCGGCTCCAGCCAAGGGCGTCGACCTGACGGTCGTCATGGGAGTCAACGACGACCAGCTCGCGGCGGAGCACGACGTGATCTCGAACGCCTCCTGCACCACCAACTGCCTGGCGCCGGTAGCAAAAGTCATCCTGGCGACGGCCGGCTGGGTCCACGGACTCATGACCACGACCCACGCCTACACCGCGAGCCAGCACGTGGTTGATTCGCCGGACAAGGACCTCCGGCGGGCGCGCGCGGCGGCGCTCTCCCTGATCCCGACGACCACCGGCGCGGCGCGCGCGACCGCGCTCGTCCTCCCCCAGCTGGCCGGCAAGATCGATGGCGTGTCGATCCGCGTTCCGACCCCGAACGTGTCGCTGGTCGACCTGACCGTGGAGGTCGAGCGGGAGACGAGCGCCGAGGAGATCAACGACGCCTTCCGGCAGGCCGCAGCCGGCGAGCTGAAGGGGATCCTCGACGTCAGCGAGGAGCCGCTGGTGTCCATCGACTTCAACTCGACGTCCTTCTCGTCCAGCGTCGACGCGCTTTCGACGGCCGTCCTGGATGGCACGCTGGTAAAGGTATTCTCGTGGTACGACAACGAGATGGGCTTCTCGAGCCGGCTCGTCGACCTCACCGAGCGATTGCGGCCCTTCGTGGGGAAATGACCGCGGGCGGCGCGCCGTCCGAGCTGGAGCGCCTGTCGCTGGACGACCTCGACGCGGCCGAGCTGTCGGGGCGCCGGGTGCTCGTACGGGTCGACTTCAACGTGCCGCTCGAGGGCCGAGGCCGCGAGCGGCGAGTATCGAGCGACGTGCGGATCCGAGCCGCGCTGCCGACGATCGAATCACTGCTCGAGCGAGGGACGGCCGTCGTGCTCGCAAGCCACCTCGGGCGCCCGAAGGGGCCGGACCCCGAGCTGACGATGGAGCCGGTCGCGAGGCGGTTGGAGGAGCTGCTCGGTAAGCCGGTCGCGTACGCGCCGGCTCCGCCTGGCGGCGGCGAGGCACCGGTCCCCGTCGGCGAGATCGTCCTCCTCGAGAACCTGCGGTTCGACCCCGGCGAGAAGGCGAACGGCCCGGCGTTCGCGAAACGCCTCGCATCGCTCGCCGACCTGTTCGTGCAGGACGCGTTCGGAACGTGCCATCGCGCGCACGCCTCCACCGTGGGCGTCACCGAGCATCTCGACCCGTGCGTGGCGGGAAAGCTGGTGCAGCGCGAGCTGGCCGCGTTCCGGCGGGTGCTGGAGAGCCCGCGCCGGCCGTTCGTATCGATTCTCGGCGGCGCCAAGATCGCGGGAAAGCTGGAGACACTACGGGGCCTCCTCGCGCGCTGCGATCGCGTCTGCCTCGGAGGGGGGATGGCGAACACGTTCCTTATGGCCGCGGGGATGGAGGTCGGGGACTCGCTCGTCGAGCCGGATCTCCTGGAGGAGGCGCGCACGCTGCTCGAGCGCCATGGCGCGGCGATCGAGCTTCCCGTCGACGTGGTTGTGGCGCGGGAGCTCGCGCCCGGGGCGGAGAGCCGGACGGTGGCGTCATCGGCGGTGGAGCGCGGATGGAAGATCCTCGATATCGGCGCCGCAACCGTGGAGGCGCTCGGCGGTCGGATCGGGGCCGCGGGAACCGTGTTCTGGAACGGGCCGCTGGGGGTCTTCGAGACCCCGCCGTTCGACGCCGGCACACGGGCCTTCGCCGAGCTCCTGACCTCGGCCACCGACGCCGGCGCATACACCGTCGTCGGAGGCGGAGACTCGATCGCGGCGATCGAGGAGGCCGGGCGACTCGAGGACGTTCGCCACGCGTCGACGGGCGGTGGCGCGGCGCTCGAGCTGGTCAGCGGTGCGACGCTCCCCGGGATCGCGGCGCTGGACCCGCCTCGCGACGGATCGGCTGGACGCCGGGCGGAGGGCGCGTGAGTCGCGCGCTGATCGTCGCGGCCAACTGGAAGATGCACAAGTCGGCCGCCGACGTGAGCCGCTACTTCGACGTGTTCGGCAGCGCGGCTCCCGCACCCCGCACGGGGGTGGAGGTGGCGTTCTTCCCGCCGTTTCCGATCCTCGAGGCGGTCGTGCGGGCGGCGCGCGGCCGGCGGGACGCCTCGGTGGGCGGTCAGAACTGTCACTGGGAGGCCGAGGGTGCGTTCACCGGAGAGGTGTCGGCGGGGATGATCGCCGCAACCGGCGCGCGCCGGGTGCTCGTCGGGCACAGCGAGCGGCGCCAGCTCTTCGGCGAGACCGACGAGACGTGCGGTCTGAAGCTGCGCGCAGCGCTCGCCGCGGGCCTCGATCCGATGCTCTGCGTGGGTGAGACGCTGGAGGAGCGGGAGCGGGGAAGCGCCCGGGCCGTGGTGTTGCGGCAGCTGACGCGCGCGGCCGACGGCCTGACACGGGAGGAGAGCGCGCGGCTGTCGATCGCCTACGAGCCGGTCTGGGCGATCGGAACCGGCCGGACGGCCGCTGCGGGCGACGCCCAGGAGATGCACGCGGCCATCCGCGAGATCCTGGCTACGCTCTCCGCGCCGGCGACGGCGGCGGCGACCCCGATCCTGTACGGTGGGAGCGTAAAGCCCGACAACGCCGGCGATCTCCTGGGACAGCCGGACGTCGACGGCGCACTGGTGGGCGGAGCCAGCCTCGAACCGCGTGGCTTCGCGGCGATCGTCCGCGCGGCGCGCGGTTGACGCTTCCGGCCGAGGCGGTAGATTCTTAGGCTGCTATGTACGCTATCCTCCTCATCCTGCTGCTGATCGATTGCTTCGCCCTCGTCGTCGCCGTGCTGCTCCAATCCGGCAAGGGAGGGGGTCTGGCCGCAGGCTTCGGCGGTGCCGGGACGGGCATGGAGATGATGGGCAGCCGGCAGACCGCGACGTTCCTGCACACCGCCACGAAATGGCTCGGCGGCGCGTTCCTCGTGATCTGCTTCGCGATCTCGCTCCTCAGCGTCCGGGGAACGGCGCCCCGGAGCCTGATCGAATCCGAGATGCAGGGCCAGCAGCAGCCGGCCGCTCCGGCCGACGCCCCCACCGAGGTCGGCGAGCCCGGCGACCTGCAATCGATCATGGGCGGGGAGGAACAGGGAGACGCCGGGGAACCCGCGGTCACCCCCGCGCCCGCAGGCGAGCCGACCCAGCCGTAGACACGAGGAGCCCAACGCAGCGGGTGGGCCATTTTCAACGCCCCGAGCCCAAGTGGTGGAATTGGTAGACACGCTGTCTTGAGGGGGCAGTGGCCGAAAGGCCGTGGGAGTTCGAATCTCCCCTTGGGCACCAGCTGATCTGGAGGAAAACGAAACGGGTCGCCGTGAGGCGACCCGTTTTTCTTTCATCCCGACTTACCGCTCTCGCGTGAGAATCCGATCGGTCACAGCAGCTGGATAACGACGAGGATAAGGATGATGACCAGGAGCAGATGGATGAACCCGCCCACCGGTCTCACGAACCCTCCCAGCAGCCACAGGATCAACAGGATCACGATTATGGTCCAGAGCATGGCCTTTCCCCCTCCTCCTCCGAGTCAGTGGACGGCGGCGCATCGGCGCCCGTTCGCCATACTATCTATCCCTTCTGATACGCCGTCGATAGTAGGAATCTGACAAGAAGCCGCGGTTGACTCGGCCGGGCGTTCCGGCCCATCTTGCGATCGAGCCGCGCAACCTCCACGAAGAGGTATCATGATCGGCAAGCTGAAGGCGTTGGGGGCCGGCTTCCTGCTGGGGATCCTCGTCGCGCCGCGCTCTGGGGCCGCCTCGCGGCAGCTCCTCAAGGACAGGCTGGCGGAGTTCTTCGCGAGCGGGCAGCGGAATCTCGAGGAACTGGAGGACGATCTCGCCGAGCGGCGGCGGACCACCGCGGGGCTGCGGGAGAGCGACTGGCCGGAGGTCGACGAGTCGATGATCGGGGAAACGGAGACCGGTTCGGGCGCGTGAGCGACTCGCGGCTGACGCTGGTCCTGGCCTGCGGCGAACGGGGGGTCTGTCACCTGGTCGAGCCCGGCACGCCCGCCGGCGATCTCTCCGCTCTCGTCGAGCTGTACTTTGCGCCCGCCACGATGCTGCCCGGCCCGCTGCGCGCCCGGATCGACGGCGCCGAGATCGAGCTCGACCCGCGCCTCCCGATCGGCGACCAGGTGGCCCCCGACGCGGAGATCCTCTTCCCGGCCGTCTGACCGGGGCCTGCTGGTCGACCCGGATCCCGCCGCGGGCCGCCTGAGGATCGGCATCGACGCCGGGGGCACGTTCACCGACGGCGTGGCCGAGCTTCCGGATGGCACGCTCTCCGTCCACAAGCTTCCCTCCACACCCGACGACCCCGGACGCGCCGTGGCCGCGTGCGAGCGCGCGCTGGCGGGCGAGCGCCCGGTCTCGGCGCTCCTCCACGGGTCGACGGTGGCGACCAACGCCTTTCTCGAGGGGCGGCTCGGCAGCGTGGGCGTGGTCGTCAATCGCGGCTTCGAGGACGTCCTTGCGATCGGGCGGCAGCGACGACGCGGCCTCTATTCTCTGGCCCCTGAAGGGCCGCGCCGGATCGTCGCCGATGCGCTGATCCGCGGCGTCGCGGCGCGCGCGTCCGCCGACGGGAGCGTGCTCGCTCCGCTGGAGACGAGCGAGCTCGATCGCGCCGTCGACGAGCTCCTCGACGCGGGTGCGCGGACGATCGTCGTCGCCTTCCTCCATTCCGCGCGCCATCCCGGCATGGAGCGCGAGGCGCTGGGCCACCTGCGAGCCCGCGGGATCTCCGCCGTCGGCAGCCACGAGGTCGCCTCCGAGCCGCGTGAGTACGAGCGTTGGGCGACGGCGGTCGTGGACGCGGGGCTGGCCCCGGTGGTGGCCGCCTACATCGCGGGGCTCGAGAACCGTGTGGCTGCCGCCGAGCTGCGGATCATGCTCTCCAGCGGCGGGAGCGCGCGCGCGGCCGCGGCGGCCGGGCGGGCGGTTTCGACGATTCTCTCCGGCCCGGCCGCGGGTGTGGCGGGGGCGCATCTGGCGGCGCGCGCTGCGGGGATCGAGCGCCTCGTGACGTTCGACATGGGCGGCACCTCCTGCGACGTCGCGCTCGTGCCGGGGGAGCCCCTGCGGACGACCGAGACCGAGATCGACGGGATCCCTCTCCGGATCCCCATGATCGACATCCAGACCGTGGGAGCCGGCGGGGGATCGATCGCGTGGGTCGACCGG
>DATFFS010000156.1:0-8533 GCA_035249945.1 Gemmatimonadota bacterium
ATCGTGCGCTTCCCGGGGACGAACTGCGACCAGGACGTGTTCGACGCCGTGGCGGCCGTTGACGGCGCGCGCCCGGTCTGGCTCTGGCACAAGGATACCGAGCTCGGTGCCGTCCGCGGGATCGTGCTCGCCGGCGGCTTCGCCTATGGCGACTACCTGCGCGCCGGCGCGATCGCCCGCTTCAGCCCGATCATGGAGCGCGTGATCGCCTTCGCGCGCTCGGGCGGTCCCGTGCTCGGCATCTGCAATGGCTTCCAGATCCTTACCGAGGCGGGCCTCCTGCCGGGGGCCCTGATGCGAAACGCGGGCCTGTCGTTCGTCTGTCGCGGGCAGTGGCTGCGGGTCGATGGCATCGCGACGCCCTTCACGCGTCACTTCCGGCAGGGGCAGCTCGTCCGCTTCCCAGTCGCCCACGGGGAGGGCAACTACGTGGCCGACGCGGAGACGCTCGATCGCCTGGAAGGCGAGGGGCGGGTCGTCTTCCGCTACGTCGACGAGACCGGCGAGGCCACGGTCGCGGCCAACCCCAACGGCTCCGCGCGGAACATCGCGGGGATCGCCGGCAGCGACGGCAACGTGGTCGGGCTCATGCCCCACCCCGACCGCGCGATGAGCCTGCTGGTCGGTTCGGAGGACGGCCGAGGGGTGTTCCGCGGGCTCCTGGAGGCCGCCGCGTGACCGTCGCGCTCCGCGACACCCCGGTCACCCCCGACGTCATCGCCGCCCACGGGATTCGCGCCGACGAGTTCGATCGCATCGTCGAGCTGCTCGGCCGGGAGCCGAACTTCACCGAGCTCGGCGTGTTCAGCCTCATGTGGAGCGAGCACTGCGGCTACAAGTACAGCCGCGCGCTGCTGTCCGAGTTTCCATCCACCGGTCCGCAGGTCGTGCAGGGACCCGGCGAGAACGCCGGCGCCGTCGACGTCGGTCACGGCCTGGCGGTCGTCTTCAAGATGGAGTCCCACAACCATCCTTCCGCGGTCGAGCCCTACCAGGGCGCGGCCACCGGGGTGGGCGGGATCCTGCGCGATGTCTTCACGATGGGCGCCCGGCCGATCGCGATGCTCGACAGCCTGCGCTTCGGCGCGCTCGAGGACCCGCACGTCCGCTACCTTTTCCGCCACGTGGTCCGAGGCGTCGGGGATTACGGCAACTGCGTCGGCGTGCCGACCGTCGGCGGCGAGATCGTGTTCGACGATGCCTACGCCGGAAACCCGCTCGTCAACGCGATGTGCGTGGGGCTGATCCGGCACGAGGACCTCATGCGCGCGAGCGCCGCGGGGCCCGGAAACGCCGTCTACGTGCTCGGCGCCTCCACCGGCCGGGACGGGATCCACGGCGCGAGCAAGCTGGCCTCGACCGAGCTGTCCGCCGACACCGCCGAAAGCCGGCCCACGGTGCAGATCGGCGATCCGTTCACCGAGAAGCTCCTGCTGGAAGCGACGCTCGAGCTGATCGAGTCCGGGGCGGCGATCGGCGTCCAGGACATGGGCGCTGCGGGCCTGACCTCGTCGAGCAGCGAGATGGCCGCCCGCGCCGGGACGGGCATCGAGATCGACGTCGCGCTGGTGCCCCGGCGCGAGCCCGATATGACGCCGTACGAGGTCCTGCTGTCGGAGTCGCAGGAGCGGATGCTGGTCGTGGCCCGCGCGGACCAGGAGCCCGCGCTCCTGGCGATCGCGGCGAAGTGGGATCTCCCGTGCACCCGCGTCGGCAGGGTCACCGACGACGATCTCTGGCGGGTGCTGGAGGACGGCCAGGAGGTGTGCCGGATCCCGGTCGCGGCGCTGGTCGACGAGGTGCCGCGCTACGTACGGGAGGTCGGCGAGCCGGCGTACCTGGCGGAAGTGCACGCGCGCATGCCGGGCACCGGCGAGATCGCGCGGGTCGATCCGCTGGCCGCGCTCGAGACGCTCCTGTCGGCGCCCACGATCGCCTCGAAGCGCTGGGTCTGGGAGCAGTACGACCACCACGTCCAGACGAATACGGTCCTCGGGCCCGGAACCGCCGGGGCGGCGCTCCTCCGGATCAAGGGAACGCCGGCAGCAGTCGCGGTGGTCACCGACGGCAACGGTCGCTACGCCTACTGCGACCCATGGCGGGGTGGCGCGCTGGCCGTCGCCGAAGCGGCCCGCAACCTGGCCTGCGTCGGCGCCCGACCGCTCGGGGTGACCGACTGTCTCAACTTCGGCAATCCCGAGAAGGACGCGGTATACTTCCAGTTCGCCGAGGCCGTTCGCGGGATCGCGGAGGCCTGCCGGGCGCTCGACGCGCCCGTCGTGAGCGGAAACGTCTCCTTCTACAACGAATCGCCAAGGGCAGCCATCTATCCCACGCCGACGATCGGAATGGTGGGCCTCCTCGAGGACCTGGATACTCGGCCGAGAGGCGGGGGCGCACCCGGAGACGCACTCGTTCTGATCGGGCCGGACGGCACGCACCTGGGCGCCGGCTCGTTCCTGGCCGAGGTGATGGGGGTCGTCGCCGGGCGGGCTCCCGCGGTCGATCTCGAAACCGAGCGCCGGAACGCGGAGATCGTCCGCGATCTCGTGCGAGAGGGCCTGGCGGTCACCGCCCAGGACGTTTCGGACGGCGGGCTGGCGGTCACGGCGGCGGAGATCTGCTTCGGGCTCCCCGCGGAGTGCGGGATCGACCTCGCGCTCCCGGAGGCCGAGGGCGCCCCGCACGGCGCCCTGTTCGGCGAGGACGGGGCGCGCTACCTGCTCGTCACGCCGGCCGAGCGGCTCGGATTCCTTCGCGCCCGCCTCGAGTCGGCGGGAGCGCCTTGGCGCGAGGCCGGACGCGTGACCGACGACGGCCGGATCCGCTTCCACGGCGCCGGAGAGCGGCCGCGCGAGGAGCTGGAGCGGCGCTGGCGGAACGCCATCGAGAAGCGGATGGAGAGCATGGAGGACGAACGGTGAGCGGACCTCGGGAAGAGTGCGGCATCGTCGCGGTGATCGGACCCGAGCGTGCAGCCGAGTGGGCGTATCTGGGCCTGTACGCACTCCAGCATCGCGGCCAGGAATCCTCCGGCATCGTCTCGAGCGACGGCGTGCGCGCCTACGCGCACCGCGCGATGGGACTCGTGGCCGACGCCTTCGACGAGAGCGCGCTGGCGGCGCTTCCCGGAACTTCCGCGATCGGCCATAACCGCTACTCGACCACGGGCAGCCCCACGCTTGCCAACGCACAGCCCATCGTCGTCAACTACCGCGACGGCTTTCTCGCCGTCGCGCACAACGGCAACCTGACGAACGCGCGCACGCTGCGGCGCAGGCTCGAGCGGTCCGGCTCGATCTTCCAGTCGACCATGGACACCGAGGTCGTCGTTCACCTGATCGCGGCCGAGCGCGACCCGTCACGCGACCGCGCCGTGCTGAACGCACTCGACCGCCTCACCGGCGCCTACTCCCTGCTCATCCTGACGCCGGACGGGCTCTACGCGGCGCGGGACCCGCACGGCTTCCGGCCACTGTCGATCGGCCGCCGCAATGGCGCCATCGTCGTCGCATCCGAGAGCTGCGCGCTGGACCTGCTCGGCGTGGAGCTGGAGCGTGAGCTGGGCCCCGGTGAGGTTCTCAAGGTCGGCCTCGATGGCGACTCGGAGCTCCTTCGCGCTTCCCCCGCCGAAGCCGAATGCCTCTGCGTCTTCGAGCAGATCTACTTCGCGCGGCCGGACTCGATCCTGTACGGCCTGAGCGTGGACGAAGCCCGCCGGCGGCTCGGCCGCGAGCTGGCCCGCGAGCATCCCGCAGACGCCGACTGCGTGTTCGCCGTCCCCGATTCGAGCAACTCGGCGGCGCTCGGTTACGCAGAGATCAGCGGGCTGCCGTTCGAGCTCGGCCTGATCCGCAACCACTACGTCGGACGCACCTTCATCCAGCCCGGCCAGGCGGTCAGGGACTTCCGCGTCAAGGTCAAATACAATCCCGTCACGAGCGTGATCCGCGGAAAGCGCGTGGTCGTCGTCGACGACTCGATCGTCCGCGGAACGACGTCGAAGGCGCTGGTCGGCCTCATTCGCGAGGCGGGTGCCGCCGAAGTCCACCTGCGGGTCGCCTCTCCTCCACTACGCCACCCTTGCTACTACGGAATCGACATCCCGAATCGCGACGAGCTCATCGCGGCGAACATGACGGTGCCCGAGATCGCCGCCTTCGTGGGGGCTGACTCCCTCGGATACCTCTCGTTCGATGGACTCTACAGGGCGGTAGGGGCGAGGGAACAGCACTGCGACGCGTGCATGAGCGGCAATTATCGCGTCCCGCTCGAGCAGGGAATCGCGGAGAAGACCGCGTTCGAGACCCTTTCGCTCTCCACCGCGGGTTGACGAAAAAACGGCGGGAGGGTTCTCAGCCTCCCGCCGCTCGCTTTCGAGGACCGTCGATCGGGCTACTCTCCCCCGCCGCCGCCTCCGTCCCCAACCGGATTCTCGATGTTCACGTCGGCGTTGATGTCGGTCGCGTCATCGCCTCCGCCGAATGCGCCGCTCATGTAGAGCACCGCAGCCAGGATGAGAATCACGATGATGATCAGAATCGCGTACACACCGCCGTTCCCACCCCCGCCACCTTGACCGTTCGCCATGATTCCCCTCCTTGTGAGGTCCGCACGGTTCGCCTTCTCATACCATAACGCGCGTGCGAAGTCAAGCGCGCAGCTTACGTCCAGCGACGACTAGGCGCGAGCTTGTTTCCGCTCCATCTGCTTCTCGACCAGCACGAAGTCTATCTGGCGCCGCTCCTTGTCCACCGACTCGACGCGCACGCGAACGGGATCCGCCAGGCGGAATCGCCGCCCCGTGTTGCGTCCGAGGAGCGCGTATTTGTCCTCGTGGAACTCGTAGTAGTCGTCGGACAGAGCGTGCATGTGGATCAGCCCCTCCACGAAGTACCGTTCCAGCCGCACGAACATGCCGAACGAGGTCACACCGCTGATCGTTCCGTCGAACTCGTCGCCGATATGGCGTTCCATGAACTCCACCTTCTTCAGATCGATCGAGTCCCGCTCCGCGTCGACGGCGTTGCGCTCTTCCACCGAGGAGTGGTCCGCGATCCGCTCCAGCCTGGCGATCTGCGCCTCACGATCATCCTTCCACCGCTCGCCGGCCTGGATGCGCTTGAGCAGCCGGTGCACCTCCAGGTCCGGGTAGCGCCGGATCGGCGAGGTGAAGTGGGTGTAGTCGCTCGCCGCCAGCCCGAAGTGGCCGAGGTTGTCGACCTGGTAGCGGGCCTGCTTCATGGACCGCAGAATCACGGTGTTGACCAGCTCCTCCTCGCGCTTGCCCCGCGCCTGATCGATGATCTCGGCGAATACCCGCGGGTCGATCTTGCCCTTCTTCGGTCGCGGCAGCTGGTAGCCCAGCGCGGCCACGAAATCGCGGATCTGATCGATCTTCTCCGGCGCGGGGCGGTCGTGGACGCGATAGATGAAGGGCACCTTCAGCCGCGTGGCATGACGCGCGACGGTCTCGTTGGCCAGCAGCATGAACTCCTCGATCAGGCGCATGCTGTCGAGCCGCACGGACTCCTGGATGTCGATCGGGAATCCTTCCTCGTCCAGCTCCACGCGCGCCTCGGGCAGGTCGAAGTCGAGGCTGCCACGAGCCGCCCGCTTCTGGCGCAGGACCTTCGCCAGGCCGCGAAGGGTCTGGAGCGGCGAAAGCATCGGCTGGAGATCGTCCCGGGGCAGCTTGCTCTCGATCAGATCCTGCGCCTCCTGGTAAGTGAGCCTGTAGCGGCTGCGGATCACGCTCTCGTGGAAGCTGCTCTCGCGAACGTCGCCCTTGCCGTCGATAGTGGCGATCACGGAGTAGGTGAGTCGATCCTCGTCGGGCTTGAGTGAGCACAGGCCATTGGACAGGTGCTCCGGGAGCATCGGGATCACCCGGTCGACCAGGTACACGGAGGTACCGCGCTCGAAGGCTTCCTCGTCGATCGGGCTGCCCTCCTTCACGTAGTGGCTGACGTCGGCGATGTGGATTCCGATCTCCCACAGATCGTCGCCCTTGCGCTCGATCGAGAGCGCGTCGTCGAAGTCCTTGGCGTCGTGCGGATCGATCGTGAAGACGAGCGTTTCGCGGAGGTCCAGACGGCGCCGGGCCTCGGCATCGAAGTCGCCGCGGATCGCCTGGGCGCTGCTCTCGACCTCCGGCGGGAATTCGGGGTCGAGTTCGTGCGTGCGGATGATCGAGAGGATGTCCACGCCGGGCGCGTCGGGATCTCCGAGAACCTCGACCACGCGACCTTCCGGATTCTTCGTGCCGTCGCCCCAGTCCTCGATCGTCACCACCACCTTCTGGCCCTCCTCGGCCTGCTTCAGGTCCTCCTCCGGCACGTAGACGTCGAAGCCGAGGCGCGTGTTGTCGGGCACCACGAATCCGAATCGCTTCCCGCGCTGGAGCGTGCCGACGACCTGGGTATGCGCGCGCTCGAGGACCTGGATGATCCGCCCTTCCGGGTTGTCGCGCCCCCGCCGACCCTCTACCCGGGCCACCACCCGGTCGCCGTGGACGGCGCCTCCCAGCTTGTGCGGCGGCACGAAGACGTCGGCGTCGCCCGCCTTCTTCTTCTCGGGGACGACGAACCCGGCTCCCTTGCGGGTCGAGTCGAGCGTCCCCACGACCAGATTGATCTGCTCCGGCAGGGCATAGCGCTGGGGCTTGGTGCGGTAGACCCTGCCCTCTTCGGTGAGGCGCGCGAGGGCTTGCTTCAGGTCGGGGTATCCATCCTCCCCGACGTCGATTCCGCGTGCGATCTCCTTGAGCTTGAGCGGGCGCTGCGATCGAGCCAGGTACTCGAGAACGGCTTCCTCCCGGCTTCCCGCCACGGTATCCGGTTTCTTGGGCCCGCCCTTCAAAACGATTCCGCCTCGTCGATCAGCATGATGGGGATGTCGTCCTTGATCGGATAGCGAAGCCGGCAAACAGGGCATTCCAGCACCTGCTCGCTCTCCTTGTAGGTCAGGTCGCCCTTACACTTCGGGCAGGCCAGGATGTCTAGAAGCTCCTTGTCGAGTGCCATTCCAACTCCTTGTGAGCGTTCACGTTGACTGCCTCTTGTAGCCAAAGTGCTGGAGGTCCCGTTCTCGGCGGGACCAGCGCGGGCGAACCTTGACCCTGAGTTCCAGGAAGACCGGTCCGCGTATGAGCTCTTCGATCGACGCCCGGGCCCTGCGTCCGATCTCGGAGAGCTTTGCCCCTCCCTTCCCTATTACGATCCCCTTCTGGCTCTCCCGTTCGACATACATCGTGGCGCGTATCAAGGTCTTGTCTCCCTCCCGCGCGGGCTCACGCCATTCCGTCACCTCGACGTGGACGCTGTACGGAAGCTCGGCGCCGAGTTCCTCGTAGCAGGCCTCACGCACCATCTCGGCGGCCAGGAAGCGCACGTTGAGATCCGTCAGATCTTCAGGGTCGTAGAAGAACGGCTGCTCGGGAAGCCGCTCGCGCAGCCCCGCCAGGAGCTCGGGAAGCCCCGCTCCTGTCAGTGCGCTCAGCCTGTAGCGGCCCGCCCACACACCGAGCTCCGACCATGTGCGTTCGCGGGCGTCGAGCTTGCCGACCGGCACCTGATCGCTCTTCGTGAGGAGCAGAAGCAGCGGAAGCCTGTCGGAACTCGCACCGTTCACCGGACGCCCCGCGAGCTCCCGCAGCAGGTCCTCCTCGCGCCCGGATGGCTCGTCGTGGTCGACCAGCCAGCAAACGACGTCCACGCCATCCAGGGATGACCGCGCGGTGTCGAGCATGCTCTGCTGGAGGGGGTAGGCGGGATCGAGGAATCCGGGGGTGTCGACGAAGACGAATTGCGTGGAATCGTCGGTCAGAAAGCCGGGGATCCGGTGCCGGGTCGTCTGCGCCTTCCGGCTGACCGCCGCGAGATGTTCGCCGACCAGTGCATTCAGGAGTGTGGACTTGCCCGCGTTCGGCCGCCCCACCAGCGCCACGAACCCGGCTCGGATCGCACTTTGGTCAGGCATTGCTGCTCCTGTTCGACCCTTCCCCCCTCACACATCAAGGCCCTCAATCTAAATGCAAAGGCTGGGGCCAGCGAATTCACCGCTCGGGCAGGACCAGGGCCTCGGTTACGAACGAGCGCACACCCCGAAAAGGACTCGTCACCAAGCCCTTTGGATTTTCGGTCGTTAACCGTATGGCTTGGATCTCATCGGACTGCTCGCAGCTGGTGCGCCGCCCTGGAATCGAACCAGGAACCTACTGATTAAGAGTCAGTTGCTCTGCCAGTTGAGCTAGCGGCGCACGAGCGGGAGGGACCGCGAAAGCGGCGACGGGAATATATCGGTAGCCGTTCATGGGGACAATGCGCGAAGCGGCCGGCTGCTCGCCGGCCGACTCCGCCTGAACGTGGGGTGAGCGAGGGGACTCGAACCCCCGACCCCCAGGGCCACAACCTGGTGCTCTAACCAGCTGAGCTACGCCCACCACGTGAGGCGAGAATCTACCGCGCGTCACCGTATGGCGCCCCGGGGAGGATTCGAACCCCCGACCCGCGGCTTAGAAGGCCGCTGCTCT
>DATFFS010000157.1:0-1005 GCA_035249945.1 Gemmatimonadota bacterium
GTATGCCAACGCGCCGGAGCGAATCGCCGGCCTCTCGGTCATCGTCGGCATGTTCGGCATGCTCGTCACCGCGGCGCTCTTCGGCGAGGCGGCGGTGCGGGACATCGAGGTGGAGATGGACGCGCTCCTCTTCACCTCCCCGGTCGGCAAGGCCGAGTTCCTCGGGGGGCGGTTCCTCGGATCGCTCGCCGTGAACGCCGCCGTCATGGTGGCGATCCCGCTGGGGATCCTGGTCGGGACGTGGATCGCCTCGACCGGCGACGAGCCGGTCGGCCCGTTCCGGCTCGCCACCCACATCGAGCCGTACTTCACGTTTCAGCTGCCCAACCTCGTCCTGGTCGGAGCGGTCCTGTTCACGGTCGGGGCGCTCGCGCGGCAGACGCTCCCGGTCTACCTGGGGGTGATCGGCTTCTTCGTCGCCTACGTCGTCATGCTCAACTACGTGCACCTGATCGCGAGCCCGGCGCTGACCACGCTGGTCGACCCGCTGGGGGCCGCGACGCTGCTGGAGCTGACGCAGTACTGGACGGAGGCGGAGCGAAACACGCGGCTGGTAGGCCTGCCCGCGGCGCTGGCGTGGAATCGCGCGGTCTGGCTCGGGGTGGCGGCCGGGGTGCTCGCGCTGCTGCTCGGAACGTTTCGGTTCGCGCACGTGGAGGAAGGCGACCGCCGTCGCAGGCGGCGGAGCGTCGCCCCCACGCTGCCATCCGAGCGGTCCTGGCCGGTGAGCGTTCCGCGCACCCAGGGCTCGTTCGGCGCCGGAAGCGCGGTCCGGCAGACGCTCGCCATCGCGCGCAACGCGCTCGCGGGCGCCGTCTTCAACCGCTGGTTCCTCGTGGTGCTGGCCGCGTGCGCCGGACTGATCCTGCTCTGGGGCTGGAACGTCGGCGAAACGGTCTTCGACACCTCCACCTGGCCGGTGACGCTCCTCATCGTCGAGGAGGTTCTCTCCTCGCGGAGCGGGCCGCTCCTCCCCGTCCTGATCGCGCTCTACGCGGGGGAGCT
>DATFFS010000158.1:0-8279 GCA_035249945.1 Gemmatimonadota bacterium
ATCGAGCGGAGGCCACAACGAGGTCTTGGTATCTCACAACTCCGACTGGGTGGACTTTCTCCCGGACGTCCGCCAGCCGCTCGTCAGAGTTCTCGTCCCGAGCACGAGCGGAGGCATCGTCACGCTCAACACGGGCTCGGCCGAACAGGCGCAGGGACGATTCGGACGCGCCTGGTCCGTTCACGTCAAGGATGAGCTCAGCCTTCCTTTGGGAACGGACCACATGCTGACGGTGGGCGTTCAGGCGGAGCGGTTTCGCAGCACGCGTGGTGGTGTGGTCGGCGCGTACGGCACGTGGACGTTCTCCAGCCTGGATTCGCTCGAGCAAGGCACGCCCCAGGCGTTCCAGGTTCGCCGGGACTTCGGGAGCGCAGGCGTGCCGCTGAGCGGCTCTCAGTACGCCATGTATCTGGGCGACGAGTGGCGGGCCAGCGAGCGCCTTTCCATGACGATGGGGATTCGGGCCGACCTCTTGGACATCGGCGGGCAGGCCCCGTACAACGCCGTGGTCGACTCGATCTTCGGTCGGCGAACGGACGAAATGCCTCGCTCGCGCGTGCACATCTCCCCGCGCCTGGGATTCACCTGGGACGTTTCCGGGACCGGTCGTCACCAGCTACGTGGCGGGGTGGGGGTCTTCACCGGGAGGCCACCCCTGGCCTGGATCCATCCCGCGCTGTTCAACTACGGCGTCGGGATCGGCGTGCTGCGCTGCGGCACCTTCCCATCCGATGCCGGCCCTCCTCCGCCCTTCGTTCCCGACTACCGGGACGCGCCCATGGCATGCGCCACCGGACCCGCACTCACGACGGCTCCGCTCGGGGACGTGGATCTCGTGGATCGCGACCTGAGGCTGGCGCAGTCCCTGCGGGGATCACTCGCCTACGATCGGGTTATGCCGTGGGGATTCTCCGGTACGGCCGAGGCCCTCGTCAGTCGCGGCCTGTCCGACTTCGTGTTCGTGAACCTGAACCTCGAGGGCCCGCAGAGGGTCGACCGATTCGGCCGGGTCCTTTACGGTACGATCGCGCCGACGGGTCTGTCGTCGCCCGCGGTCCGGTCCGACTTCTCCGAAGTGATAGACCTGAGGAATACCTCCCGGAACTACTCGTATCAGCTGTCCACGCGGATCGAACGAAGGTTCGCGGGGGGGTTCGCGGCAAGCGGAGCGTATACGTACTCCCGGGTGCGCGACGTCCAGTCTCCCAGCCGGGTCAACTCGCCGGGGATCGTCCTTTGGGCCGACGCGCGTGCGATCTCGGGTCGACACGAGGATCTGACGACTCGCGGGATCTCGCTCAACGACGTGCCCCACCGCGTCGTCCTGGCGGGCACGTACCGGGCCCCGTGGACCGCCTGGTCGACGGAGTTCTCCTTTTTCTACGTGGGGGAATCGGGGAGCCCGTTCACGTATCTGGCCGGCGGCGCCGGCCGGCGCGGCGACCTGAATGCCGACGGATCGAACGCCAACGACCCCATCTATGTCCCGCTGGACGCCTTCGACACCGACGAGATCGCCTTCAGCGGCCGCTCGGACGCCGCGGGCGCGGACAACTCGCCGGAGGCCCAGGCCGCGCGTGTGGCCCGTCAGCAGGAGGCGTTCGAACGGTTCATCGAGGGGACGTCGTGCCTTCGGAGTCAGCGGGGCGGGATCCTCGAGCGAAACAGCTGCCGGGAGCCATGGTCCCACACGACGATCGCCTCCATCCGGCAGGCGATCCCGGCCGGCGGTCGCACGCTGGAAGCCGAGCTCGACGTGTTCAACGTGCTGAATCTCCTGAACGGCGATTGGGGCCGTTATCGTGTCGCCGCCCCCCGCCTCCTCGAGCACGTCGGTCAGACCCCGGCGCCGGCCGAATCCGCGCAATCGATCTTCCGCTTCGATCCCGAAGCCTCCCGGTGGACCACCCTGCAGACCGAATCGGCCTTCCAGCTCCAGCTGGCGCTTCGCTACCGGTTCTGAATCCTGGCCCGGCTTCAGAGGCGACCGCGCCCTCGAATCGGGGCGCTGAGCCCCGCTGAGCCGTGGCTGATCCGGTGCTGAGTGCCGCGGTTCATACTGCCGCTCGTGATCATTCATCTCGAGCGAAGCTTGCGGCGTCGCCGCAGAGAGGCAGGGTAACGATGAACCGAACCTTCTTGCGAGCGGGGTGTCTCCTTTTCGTGGCAGCGATGGCGTTCCGGTGTGACACCGGCAGCCCCGTGGATCGCGATCCCAACGGGAACCCGCCGTCCGAGACCCCGATCGCGTCGATCCGCGGTACGGTAACGATCGACGGCACGGCAATCATCGGCGCCCGGGTCTCGCTCACTGGTCCGGCGGTCGAGCGCTGGACGACCACGGGGGCGAACGGAAGCTTCACCTTCGAGGATCTGCCGCGGGGGACCTACTCTCTCACTGCGGTCCCTCCAGGTTTCGCGTGCGATTCGGCCGCCGCCGAGGTGGAGACAGGGGAAACGGTCCCGGTGAGTATCGTCTGCGCCCAACAGCATGCCATCGTCATGGGCACCGTAACGGCCGATGGCTCGCCGATCGACGGCGCGACCGTGCGCCTGAGCCGCATCGGGGTGGAGCTGACGCGGACCACAGGCGTCGACGGCGCCTTCTCCTTCGACTCGGTTCCGGCCGGTTTCAGCTACTCCTTGACGGCGACCGCCCCCGGTGCCGACTGTGGAACGAGGAATGTCCGGGCGCACCTGACGAACACCGCAGACATCTTTTGTAGGCGCTTCCGAGGGTTGAGGGTGAACGTCATCCAGAACGACTGGCCAGACCTCCAGTGGCACTTCGTCCTGTTCGTGACCGGCCCGGAGAACAGGAAGACCTCCGGGATCCTGCGCACCCTGTTTTCATCCGAGTTCTCCGACCTGCCACCGGGGGACTATGCCGTGGCTGCAGGCGTGGCTTCCCTGGGCCTCTATTGTCAGTCGGCGGTCGCCACGGTTCAGGCGATCCAGGGTACCTCGGTCGACATTCCCTGCACTTTCCAACCGGGGGGGACCACCAACATCCGAGGTCAGGTGACGATCAATGGGGCGGGCCGGGGTATAGTGCCCGTGGAGTTGAGGGACCCGAGCCGGACCGCCCTCCTGGGACTAACGACTACGGTCTCGTTCGACGAGGACGGTAGCAGCGGCAGCGGCAAGTACCAATTCAGAAATCTCGTGCCCGGGGACTATGCGGTGATCGCAAGGATGCCGGCTGGGGCACCCTGCGATGACATCCGACAGAATGCGATTGTGCGGGAAGGCCAGGAAACGATCCTCGACTTCGCGTGCGATAGTCAGACTACAGGAAGCATCGCGGGGTTCGTGGATAGCGAGGATCTGTCTGATATGCAGCTGGCGGGCCGGTCCGTCACCGTGACCGGGACTGTCAGTCGCGAGACTGTCACCGGACCCTGGAATGGGGTCTACGCGTTTGACGACCTTCCCCCCGGGGAGTACGTCGTAACGAGTTCGTGCAGCGTGTCGTTGTCCGTGACGGTGCAGGCGGGCCGGACCGCTCCAGCGACAATGATGTGCTAGAACGCGTTACCAGTAGGCCTGCACGCGCGGCGTGAGCGAAAAGAGGTGGCGCGCGCTCCTCGGAGGGGCGCGCACCATTCGCTACCGAGATAGTCCCAGACGCGCTTTCACCCGTTCGAACCGCGGGTCCGTGTGCAGATCCTGAAACATGGGGAGCATCAGGTCCCGCGTCACCGTGTTGTCCTCCAGCGCCCGGTCGAGCCAGGCGAAAGCCTGGTCGTAGTCTTCCAGGCCGGCATACACCACGGCGATTCCAAACGCCCCGTGACTGTATTTCGTCCCGGTCAAAAGGTCCGACAGGAGCGCCTTCGCTTCGTCCCGCCGACCTCCTCGGGCCAGCGCGTAACCCAGAAAGGCGGGTGCGGACCCGGCGTCATTCTCCTGCGCCCAGCGGAGCTCCGCGATCGCTTCCGGCCATCTCCCCTCCGTGATGAAGCTCTGACCACTGATCAGGCCGGCGTACCCCACAGGCGGGCTGAGCGCCTTGAGCGGGCGGAGTCGGTCCCTCGCTTCGTCGTAGCGGCCGTTCACGAGCAGTGCCCGCCCCATCTCTCGAATGGCCGTGTGGGAGAAGGGGTCGTTCTCCAGAGCCAGCCTGGCTTCCGCCAGTTGCTCTTCGGGCCGGTTCATCCACAGGTAGAGGTGGGCCAGGCCTTCGTGGGCATGGGAGTAGCGGGGATCGAGCGCGATCGCGCGTTGGAAGTCCGATTCCGCGGTCGGAAAGTCCATCTGCACCATGTGCACCCAGCCCATGGCCTCGTGGGCCTCGGCCAGGGAATCGTCCAGGGCGAGGGCAGTCCGAGCCGCGTCCTCGGCGTCGGAGAACAGCCTGACGTCTTCCACGCGACCGCCTGACATGAGGATGAGCATCCGCACGAGGCCAGCGTATGCGGCGGCGTAGCTCGAATCGGCGGCGATCGCCCGCCTGAAATACTCGGCGGCCTGGGTGTGCCGGTGTTGTCGGTATCCGACGTCGATTCCTCGCAGGTACCACTCGTATGCCGCGATGTTCTGCGTTTGATGGCGAATCACGCTGGACCCCGGGCGGCCTCCGCCCACGAGCCGCGCGTCGAGCTCGCCCGCCACGGCTCGGGCGATCTCCGCCTGGACCGCGAACACGTCCTCGAACTCGCGATCATAGGTCTCCGACCAGCGGGTCGACCCGTCGCGCGCGTCCACGAGGCGGACCTGAATTCGAAGCCGGGAGCCGACTCTCTGCAGCCCTCCCTCGACGATGTGCGACACGCTGAGACTGTCGGCGATCTGACGCACGTCCAACTGACGATCCTTCAAGGCGAAGACTGACGTGCTGGCGATTACCCGGAGATCGCTCGCTCTGCCGAGCACGGCGATGAGCTCCTCGGTCATGCCGTCGGCAAGCGCGTCATCCGCGGGATCGGCGCTGAGGTTGGCCAGAGGAAGGACCGCGATCGAGGGTTCGACGGCCGCCGCGGCGGGAGCTTCGACCGTGTCTCGCAGCCGCGTGGCGGCGAAGACTACGGCCGCGAGCGCAAGCGCTCCGCCGGTGATCAGGAGCGGGCGGCGAATCCGCGCCTGGGAGTGGACAGTGGTTGGAGGCCGTCGAGCGATCGGTTCGACCGTCCGGGGAGCCAGATCCGTCGGCGCCGTGCCCCCGACTGACAAAGGCTCTTCTCGAGCCCGAGCGCGGATCTCGGTAGCCAGCGCCGCGATCTCGGGCCCCGCATTCGTCCCGAGCTCCTGCTCGACGCGCCGCTCGTACTGCTCGGCGTGCCGCAGGGCCGCGGCGTGGTCGCCGGAATTCGCGAGGGCACGCATCAGCCCGAGGGCATTCCGACCGCTCAGCGAATCGAGCGCGAAGAGCTTGCGCCACCATCCCACGGCGGCCTCGTGATCCCTCTTGCTCTCAGCCGCTTGAGCCAGACGTTCGAGGGCCCTGGCGTGTTCCGCTTCCAACCGCGAACGCTCGCCGATCATCCACTCCTCGAATTCCGGCGAATCGCCCAGATAGAAGCCGTCCAGGAAGGGACCGCCATAGCGACCGATGGCGGTCTCCGGATCCCCCGCGGCGAGTGCCGTCTCGAAGTCCGCCAGGTCGCTGCTGACGACCGACGGATCGAGGCGCAGCGGGTTCACTCCGAGGAACGGAGAGGCGCTCAGCGACTTCCGCATCTTGTAGAGGAGCTGCTCGAGGGAGTGGCGGGCCTGCTGCTGCGAAGCGTCGGGCCAGAAGAGGAGCAGCAGCCGGTCGCGGCTGCACCCCCGATCGCCGGCCGCCGCCAGGACGGCCAGTAACGCCAGCCGCCAGCCCTGCTGCCCGTAGTCGGCCCATAGGGTGTCTCCCTCCGCCCCTCGCAGGACGAGCGTGCCGAAGGTCTGGAGCCGGAGGGGCGGCCGGGGGGGCGCTGCTTCGGGGGTGGTGCTCACCTGCTGAACCTAGGATCGGGCTTCGGAACTGCGCAATCCGGTCCGGGCTGAGCCCCGCTGAGGCGTCGCTGATCGGGGAGTGAGCGCCCCGGCGCATACTGCCCCCCAGGACTGTGGACTTTGCAATCCGGTCAGTCATGCGGCGGGCGCCGCGGAGAGGCAGGGGAAGGATGAGCCGTTTCTTGCGGTTGGCGTTTCTCGGTTTCGTCGTTGCCACCACGGTGTGGTGCGGCTCCGAGAATGCTCCGACGGATCCGCCCACTGAGCTTCGGCTGGCGGCCATCAACGGATTCGTCCGGATCGGCTCCACGCCGATCCAGGGGGCGCAGGTCCTGCTGACCGGGCCTGGGGGGCAACGCACGATCCGCTCCGCCGCCGACGGCGGGTTCGCATTCAACGATCTCCATCCAGGTGTCTATGTCATGAGGGCGATCCTCGCCGGAGTCACCTGCAGTTCGACGTCCGCCGAGATGGAGCCTGGAGAAACGGTTACGACGAGCATCGACTGCGCTTCCGCGGCGCCCCATGTGACGATCTCCCTGACGGGGACCGTCCTGGGTGGTGACGCGCCGCTCGGCGGAATCCAGGTCACGCTGACCGGCGTCTCGGATGGCGTCTCGATCGAGCGCGAGGTCACGACCGATTCGACCGGTCACTTCACGTTCGCGCAGCTACCCCAAGGCACCTACGATCTCACGGCATCGGCGCCCGGCTTCGGATGCGCATCGATCGTAGCCCTCGCCTTCCTGGGTACTGGCCTGATCGTCACCGAAGACATTCGTTGCACAGTGGAGGAGGACGGGGAAGTCCCTCCTCCTCCGCCAATGGTCGGGATGGGGAAGATCGCGTTCGAACGGTCCGGACGAATCATGGTGCTGGACCTGGACACGAACAACCTCTTCCATTTCATCGACGGCCTGGCGCCGTCGTGGTCTCCGGATGGCAGGCGGCTCGTCTTTCAGCGACCGGGTTGTCCGGACAGGTCTCTTCCACCCTATTTCGATTGCGACGACATCTGGGTTGTCAATGCCGACGGGAGCGGCCTGACTGCTGTCACGAGCTACGAATGGGTCCTCGACCAGGACCCGGTGTGGAGCCCGGACGGCTCGCGGGTCGCGTTCGTCCGGGTCGTTCACGGTCCCGACCAATCCTATCTCGTGGTAGCCGACGTGGAGCCCCCCTCGGCGCTATGGTCGGAAACCGTACCGAGCGTGTGGCATCCCGTTTCAGACCCCACCTGGTCACCGGATGGCACCCAGATCGCCTTCACCTGCGAAGGTCCCCCGCCTCGGTGGGAATTCGATCTCTGCACCGTGTCTTCCACCCGAAACCTGGGCTACCAGAGTGGAATTGGCGGGGTGCGGAGGATCACCACCGGGACGTGGGTCGATTCCGATCCCGCCTGGAGCCCCGACGGGACGCGGATCGCGTTCACGACGGATCGGGAAACTCCCGGACGCGGCCATATAGCCCTCGTCCGCACGGACGGAAGCGGGTATGAAGCCCTGACTTTCGGAAGGGACCCCGCCTGGTCTCCAGACGGGAGCCGGGTCGTGTTCGTGGGCGGAGCGGACACGCCAGGGCTGTACATCGTGAACAGGGACGGCGGCGGAGTGGTCAGGATCACGGACGACGCCGCGGACAACGCGCCGTCATGGGGTCGATGACGAACACCGCCAGTCGGGACTCTTGTGGGCGTCGTGGGGGGGATTCCGTAGACTTGGCGTCAGATGCGGATGAGGCTCGCGATCAGATGCACAGCAGCTCCGACGAGCATGGGTCGATACCTGACGGCTTTCGCATGTGTGATTCTTCTCGGTTTTCTTGCCTGTTACGAGGGGGATCCGAACGCCCCTGAGCCGCCCGACTTCGACAACCCCCCGATCGTGACAGGAGTGACGCCCTCGACGGCATCACCGGGGGACGTGGTTACGATTACCGGCGACAACTTCGGGACCGATCGATCCCAGGTCAGCGTCACCTTCGGGTCCGTTCACCTCGGCCAGGTCCTTTTTCTGGCCACGACGAACATGGAAGTGAGAATTCCCGCCGGAGCATCGGGCCTTCTTCAGATCGTAGTGGTGGTCGCGGGAGTAGCCGCGATCGGACCTTCCATCGTCGTTACGTGACCGATGAAGACGGCGTCGGGAGTAGGTCGTGTTGGCGGGGACGGCGCCCGGGCGGTAGATTGGGTCCGATCATGAGAAAGAGGCTCGCGATCAAAGTACCGACGATTCCTGAATGACTGGGGCGTGGCGCCCGCCGGCTCGCTGCGAGCGAGGGCGAGGCCACGGCCGAAGAGCACGTGGGAAGGTGTGCCGCCAGGCGCACCTTTTTTTATTTCC
>DATFFS010000159.1:0-1913 GCA_035249945.1 Gemmatimonadota bacterium
CGCCGGCCTGCAGCAACGTGGCCCCCAGCTGCGACGCTGTCGACGCGATCCATTCCGCATGCCCGCGCTCCCGGGCGAGCACGAGCGCGCGGCGCCCGATCCCTATGGCCGCGTCGAGTTCACCGCGACATCGATGGTAGGGGGCGAACGTGCCGATGATCAGTGGCTCGTTCCCATCGTCGTGGAGCTCGCGGTTCGTGGTGAGCGCCCGGTCGAGCCGCCGGCGTGCCTCGTCGAACCGGCAGCCCGCTATCGATGCGTAGGCGGTCTCCAGATCGACGAACTGCTCGAGCCAGCGGTCGTTCCGCCGAGCGTACATCCGCCGCAGCTCATCCCCGTACCGCTCGACGTCAGCCAACCGTCCCAGGAGCAACGCGACCAGCTTGAGGGCATCGAGCGCCACGGCGAGCAGACGTTCGTCGCCGGAGGCGGACGCCGCCTCCAGCGCCAGCTCCCCGGATCGCTGTGCCCGGTCGAGCTGCGCGCGGTTCGCCCACGTGATCGTCAGCCGTGAGAGCGCGCTGACGCGACCGGTTGCGTCTCCGAGCTCGTCGGCGAGCGCGAGCGCACGCTCGAGGTGCTCGACGGATCCGCGGTAGTCCGCAGCGCCAGCGACGAGGAAGCCGATCTCGTCGAGGCATCGCATCTCGAGCGACCGGTCGCCCCGTTCGACCGCCGCGCGGAGCGACTCGTCCAGATCGGCGCGAGCGCCCCGATGGTCACCGGTCCGGCCGCGAAGGCGGCCGCGTCGCAACCGCAGGTCCGCCACCGCGTCGGGCGACGAGATCCCGATCGCCTCGTCGAGGTTCTCGATCGCCTCGAGGAGCGCCGAGACCTCCTCGGCCCGGTCGGCCGCGATCCGGAACCATCGCAGCGCCTCCTCGCCGTTGCCGGCGCCGGCGTGGTGTCGGCCCAGGATGGCAGCGCGCTCCTCGGCGCCCGGTTCCGCTTCGAGCGCGGAGGCTGCACGAGCGTGGAGTTCTCGCCGCCGCCGCCGGAGGAGCGTCCCGTACGCGGTCTCCTGTAGGAGGACGTGTGCGAACGCGAGGTCGGGGGGCTCCGGCCGGATCAGGTCGACGCGAGCGAGCCGGGCCAGCGCCTCCGAAGGGTCCAGCTCGAGGATCATAGCGAGCGTCCCGGTCGCGAACCGTCGCCCCAGGACCGAGGCCGCCGTCAGGACCTCGCGGTCCTCCTCCGGCAGCCGGTCGACCCGCGAGAGGAGCACGCGATCGACGGTCGGTGGAACCTCCGCGCGCTGGTCGCTCGCGAGGGTCCACCGTCCCTCCGCGGGAACGAGCGCGCCGGCGTCGATCAGCGATCGGACGAGCTCACCGATGAAGAACGGGTTCCCGGCGCCGACGTCGAGGACGCGCGCGAAGAGTGCGGGTGGGAGTGCACCCTCGCCGACCAGCGAGACCACCAGATCACGATCGGCTCCGGACGGCAGCGCATCGAGTCTGATCCGGACGACGTCGTTCCCATGGGCGAATCGGTTGATCGCAGCGGCCGTGCCGGAGTCGGTCTCTGCCCGCGTCGTGAGGGCGAACGCGATCGGCTCGGACGCGGAGAGCGGGAGTAGCCGTTCCAACGCCCCGATCGAGCTGGCGTCGGACCAGTGCAGGTCCTCGACCGCGATCACGAGCGAGCGTTCTCGAGCCACGGATCGGAGGAAGGCGGCGATGGCCTCCTCGGTCGCCAGTTGGCGGCCTGCAGGCGAAAGCGCGGCGAAGCCCTCCCGTTGCGCCGGTGTCGGGTCGCCGGCGAGAACGGCAAGCGCCGCGCGGGCGGCGTCGCGCCCGGCAGGCACCAGATCCTCCGCGCGGCGGCCACCGCCTAGGGACCGCCCCCACGAGGCGAGGAGTTGCGCGATCGGGGCGTACGGCGTGGACGAGCCCAACGAGGTGCATGTGGCG
>DATFFS010000160.1:0-10107 GCA_035249945.1 Gemmatimonadota bacterium
TCCCAGCGAGGGCACCTGCTGAACCAGTCTGGAAATGGATTGGAAGTTGGCTCGTGAACGCATCGAGGGACCTCAGGAGGAGCGCTTCATTTGAAGAGCGAAGTGGGACAGTGCCTGGGAGTTTTCTGGAAGGATTGACCACCCTGCACCCATCTACGACGATCCGACGTCGCGCCTCCACCCGCCGCACCCGCCTCGCGGCGGCCACCCTGCTCGCGACCCTCATCGCCTGCGGCGGTCCCTCTCCGGAGACCGACGCCCCTTCCCAGGAGACTCCCTCCTATGGCGGCACGGCCATCGTCGCGACAGGCACCGATTTCGACGTCTTCAACGAGCTGGCGACGACTTCCGCCCTCGGCGATCAGGTCATCGGCCACGTGGTGTTCCAGAACCTGATCGTCTACGACGAGAACCTGGACTACGCGCCCGCGCTCGCCGATTCGTTTGGCATCGCCGACGATGGCCTCTCCGCAACGTTCCGGATCCGTGACGGAGTCCGCTGGCACGACGGCGCGCCGGTCACCGCCGACGACGTCGTCTGGTCGTTCGACATGTCGAAGCTCGACGAGACCGCCTATCCCGACCGGCAGTCCCTCGCCTACGTCGCGCGCGCCGAGCGGATCGATGGGCGACGGGTGCGATTCCATTTCACGAACGTCCACGCCGAGCCGCTCGCCGACTTCATGTACTGGACCCCGATGCCGAAGCACCTGCTCGAGGACGTTCCGCCGGCCGGGATGATCAACGCGCCGTTCAACCGGCAGCCGGTCGGCAACGGCCCGTTCCGGGTCGTGTCGTGGGAAGCGAACGAGCAGGTCGTCCTGGAGGCGAATGAGGACTTCTGGGCGGGCCGGCCGTACCTAGACCGCGTCGTGTTCCGCGTGATCCCCGAGCCCACCACCGCGGTGACGGAGCTCTTGAGCGGCGGGATAGACCTCTACCGGAACGTCCCGCCGATCGACATGAAGCGGCTCGAGACCAGCGAGATCGCACGGCCCGTCTCGTGGCCCACGCTGGGAATCACGCTCGTCATGTTCAACCTGCGGAACCCTCTCTTTCAGGACGTCCGCGTGCGGCGAGCATTGACGATGGCAACCGACCGCGAGGAGCTCGTCGAGGGGCTCGTTCAAGGGTACGGCGAAGTGTCGACGGGGCCGGCGGCACCGATGCAGTGGGAGCGGAACGAGGCGCTCGAGCCCTGGCCGCACGATCCGGCGGAAGCGAAGCGCCTCCTCGCGGAGGTTGGATGGGCGGACACCGACGGCGACGGGATCCTCGACAGAGACGGCCGCCCCTTCCGCTTCCAGATGACGACCAACACCGACAACGTCCTGCGCCAGGACATCCTGGTCGCGCTCCAGAACCAGCTGCGCGCGGTCGGCGTCGACGTCCGCCCCCGGGCGGTCGAGTTCAACACGATGGTCGACCAGTGGATGTCGGGCGGGTTCGACACGTTGGTGGCGGGATGGGACCTGTACCTGCGGTTCGATCCCACCCAGTTGTTCGAGACCGGCGCTCCGTATAACGGCGGTGCGTACTCGAACCCGCGGGTCGACGAGCTGCTGCGGCGCGCGCGCGCAACCCTCGATCGGGAGGAGGCGGAACCCCTGTGGGACGAATTCCTCCAGATCCTCCACGACGAGCAGCCGTACATCTTCCTGATCGCCGACCACGAGCGGTGGGGCGCGAGCCGGCGGCTGCGTGGTGTCGAGCCCACCGCGGCCCCCAACGCATACTCGCCGCTCGCGGGGATGGCGAAGTGGTGGATCCCGGAAAACGAGCGTTGACGCTTCGTTGACATCAAGATGCATTAGGGATACACTTTGATGTATGGCTCGCACGACCCTCAAGCTCGACGAGGATCTCCTGCGTCGACTCAAGGAGAAGGCCGCGCGGGAGGGCAGCACCCTCCAATCGGTGGCCAACGACCTGCTGCGTCAGGCTCTGGCCGCACCCGCCGGCCGCGAGTATCGACTCCAGCTGTTCACCTGGAAGGGAGAGCTCCAGCCGGGTGTCGATCTCAACGACCGCGACGCGCTCTTCGACTTGATGGAAGGACGGTGAGGTGCGCGCGATCGACACGAACGTGCTCGTCGCTGCGCACATCGAGACGATTCCGGAGCACCGGACCGCACACGATCTGCTGATTCTGCTCGCTGAGGGGGATCTCCCCTGGGCGATTCCATGGCCCTGCATCTACGAATTCCTGCGGGTGTCGACGCACCCGCGGGTCTTCCACCCGCCGCTTCCACTCGACCGCGCACTGCGCTCGATCTCGAATCTCCTGAAGAGTCCCACGCTGTTGCTTCTTTCTGCGACGCACCGCCATGTAGAAGTCATGGAGCGAGTAGTCTCGGATTCCGGGGCCACCGGCAATGTGGTTCACGATGCGCATATCGCCGCTCTTTGCATCGAGCATGGAATCCGCGAAATCGTGACGGGAGATCGCGACTTCCGCAGGTTCGAAGGCCTGACGGTGATCAATCCATTCGTGGGAAATGGAACCGCGGCCTGACGTCCGAAGCGGGTGCTGAGCTGGCCGCCGTCGCGCGCGGCCGGCGGGCTTGACCCCAGACGCTTCGCGCAACATATTCGTTGCGAGGAGGGTCGGGAATGGATCGACAGACCGCAGAATTACGGCATTTCGAGGTCGCGGACTTCGTTCAGGACAGTGGCGAGTCGAGCACGTGGCTTCTCTACCTGGCCGCGCGACGGCCGTTCGCCTCTGACGCCGCACTCGCCGACGCGCTCGGCGTCCACCGGAGTCAGGTCGCGCGCTGGAAGCGGGGCGGGCAGGCGGACGATGCGAACGAGGAGCGGCTCCGGAACCTCGGCACGGTCGTCGATAGCCTGACCGGGTACCTGGAGCCCGGCGCGATCGCCGACTGGCTGTCCGGCATCAATCCCCACCTGGGGCACCGGCGCCCCATCGACGTCCTGCTCGCCGGCCACGTTACCGACGTGATCGCGGCGGTCGAGGCCGAAAGGCGCGGCGCCTACGCCTGATCCGACGAAGGGGATCGACGCCTGGCGTGCGTTTCCCTGGAGCCGCACTGCGCGGCCGGGCGAGAAGTTCTCGGCCTCCTTCGTCCCGGCCAGCGGCGGAACCGGGCGCTTCGACCTCCCCGGCGAACGCGTCCTCTACCTGGCAGAGACCCCCGAGCATGCGATCGGCGAGAAGATCGCTCGTTTCCGCGGCACGCGGCTCGAACTCCGGCACCTTCGCGAGTATGGACTTCCGCTGGCGCTCGCCGGCGTGCGGATCGCCGAGCCGGCGCGCAAGAGCCTCGCGGATCTCTGCGATCCGAAGGCGCTCCGCTCGCTCGGCATCCCCCCCGATCGCGTGGCCGCGCGGGACCGCGAAGCGACGCAGGCGATCGCTGCGCTCGTGGCCGAAACGGGCGCGTCGGGGCTCCGCTGGTGGTCGGCGTTCTTCGGGGAGTGGCACACACTGGCGATCTTCGTCGATCGGCTGCCGAAGGACGCGCTCGGATTCGGGAAGCCGCGCGCGATCGAGCCCGGCGACCCCGCGCTCGCGGCCGCCATGGCCGCTCTCGGCATGCGGGGGATCGCGTGTCGATGATCGCGGGTAGCCAGGCCATGCTGTACGCCCTGTTCAAGTTCGTCCACGTAGTCGGCGCGATCGTCTGGGTAGGCGGAAGCCTCGTCCTCGCCATGACGACCATCCGGTACCTGCGCGAGGAGAGCCCGTCCGAGGTGGCGGCGCTCATCCGGCAGAATGCCTTCGTGGGTCAGTACGCGCTGGGGCCGGCAGCGGCCGTCACGCTCACGGCGGGGATCATGCTGATGGTAGTCGGCAAGTGGCCGCCGACCCTGTGGATCGTGTGGGGGTTACTTGGGCTGCTGATCTCGGGGATGCTCGGAGCCGGAGTGCTGCGGCGGGAGCTCGAGAGGGTGGCCGCCGGCGGCGACGCGGGGGAAGCCGCGGCGCGGATGGCACGGATCGCGACCATCAAGGGGGCGCGCGGATCTCCCGCACGCCCCCCACACAAAACCGGCCCCGGTCGTGGCTGGCTCTAGTCCTCGACCCTCACCTCGCCTTCGACCTTGCCGTCGTCGATGTCGACCTCGGCGTCGAAGCCGTCATCCTCCTCCACGGTGATATCGGGGTCGTCGTCCTGCTCGATCGTGACGTCGGGCTCGCGATCCTCGATCACGGTGGTGTCGCTGCCCTCCTCGTACCCTTCGCGTTCGCACCCCCACAACGACAGCAGTGCGGTCGCGGCCATCGGTATCATCCAGCGCCATGCCTTCATGTCCCACCTCCTCGGCCCTGCTCCAGACTAGACCAGGAGAGGCATGGTCGCAGTAAGACGAAAAACAGCGCAAATGGGGCCCGGGCAGGGCTATTGTCGGCGCAAGCAGGCGTTTGCGGTCAGTCGGCGTCGAACCGCACGTCGCGGAACGTCGCGGCCGGCGGGATCTCCAGGTCGATCCATCGGGTTCCCGCGGGAGGGGCCGGGAATTTCGCCCACCACGTCTCCATCTCGCCGGGCTCGAGCTCCATGGACAGGGCATCCTTCGACTCGGGCTCCCCATCGCCGTTCCGCAGGATCGGATACTCCTCGGTCCCGACTCTCAGGACGAACGCCTCCTCGCCCGACGGATCGATCGCCAGGTGCGCGGGGGTCTGGCCCTCGTTGTAGAAGCGCAGTCGGGCCGTGACCACGTCCCCATCGATCTCGGTGCGGTGGAGGACCGCGACCAGCGAGGTGCCGGGGACGCCGCGCGTCTGAAGGCCTTCGTAGTCGCCGCACCCGAGCTCGCAGGGGTCGCTGCCGCTGCGACGTTCCTCCTGCTCCTGGCGGAGCTGGGCACGCCGCTCCTGCTCGGCCTGGTCGGCGTAGTTCGCATCGAGGGGTGCCCCCCCGACGGGATCCTGCTGGACGGCGGCGCGAGCGGCCGGGGGGAGGACAGGGATCGCGAATAGTGCGAGTACGAAAACACACGCGCGGCGCATCGGAAAGGCTCCTCTAGTCGTTTGTGAGCGGTACGTCACGGAAGAGGACGGTCGGGAAGTGGAAGTCGAACGCCGTCGTGCCGCGGGGCGGCGCCGGGAAGCGCGCCCACCAGCTCTCGATCTCGCCGGGTTCGAGCTCCACATCCAGCGGCTCCTTCGCCTCCAGGTCGCCATCGTCGTCCGCGAGGATGAAGAGCTTCTGCTCGCCGACCTGCACGTAGAATGACGGTGCCGCGCCGCGCGGATCCACTGTGAGACGCGCGGGCTCGCTCCCGTCGTTGTGGAACCGGAGCTGAATGGTGAGGACGTCGTCGTCCAGGAGCGCTTTGTAGACGACGGCGGCCAGGGAGGTTCCCGGAATGCCGCGGATCTGAAGGCCTTCGTGGTCCTCGCACCCGATACCGCACGCGTCGGCGGCGTACGCAGCCCCACGGTCCCGGGAGTCCATTAGCTTCTCGGTCGATTTGAGATACTCGCTGCGCTGTATGTCTCGAATCGCCTGCCGATACCGCATCGCGTACGGCCGTTCGATCAACTCCCCGGTCGCGAGGTTCCTGAAAGTGGGGAGGTTCACCTGGGCGTTTCCGTCGATCGGCAGTGCAGCGACGGCGAACAGGGCAACGAGGAGAAGATACGAGCGTCGCATCGAGGGCCTCCTCTAGGTGTCTTCGAGTGGCACGTCAGGGAAAGTGACCTCCGGGACGTGGAGGTCGAACGTCCCTGAATCGGATGGCGGTGCGGGGAAGCGCGCCCACCAGCTCTCCATCTCACCGGGCTGGAGCACCACATCCACTGCGCCCTTCGATTCCAGTCCGCCGTCGTCGTCGGTGAGGATGTGGATCTTCTCCTCGCCGACCTGCACG
Organism: Gemmatimonadota bacterium; assembly: GCA_035249945.1. Taxonomy (GTDB): domain Bacteria; phylum Gemmatimonadota; class Gemmatimonadetes; order JACCXV01; family JAHWKZ01; genus JAICNR01. The sequence continues at coordinate 5,845 of DATFFS010000160.1, forward strand.
TAGAACCAATCGAGCGCGGCAGGCGGGATCCCCATGGTGAGCTGGGCGGGCACTACCCCGTCGTTGTGGAACCGCAGCTGTACGGTGAGGACGTCGTCATCGAGCCGCACCCTGTACAGGGCAACTGACAGGTAGGTGCCGGGGATTCTTTGGACCTGAAGTCCTTCGTGGTCGCTGCAGCCGGGTCCGCACGCGTCCTGTGCGAATGTCCCCCTTTGCCTACGGAGCGATTCCCGCATCATGTAGGAGGTATCGTGACTTCTCAGACGCTGAAATTGGCCCCAGCCCGAGTTGTGGCGCCTTTCGTTCATCAGCTCTCCCGTCGCTGTATTCACGAAGTGCGGCGGATTGACCTGGGCGCGGGCCACCAGCGGCAGCGAAGGGATCATCAGCACAGAAACCACGAAGGCGAGACGGGTTCGTGACATCCAGACTCCTTTGTACGTACGAGGGCTGCTTTCCAGTATCCGTTCCAACTCTGCACATGTCAAACACGGCGCGACCGGGGATGGTTTGGCTATCTTGGGTCGCCCATGCGGATGTCCCCCCTTCTTGCGCTTGGAGTGTTCGCCCTCGCCGCGCCTGCGAGCGCGCAGACGGGCGGCGCCGTCGAGCCGCGGGTCGAGGTCCTCGTCGTCCCGGCCATCGCGGCGCCGGAGCCTGTCGCGGGCCCCGCCATCACACTCGCCGCGGGAGAGCGCATCGCGGTGCGGGTGGAGGAGGACGTCGAGGTGGGCGAGCGCGACGCCGGCCCGGGTCCGGTGGCCGACGCGGCGGTGGGCGAGGTGATCGCGCGCTTCGGGTCGAGCGGAGCCTTCGCCTGGCCGTCGAAGCCGACCGTCTGGATCGCCCCGGACGCGGGCACGCTCTCGTTCGACGTCAACGCCTACCCCGCGCATCGCGCACACGGCACCGCGCGAATCGAAGTGCTCCGGCTCGGCGGCCTCGAGGCGGCGCCCCCGTCCGGCTTCGAGCCGCCGATCCTCCAGCTCGACCGCGTGCCGCGCGGCGCGCGGGCGCGCTGGTCCGATCGCGCCGGCTATGGCGTCGCGCCCGCCACGCTCCTGCTCGAATTGACGACGTCGCACGGGACCGTATACCGCCTGGACCCCTGGGTTCGCCCCGGTCCGGCTGAGGTCACGCTGCCGCTGCCCCCGCCAGGACTCTCTCTGCCGCCGGGCGTCCACACGTTGACTGCGACGATCGAGGACCGGCTCGGCAATACGAGCCCGCCGACCACCATCCGGTTCGACACGCCGTGACCCGCGGAGCACGACGCGGCGCCGGTGGCGAGGTCTGGCCGCCGCTGCCGCTCGCCGAGTGGCAGGATACCTACGCGACCCTCCACATGTGGACGCAGATCGTCGGGAAGATCCGGCTCGCGCAGGTACCGCTCGTCAACCACTGGTGGAACGTCACCCTGTACGTCACCCCGCGCGGATTGACGACCGGCAGCATGCCATACGGCGACGACGCTCTCCAGATCGACTTCGACTTCCTCGACCACCGGCTCACGGTCGCCACCGGCGGCGGCGGTTTCACCACGCCGCTCGAGCCGCGCTCGGTCGCCGACTTCCACCGCGCGGTCATGGACGGCCTGCGGAACATCGGCATGCCGGTCCATATCTGGACGCGGCCCCAGGAAGTGGAGGCTCCGATCCCCTTCGAGGAGGACGAAACGCATCGCGCCTACGACCCGGACGCCGCTCGGCGCTTGTGGCGCATCCTCGTCCAGTGCGATCGCGTGATGGGCGAGTTCCGAAGCCGCTTCCTCGGAAAGTCGAGCCCGGTGCACTTCTGGTGGGGGGCGTTCGACCTGGCCGTCACGCGCTTCTCCGGCCTGCCGGCGCCCGATCATCCCGGAAACCCGTACCTGCCGCTATGGGTCGTGCGCGAGGCGTACAGCCACGAGTGCTCGAGCTGCGGGTGGTGGCCCGGAGGGGGCCCGGTCTCCGAGCCAGCGTTCTACTCCTACGCCTATCCCGAGCCCGACGGATACCGCGACTGGAAGGTCCATCCGGCGGCTGCCTATTACTCGACGGACCTGTCCGAGTACGTGCTTCCCTACGAGGCGGTGCGGACAGCGGACGACCCGGATGCCACGCTGATGGCGTTCCTGGAGAGCACGTACGCCGCCGCAGCCGAGCTCGGGCGCTGGGACCGCGCGACCCTCGATCGCCGCGCCTGATGGGCGTCCGCTCGAGCGCCTGAATCTCGATCGGGTCAGACCGTCGGATCCTCGACGCGCTTTATCCGATCGGAACGGAAGTGCTCGAACGCGTCCGGTTTCACGTCTCGTACGCTGCCGAGATTCTTCGCGTTCTCGGCGTACGTGGCAGCCAACTCCCGGACCCCGGCGCTCACCCCCTGGAATCCCATTCGTCGTACGGCTTCGACATCGACCACACTGGAACGGCCGTGCGCCCGCTCCTTGAAGTGGCGATGCGCCAGGTCCACGAGCTCGAGCGCTACGCCGCCCACGACCGCTTCGTTGACCAGCGAGACCGGCGGGCGCAAACGGGCGGGGCGACGGCTATCAGGGAGCGGAGCATCCGGCAGCGCGGGCGAGTCCTCGACCGACAGGAACGTAGCCACCAGCTCCGCCACGATGCATTGGGGAGCAGTCCTTCCGATGACGTCCACGACGCGCTCGCCGAGTTCCCAGATCCCCATGACCCGATCGAATGCCCCCGGCTGCGTGCCGACCAGGGCCCCCCAGGTCGCCGCGAACAACATGTATGCGCGTTGCCGGGGTGTGGCGAGCCAGAGCGCGACGTTGCGATAGTAATCCTGCATCTGGCGGTAGAGGACCGGCGCTTCGGCCTGAAATCCAAGCAGATTCATGCTGAACCAGTGATGCCAGGTCGAATCCACCACCACCCTGCCGATACGCACCGGATCTCCATCATAGACGCCGATCAATGCGAAGCGCCGGATCTCGGCGTCGGTGTTCGACGTCAGACCATGTGCGATCACCTGCGGCCGGGGCCGGACTCCGAAGGGATCGGCCACGAGCGCCCGCGCCCCCTCGAAGACGGAGGGGATCACGGGAAACTCCTCCCCGGCGTATCCTGGGATCCCGAGCGGATCGCGCAGCCGGACAGCGTCGTCCTCGATTACGCCTCCTTCGTGCATGTGATCGGGAAAGCGGTCGATGACTCCTGTCCTGCCACACAGCAGCGGATGGGGGAACCTCTGGTAATAGAACGGTCCGTGGGAGCGATGCCTGTACACCGGCCAGATCTGCTGGCCCCATCGATCGCCCTCCCAGGAAAGGATGCCGGACTGGACATGGACGAGCGTTTCGTGCCGGTCCTCTTCCCCGAACGAGGGCACACCCTGGGCGCGGGTCCACTTGCGCATGTTGCGCACCCGCGGGATCCGCGAGCACATGGACGCTCCGAGCAGCGAGTGGTCGCCGGTCGCGAACACGCCCCCTCCGCGCTCCATCCATTCCGCGACGATCCTCAGCTCGGCGTCATCGAGAGGGGAATACTCAGCCCGCTGGATGATGTCATCGGTGACGTCCGAGAAGTTCGCGTCTTCCCCGGGCCAGTCCCCGAAGAACCAGACCTGATCGAAGTCGTCGATGTCGAAGCCGTCCTGCGTGAAGCGGAACGAATGGGGTTCGTCCCGAACTACGACCCTGACGGAGAGGTCCACCCACCAGGCGAACGAGGCTCGCAGGGTGTCGAGGACCGGACCGAGCCCGAACTCGTAGTCGGTGTATCCCTGCGTAATTCGACCGTCGATGACGAACAGAATCCGGATGTCTACCGCCCAGAGCCACGGAACCCAGCCTATGCCCCAGAGGCGCGTGGCCGCAGGAGCGTGTTCGTGGGAAGGATGTCCGGATTCTTCGAGCACCGGTCCTCCTCGGGAGGTGGAATGGAGTCGCGGTAGCGACCCTATTCTACCACAGAATCAGTCCTTGGGGCTCGGAGCCAGTCCGGCCAGTAAGGATTCCAGCTCGGGAGGCGCGTCGACCGGCGCGAGGCAGCGGTCGCCGATGCAGACGTACGCGCGCGCGTCGCCGGTCGCGGGATACCCGAGCGCCGAGAGGCGGTCGCCGTCGAGCGCGGGGTCGAGGATCTCGACCACCCGCGCCGGCAGGTACCGCGACCAGGCCGCGCGCGCGAGTGCGCGAAGTCCCGCGTCGGCCGCGGACCCCACGAGGTGCACGCGCACCGGCTCCGCCAGGAGCCGCGCGACCGCCAGCGCCCAGACCGCTCCCATGAGCCCGTGGCGCTCGGCCTCGGCGGC
>DATFFS010000161.1:0-1389 GCA_035249945.1 Gemmatimonadota bacterium
CAGGTGGTTCTCGACCGTGTGCGCCCGGCGGCCGAGGCCGAACAGCCATTCGGCGCGCGGCACGCGGACGTCGTACACCGGCCAGCGGAAGCGCCACTCGCCTACGGTCAGCGCGGCGCCGCTGGCGAGCGTGAGCGCCGCCGCGCGCGATCCGCCGTGGAAGTCGACGGTGAGATCGGGCTCCCACGCGCGCACCTCGCCCAGCGCCCGTGCCGCCCCGGCAGGCCCGCGGCCGGCGATCAGCACGTCGTCGACGAACGGGAGGAGGTCGAGGAAGGCCGAGTATCCGGGCTGGACGACGACCCCGATCCGCGCCTCCGGCGCCCAAGCCCGGAAGGCCGCGAGCGCCGGCGCCATGAGGATCGTGTCGCCGAACCGGCGCAGCCGGACGAAGAGCGCCCTGCGTACGGCGCCGGGATCGAGAGGGAGCGAGAGGCGCTCCCGCCTCACGCGGGCAGATCGGCGAACTGGAGCTCGTAGAGCTGGCTGTAGCGCCCTTCCAGCCCCATCAGCTCGGCGTGCGTGCCGCGCTCCACGATCCGGCCATCCTCGACCACGACGATGCTGTCGGCGTGGAGCACGGTCGAGAGGCGGTGCGCGATCACGATCGAGGTGCGGTTCTCCATGAGCCGGGCGATCGCCTGCTGGACGAGCATCTCGCTCTCGGTGTCGAGCGCGGACGTCGCCTCGTCGAAGATCAGGATCGGCGGGTTCCGGTAGATGGCGCGCGCGATAGCGAGCCGCTGGCGCTGGCCGCCCGAGAGCCGGATCCCACGTTCGCCCACCATGGTCTCGAACCCCTCGGGCAGGTCCTCGATGAACTCCAGCGCGTTGGCAGCGAGTGCGGCCTCGCGCAGGCGCTCGAGGTCGGGCGCGGAACCGTAGGCGATGTTGGCCGCCACCGTGTCGTGGAACAGGATCACCTCCTGAGTGACGATGCCGAGCTGGGCCCGCAGATCGGCGAGCTTGAGCTGCCGGAGGTCGACGCCGTCGAACAGGATCGCGCCCGAGAGCGGGTCGTAGAAGCGCGGCAGGAGATCTACGATCGTCGATTTCCCGCCGCCGGACTGCCCGACCAGCGCCAGGACCTCGCCCTTCCGCACCGTGAACGAGATGTCGTGGAGCACCGGGCCGGAGGCGTCCTCGTAGGCGAACGACACGTCCTGGTACTCGATCCGGTCCTCGAAGGACCGCACCGGCCGCGCGTCACGCGCCTCCCGGACCTCGGGCTCGGTATCGAGGATGCCGAAGATCCGCTCGCAGGCCGCGAGCGCCGGCTGGACGTCCTCGTTGAGCTTGGAGAGGTACTTGATGGGGCTCGAGAGCTTGAGCGCCGCCACCAGGAATACGAAGAACGTCTCGGGGGCCAGCGTGCCCGAGACCAGGATC
>DATFFS010000162.1:0-20316 GCA_035249945.1 Gemmatimonadota bacterium
GAGCGCGAGCCGGATCGCCTCCTCGTCGTCGACGACGAGAATCCTCATCGCACTGGCCCGCGCGCGTGCGCCGGCGATGCGAGCGGAACGCGGACGCGGAACTCGGCTCCGCCGCCCGGCGCGTCCGCGACCGCGATCCCCCACCGCGATTCGTCGGCGATCCGGCGAACCACCGCGAGGCCGAGCCCGCTGCCGCCCCGCCCGCTGTAGAGGGGGGCGAAGATCCGCTCGCGGTCGCCGGGCGGGACCCCCGGTCCCTGGTCCCGGACGGCGATCGCCGCCGAAGCGTCGATGCCCTCCGCCAGCAGCTCCACGCGGCCGCCCGCGGGTGAGTGCTCGATGGCGTTGAGGAGCAGGTTCAGGAGCACCTGAGCCAGGGTCTCTCGCGACGCCGAGACGCGCAGGGCGGTCGCCGGCACGCGAAGCTCGACGTCCGACCGGTCGGCGCGGGGCGCGAGCAGGATCCGCAGGTCGTCGAACAGCGGCGCGAGATCGATCGGGCCGCTGTCCGGCGGACGCGTCACCCCGCGGCGGGAAACGGCCAGCAGGTCGGCGACGATCCGCTCCACCCGGCCTACCTCGCGGACGATCACCTCGGAGTACCGCCGCCGGGTGGGGTCGTCCAGCTCGTCTTCCGAGAGGCGCTGGGCCAGCGACCGCACGCCGGTGAGGGGATTCCGGACTTCGTGCGCGAACGACGCAGCCAGCTCACCGACCATCGCCTGACGCTGCAGCGCCGCGGCGTCGGTCGCCAGCTCACCCCGACGCGCCGAGCGGGCCTCGATGTCATAGAAGCGGAGCTGGGTCACTCCGATGAACAGTGCGATCTGCACCACCACCGTGATCAGCGGCATCACGTAGATGAAGAACGAGTCGTCGGTGAGAAAGCCCAGGATGATCGAGAGGGGAACGACGACGACGAGGAACCCGAGCACGACGAGGCGCGTCTTCTTGCGCGCGCCGTGCTGCAACGCCTCCGGCGCCTCGCGGCGCACGTGGAGGATGGATGCGAGCCCCCAGCCGGCGATCTGCCAGGCCAAGGCCGCCGGAGCGTAATTCCCGGTTGGAGAGTCCTGGATGGCGGCGACAGTCAGCGGGGCGGTGACGGCCGCGAGCGCGAGGATCCCGAAGATGGATCGGCGTCCCACATCGTGTATGTCGACCAGCGCATCGACGAGGAACAGCGCGGGGAGCATGTGGACCGACACCCCGAAGGCGACGCGGACCCCCGGCGTGGCCTCTCCGATCGCGTAGGCCCAGCCCTGCAGCGCGAGCCAGATCATGATGTCGAGCTCGAAGACGGCGAACCAGCGCAAGGCGCGGCTGCGCGGCGCGAGCAGGAGCAGGCACGTGGTCCCGATGAGATTGGCGCCGAGCGCGAAGAACGCGATCGCGGCCGGCAGGAATTCGTTCATCGCGCTTTCTGGGGCGAAGCCGTGCCGCTCACCGCAGCTCCAGCTCCACGCCCGCGACGAGCGTGCGGGTGTCGAAGACCGATCCCACCGTGCGGGGGTTTCGCCAGTCGGCGTCGTAGACGATCGCCGAGGCGTTCTCGCGGTCGAGCACGTTCAGGACCTCCAGGTAGAAGACCGCCAGCCGACCGCCGAGCCGCTGGAAACGGGTGAGCCGCGCGTCCAGCCGGAAGTAGTCGGGAAGCCGGCGGGACATGGCATCGCCGTACACCGGCTCGGGAAACCCCTCGCCGTCCGCCGCGCCGACCGCCGGGGTGTACGGCCGGCCGGTTGCGTAGCGCGCCGTGCCGCCCACCTGCCACGATCCCAGCGTGTACATGCCGACCGCGGTCAGGGAATGCGTGACGTCGACCTCCGACGGGATGCTGCCGACCTCGACGACGTCCACCTCGCCGTCGAGGAACGACCAGGCGATCCATCCGCCCCAGCGCTCGGTCTGCGGCCAGCGGACGAGGGCGTCGAATCCGGTCGCGCGCCCTTCCTGGATCTCAAGCGCTCCGTCCTCGGGAACGTAGCGGTCGTAGGCCTTGATATACGTCTCGACCTTGATCGCCGGACGACCCTCGCGCTCCACGCCGAAGGCCGCGTGCCGCGCCCGCCGCGGGATGCCGGCCGGCATGCCCCCGTCGGGCAGGTCGTACGCAACCCGCCAGCGGCCCTGCTGGAACGTGCCGCCCGCGAGCCGCCAGGTCCAGTCGCCTGTCCGAAGGGCGACGCCGAGCCGGGGGTCCAGCGTCGTCTCGTCCTCGCCCGGCAGCCGATCGGCCCTCACGCCCGCCACGAGGGCGAGCGTGGGAACCGGCCGCATCACGGCCTCGACGAATCCGCCGGTGTGCGCGGTGGCGTCGCGGTCCGCGTCGAGCGCTTCCGAGGGAGCGCCGGGGGCGACCTGCTCGGTCGCGGGGACGCGGCCTTCCGCGAGCGAAGTCAGCCGCGCGGTCTCGAAGCCGAAGCGGAGCTCGTCGCCGGGGCCGACGCCGAGATCGGCCTCGATCCGCACCCCGGCGCGGTGGTCGGTGCGGTCGCGGTCGAGGATCCCGAACGAGAACGCGCTGGCGCGGCGGGTCCACGAGGCCGTGGCTCGCAGGCCGGCGCCGCCGCCCGGAGATGCGTATCGCCCGGATACCAGGGCGAGCGCGGTCCGGCCGCGGCTCTCGAACGGCCCGCGCCATCCGATGGCGTCGATCTCGCGCGCGGAACGGTCGCCCTCGGCGAGCGCGAGCGCCTTGAGCTGGACGCCGCTCCGGGGGGCGAACGTGACCGCCGCCGCTCCCTCCAGCGAGCGCGGCGAGAGCGGGTACTCCTCGCTCTCGCCGTGGAGCGCGTCGAGGAGGGAGGTGTCAGTCGCGCGTGCCGTCGCCCAGAACCCCGCGCGGCTCCCGATCCGGTTCCGGTACGTCGCTCCGCCCCCGACGAAGTTGACGCCCATCCGCGCGTGGGCGATGGTCGGCGCGCCGTCGGTCTCGAGGTCCACGACGCCGGAGAGCGCGTCGCCGTAGCGTGCCGAGAAGCCGCCGCTCGAGAAGTAGGCGCGCTGGAGCACCGACGGATCGAGGATCCCGAACACGCCCCCATGAAGGGTCTCGAAGACCCCGGCGTAGAGGAGCCGCGCGCCCTCCACGAGGATCGGAGCCTCGGCGGGATCTCCTCCACGCACATACAGGTCGCTCCCCTCGGAGGCGCGCGTCACGCCCGGCATCATCTGGAAGACCTGCAGGATGTCGGCGGTCCCGCCCGGCGCGGTATAGACGTCGATCCGACTCAAGCTCGCCTGGGGCCGCGCGTCGTCCATCGCGTACCCGCCCTCGACCCGCGCTACCAGGGGTTCCATGTCGTAGTCCACCTCGGGCGTTGCGGCCGAGGTGTCGCCGCTCTGCGGAGCCGCGTCCGCGCCCGCCAGTCGCTCGGCAAGGGCCGTGTCGTCGGGGAAGAGGGCCGCCCCGTGTTCCCACGTCGCGCGCGCGTCCGCCTCGCGGCCGACGCGGGCGTAGAGATCCCCCAGATAGACCCAGGGCCCTGCCATCTCGGGGAAGTCCGCGCGTTCGCCCTGCTGCGCGAGCAGCGTCTCGAACTGCGTGATCGCGTCGTCGGTCAGACCCATGAATTCCGGGTTGTGGAAGTAGTTGATGCCGAGCAGGTAGCGACCCTGCCAGTGCGTCGGGTCCAGCTCCAGCGCCTCCTGGAGGATCGCGCTGGCGCGCGCCGAGAGGGCTCCCTGCTCCATGAAGGGCGCGAAGGCGATCCGGCACTGGAGCAGAACCCGAGCCTGTCCGACGAGCGGCTCGGGGCTTTCGGGCTCGGCCGCGCGCCAGGCTTCGAGCCCGCTCCACGCGGTGTCGGCGGCGGCCGTCGCCAGCGGCTGGTTCCCGGCCTCGGCGGCGGCGATGCAGCGTGCGACCGCGTCGAGGGCCGGTTGCCCCCCGGAAGAGGCCGGCTCGCCGCTGACCTGCGCGGCTGCGGGAGCGGCGGCCAGTACGAGCGCCGCGAGCGTGGCCAGGAGCGTCGATGGCGATCGGTTCATGGGATTCCTCCGGCTTTCGGGAATGGTCGATGGTCCGGGTCGATGACCACGCAAAAGCATCCATCGTGCCATAGGAAGCCGTGCGTTGCGGCGCAACGACTTGCGAGATTCCAGCCGCTCCTGATCCGCAGCCGTGGGGCTTCACGGCAGCCGGCGGGCTGCAGTCCCGCTGCGCGGTCCCGTTCTCTGTCGGAGGCCCCCGGGGCCCGCTATCTTGGGCCGCTCCGTCGTCCCGTCCCGTGCAGGAGGTCCCGAAGGTGGTCGCGCCCCAGACCCCGCCGGCGCGGGGGTCCGCCCATGCCACGATGGTCGTCATGTTCGGGATCGGCGTGAGCCGGGTCTTCGGCCTCGTGCGCGAGCAGGTCGTGGCGTTCTATTTCGGACGCTCGGCGGCCTACTCCGCCTTCGTCGCCGCCTACAAGGTCCCCAACCTGGTCCGCGTCCTCCTCGGCGAGGGGAACCTCTCGGCTTCCTTCATTCCCGTCCTGGCAGAGAGGATGCGCAGCGGCGACGCGCAGGGGACCGAGCGGCTCGCCCGAGGCGTCCTGGGGCTCCTCCTCGCGGTCGTGGCCGTGCTGACCCTCGCCGGGATGGCGGCGGCGCCCGCTCTCGCCTGGATCGTCGCCCCCGGATTCGATCCCGCTCTGCGCGAGATCGTCGAGCGCCTGATCGTGATCCTGTTTCCCACGATGGCGCTGATGGTCGTCGGCGCGTGGTGCATGGGCGTGCTGCATTCTCACGGGCGGTTCTTCTGGCCGAACTTCGCGCCGCTCTTCTGGTCGGTCGTCTCGGCGGGCGCGCTGATCGCCTTCGTCGGCCGGGTCGAGATGGATCCCGTCTACGTGCTCGCGTGGGGGGTGGTAGCCGGAAGCGTGCTCCAGCTCGCGGTGCAGCTGCCGGCGGTCCGTGCGACGCTGGGAACGCTGGCTCCGGCCGGAGGGTGGCGCGACGAGCCCGCCGTTCGGAGGGTCGTGGCTCTCTTCGGGCCGATGCTGGTCGGCACGGGAGTGGCCCAGCTGTCGACCCTCATCGACGTACAGATCGCGAGCTTCATCGGCGACGAGAGCGTGGCGACGCTCGCCTATGCGCAGCGGATCTACCTGCTGCCCCTCTCGCTCTTCGGAGTCGCCATCGCGCAGGTGGCTCTGCCTACTCTGTCCCACGACGCGGCACGGTCGGGAGAGCGCACCCTCGCCGAGCTGGGAACCGCCTGGAGGCGGATGGCATTCCTCATCCTCCCCTCGGCGCTCATCCTGGCGGCGTTCGGCCGGCCGGCGGTGAGCCTGCTCTTCGAGCGCGGGCGCTTCGACCCCGGCGACTCGACCGCTGTGACCTGGGTCCTGGCCGCCTATGCGATCGGGCTCCTGGCCTACGGCGCGGTGCGCCTGTTCGCGACCGCGTTCTACGCCGACCAGGACACGCGCACGCCGGTGCGGATCGCGGTGGGGGCGCTGATCCTGAACGTCGCGCTCGGGATCGCGCTCGCGTGGTGGATCGGGACGGCGGGGATCGCGCTCGCCACCGCCCTGGCCGCGATCGCGAACGCGACCGCGCTGGGCGCGATCCTGCGTCGGCGGTTGGGGGCCCTGTTCGCGGGATCGGCGGCAAGCGACACGGCGCGCATGCTGGCGGCGGTCCTCGCCGCGGGCGCGCTCGCCGCGCTCCCCTACGCATGGCTGCTCGGGCGATGGCCGGGGTGGGGTCTGCCGGAGCGACTGGTGGGAGCGGCCTGCCTCTATGGAGGGATCGGCCTCGTCTACCTCGCCGTCGCCCGCGTGCTCGGTGTCGACGAGCTGCGCGGGATTCGCGAGCGCTTCGGGGGCCGCATCGCCCGCCGGTAGGCGGCCGCTGGTTTTCCCCACAAGTCGCGGTAGATTAAGAAGTTATGAAGAAGATCAAGGAGCGCGCGGCGACCCTGCCCCGGCGGCCGGGCGTGTACCTGTTCCGGGACGCCCGCGGCGGAATCCTGTACGTCGGCAAGGCCCGCGACCTGCGCTCCCGGGTGCGCTCCTACCTCCAGCCTCCCGCCGCGCTCCCGGACAAGACCCGCGTGCTCATGAGCCACGTCGAGGACTTCGACTGGATCGTGACCGGCACGGCCGCCGAGGCCCTGCTCCTCGAGTCGAACCTCATCAAGGAGCACGATCCCCGGTTCAACATCGTCCTGCGCGACGACAAGTCCTATCCCTACATCAAGGTCACGCTGAACGAGGACTACCCGCGCGTATACGTCACGCGCCGGGTGCTGGACGACGGCGCGCGCTACTTCGGCCCGTTCACCCAGGTCAAGCTGCTGCGGCGGAATCTGGCGCTGATCAAGGACCTCTTTCCGGTCCGCTCGTGCCGCTATCGATTGCTCGACGAGGGCCCCACGCGGCCCTGCCTCGATTACCACATCGATCGCTGCGAGGCGCCGTGCGTGGGATACGTCTCGAAGGAGGAGTACCGCGCGATGATCGACGAGGTCGTGCGCTTTCTCGAGGGCGACACGCGGGCAGCGCGGCGGGCGCTCGAGGATCGCATGGGGCGCGCGTCGGAGCGGCTCCAGTTCGAGCGCGCGGCGGGGTACAAGCGGCAGATCGACCAGCTCGAGGAGATCCGCGAAGGGCAGCGCGTCTCCAGCCTGGCGGGCGAGGACCGGGACGTGATCGGCCTGGCGCGCGTGGGCGACCATGCATGCGGGCTGATCCTCGAGATCCGCGAGGGTCGGATGCTCGGCAAGGAGCACCATCTCCTCGGGAACGTCGAGGGGTCCGAGGACGGCGCGATCCTCTCGCTGTTCCTCACGCGCTACTACCTGCGCGGCGACCGGTTCCCGGCGGAGGTCCTGCTGCCGCTCGACTTCGAGGATCGGCCGCTGGTCGAGGAGCTCGTGCGCGAGCGCGCGAACCGGGCGGTGCGGCTCGTCGTCCCCGTGCGGGGTGAGAAGACGCGGCAGGTCGAGCTCGCGAACAGGAACGCGAGCCTGCTCCTGGAGGAGCGGCTCCTGCAGGACGCGCGGCGGACCGAGCGCGCCAGCGACGACGTTCTCGCGCTCCAGTCCGAGCTGGGACTGGCGCGGATTCCGCGCCGGATCGCCTGCATCGACATCTCGACGATCCAGGGGCGGGACTCGGTGGGGTCGGTCGTGACCTTCGAGAACGGCACGCCGCGCAAAGCCGGGTACCGCCGGTTCCGCATCAAGTACGTGGAGGGCCAGGACGACTTCGCGATGATGGCCGAGGTGACCGAGCGCTACTTCCGCGGCATCCTCGACCACGGCGAGGAGCTTCCCGACCTGCTGGTTATCGACGGCGGGAAGGGTCAGCTTGGGGCGGCGCGGGCGGTCCTCGCCGAGCTCGGCGCCCTGGACGAGGTCGACACGCTGGGTCTCGCCAAGCGGGAAGAGGAGATCTACCTGCCCGGCCGCCCCGATCCGTTGTGGCTGCCTCGGCGATCGCGCGCGCTCCAGCTGATCCAGCACATCCGCAACGAGGCCCACCGCTTCGCGGTGTCCTACCACCGCACATTGCGCACGAAGCGCACGATCACATCCGAGCTGGATGCCGTCCCGGGGATCGGCCCGCGCCGGCGCGCGGCGCTCCTCCATCACTTCCGCTCGGTCGACCGGATCCGGCGCACGCCCGTCGAGGAGATCGCCAAGGTTCCCGGATTCTCGACCGCGCTCGCCGGGCGCGTGAAGGCGGCACTCGGCGCTCCGGAGGACGCGCACCCGGTCGAGAGCGGCACGGCGTGAGACCAGCCGAGCTTTCCCGCCGGGTCAAGGATGCGGCGCGCGACCTCGGCTTCGACCTGGTGGGGATCGCGCGCGCGGAGGAGGTAGACGAGGCGGGGCTGCTCGCCGACTGGCTCGCTCGCGGGCGCCACGGGACGATGCGCTGGATGGAGAACTGGCGCGACAAGCGCGTGGATCCGCGGCTGCTGGTCGAGGGGTGCCGATCCATCGTATCGGTGGGTCTCGTCTACTACCAGCCGGATCGCGACGCTCCCCAGCCGCCGGGCACGAAGGTCGCCCGCTACGCCTGGGGCGAGGACTACCACCGCGTGCTCAAGGACAAGCTGCACGCACTCCTGGCTCGCGGACGCGCCCTCGACTCCGCGTTCGAAGGCCGTGCCTTCACCGATTCGGGCCCCGTGATGGAGCGCTGGTGGGCCGAGCGCGCCGGCCTCGGCTGGCGCGGCAAGAACACGCTGCTGCTGAACAAGCGGCTGGGGTCGTTCCTCTTTCTCGGCGAGCTCCTCGTCCGCGCGGAGCTCGACCCGGACCCCGCCGGAGTCGACCACTGCGGAACCTGCACCCGCTGCATCGACGCCTGCCCCACGGGCGCGATCGTCGCGCCGCACGAGCTCGACGCGCGCCGCTGCCTCTCGTACCGGACGATCGAACAGCGTGAGGCGCTCGCGTCCGTGGAGGAGGTGGAGGTGGGGGAGTGGCTGTTCGGCTGCGACATCTGCCAGGACGTCTGCCCGTGGAATCGGGACGCGCCGGAGACCCGCGAGACGCGCTTCCGCGCCAGCGCCGCGTGGCCGCCGTCACTCGACGACGTCGTCGCGATGAGCGGGGAGGAGTTCGACGCTCGATTCGGCGACACCGCGATCGAGCGCACGCGCAGGCGCGGTCTGGTCCGGAACGCGGCGATCGTGGCCGGGAACACCGGTCTCGGCTCGATGGAGGCGCTCGAAGCCGCAGCCGGGGACGCCGACCCGGTCGTCGCGGCCACGGCGCGCCGCGTCATCGCGCGGCGGCGTGAAGCTGTGGCCGGAGCAAGGGGGTGAACCCCTCAGTCGGGGCTCGCAGATGCGGGGCCGACGGTCTCCTCGATAGCGTACACCCTGTCGCCGAGCGGAGATTCGTCGCCATTGGCGGCATTGGCAGCGACGTGGAACCGAACGGGATCAGGGTGCTCGGGCGCGGTCCATTCGATCCGCCAGCGCGCGAGGCCAGTGGTCGACGGCACGGCTCCGGCGAGCGTCTGGTGGACGTAGTCGATCGACGCCTGCGCGGTGACCGCCGTGTCGCTGCCGAGAACCCGGAACGCGCCTGCCTGCCGGCCGCGCGCCGGTCCCGAGGCGAAGCGGGCGGAGAGCTCGAACCCCGCAGCCCCCATGTCCTCCCGCGCGAGCTCGACGGTCAGCTCGTAGCTCCGGCCGGTCTCGAACGCCGCCGGCAGTCCGCGCAGCGCGAGCGACCCCAGGGTATCGGGGGTCGCCGCGAAGTGGCACGAAACACAGGTCGGCTCGCCGAAGCCGCCCGTCGTTCCCGGCGGCGGAGCATCGGGGTAAGCGGATCGTACGGCTCCATGCGGGGTGCCCGCCAGCGCGATCGCGAGCGGGGCGGCGGCCGCCAGTGCGACGGCGACCATGCCCCCGCCCCGGCCCTTCACGATCCGATGCGCGCGCGCCCGATCGTGTTCGCGTCCGTTCCGAACCACAGCGATCCGGTCGGGGGATGGAACACCATGTGACGCACCGTTCCGCCGCCGCTCGGCACCGGCGTCGCGTCGACGAACTCCTCCGTGGCCGGATCGAATCCGACCAGCATGTTGGGCTCGGCCCCCGTCTCGACGAACCAGACCCGGTCGCGATCGTCCATCGTCATGGCGTAGGGGCGCGAGCCGGACCCTCCCGGTGTCGTCCACTCCACCGCCTCGCCGGTCGCCGGATCCAGGCGGCCGATCACCCCGCGTGCGTAGTCGGCGTACCAGACGCTCCCATCCGACGCCACCTCGAGACGCCGGACACGCGACTCTGCGGCGGGCAAGGTGTGCTCGGTGATCTCCATCGTCGACGGATCGATGGTGGCGATCCGGTTGGTGCCGAAGAGCGCGACCCACGGCCGGCCGCCGTCGTCCATCACGATCCCGTACGGTCTGGCGTCGGCCACCGACGGCTCGACGATCTGCACGTCGCCGCTCGCGGGGTCCAGGCGACCGATCCGGTTCGCCCCCTGGGCGGTGAACCAGAGCATTCCGTCCGGCGCGAACTGCAGGGTGTGAGGGTCGCGCACGGGAACGTCGAACCGCCGCGTCTCCCCCGTCGCGGGATCGATCCTGCCGACGTGGCTGTCACCGTTCCCGGCGTACCACAGGGCGCCGTCCGGCCCGACGATCACGTTGTGGGGAAGGGCGTTCGGCGGCAGCTCGGTGCGGTCGAACGCCCCGCTGCCGGGATCGAGGGAGCCGACGTAGTTGCCGCGCTGACCGACGAACCAGACGCGCCCTCCGGCGTCGACGATCGGGTCGCGCGGGCGGGTGTTCGGCCAGGGAACGGTCCACTCCTGGATCTCGAGCGAATCCGGCGCGGCGACCTGGCGGGACTCGGCGGCAGGTTGGAGCGATTCGGCGGCTGGCGGGGTGGCTTCCGAGCCGCACGAGACGATGCAGGCCGCCAGCACGGGGATGAGGAAAGCGATCATCTTCGGGTCCTTTCGATGTGCCCGGCGGGATCCGTCGGCCTGGTCCCGCGGCGAGCGATGGTATTCAGGCGTCCTTCCAATGGTACTCCGGGGCCAGGGGATCGCCACCCCGGCGCCGCCCCCGCGCGCGGGGGGGTTCCGACTATATTCCTTTTCTCCATGCGCTTCCCGTCCAGCCTCGCGCCACCCGCATGCTGACGATACGACGCTACCCGGTCGGGCCGTATCAGGCGAACGCCTGGATCGCGTTCGACGAGCAGCGCCGCCAGGCGCTCCTGATCGATGCCGGCGCCGAGCCCGAGAAGCTGCTCGGCGAGTTGCAGGCCGGCGGGCTCGAGCTCCGCGCGATTCTCCAGACTCACGCCCACGCAGATCACATCGCCGCCCTGCCCGAGGTCGTGGCCGCGACCGGGGCCGTCGTCTACCTGCATCCGGATGCCGAGCCGATGCTCCACTCCGCTGACGAGAACCTGTCGGCGCTCGCGGGCATGCCGGTCACCGCGCCCGTGGCCTACACGCCGGTCCGGGACGGTGAGCGGCTCGAGCTCCTGGGCCGGGAGGTGATGGTCTATCACACGCCGGGTCACGCGCCGGGAAGCGTCTGCTACCACCTGCCCTCGGAAGGCGTGGTCTTCACCGGCGATGCGCTGTTCCAGGGATCGATCGGGCGGACGGACTTTCCCGGCGGCTCGCTGGAGACTCTGCTCCGCGGGATTCGCGAGAAGCTGCTCGTGCTGCCCGACGACACCCGCGTCCTCTCGGGGCACATGGGACCCACGACGATCGAGCGCGAGCGCCGGACGAACCCGTTCCTGCAGGACGGCCGGGAATGGGGAGCGCGCTGACCGATCCGGTCGGCCGCTACGGCGAGCACCTGCTGCTCGAGCGCGGCCTATCGCGCAACTCGATTATCGCGTACAGCGCCGACATCCGTGGCTATCGTGAGTTCGCCGCCGCGCGGGAGCTCGATCCCGACGCGCGGGCGTCGGTGCGCGCCTGGCTGGCCGAGCTCGCGGGCCGGGGACTGGCGCCATCCACCGTGGCCCGCAAGCTGGCCTCCCTGCGAGGCTGGTTCCGGTGGCGGGTCGCGGAGGACGACCTCGAGATCGATCCGACCGAGACGCTCGACGGACCGCGCCTCGCCCGGCGCCTGCCCTCCGTGCTCTCGCTCGAGGAGGTCGAGCGAATCATCGACGCGGTGGACCGCGGCGGTCGTTTCCCGCAGCGCGACCGCGCAATGGTGGAGTTCCTCTACTCCAGCGGCGTCCGGATCTCGGAGCTGATCGCCATCCAGCTGGAGGAGTGCGCCTGGCGCGATCGTGTCGTCCGGCTGGTGCCGATGGAGCGGAGGGTGCGCCGGCGCGACGGCGGGCGCGGGGTAGTGTCGGTCGGGCCCAAAGGCGAGCGCGCCCGGATCGTCCCGATCGGATCGCGCGCCGTCGAGTCGGGAATCGCATATGTCGAGGGCGAGCGCTCCGCTCTGCGCGGCTCGCGATCCGAGGGCAGCTTGTTCCTGAACGCGCGGGGACGGCCGCTGACGCGGGTCGGCGCGTGGCAGATCGTCAGGCGTCTCGTGCGCGCGGCGGGGATCCGCCGGAAGGTGACCCCGCATACCTTCCGCCATACCTTTGCGACTCACCTGCTGGACCGGGGCGCCGATCTCCGCGCCGTGCAGGAGATGCTGGGCCACGCGGACATCGCCACCACGCAGATCTATACGCACGTGGATGCACCGTACCTGCGTGCCGAGCACCGCAGATTCCACCCGCGGGCATGAGGACGCTCCGGATGTCGCATCGAACGCTCGTTTTCTCCGCTGCCGCGACGCTCGTCCTGGTGTCCCTGGCCGTCCCCGCCGGCGCGCAGTCGTCGCGGGTCGAGCTCGATCCCGAGATGCCATTCGCGCTCGAGCGCGTGATCGAAATCGGAGTCGCGGCGCCGGGGGTTCTCATCGTGACCGGCGATGGGATGATTCGGGAAGCGGACACGCTGGGTGGCCCGCTGGTCCACTTCGGGGGGACGCTCGTACTCGAGGGGAGCGTGGCAGGCGACGTGACCGCGGTCGGGACCGAAGTGTACCTGCGGCCGACGGCGCGGATCGGAGGAAACCTGACTGTCGTGGGCGGCCGCTACTATGGGACCACGATGGCCGAGGTAGCCGGGACCACGATCTGGCTGCGTGAAGAGTCGGTGGCCGTGACGGCGAGCCCGGATCGGATCATCGTCGAGTACGAGCCGCCTTCCGGTCCGCGCTTCCCGATCGAGCCCCGCGGGCTGGCCGGGGTCGTGATCCACGGCTACAACGGGGTGGACGGGCTGTCGTTCGGCCTCGAGGCCGGGCTCGTCCAGCGAAAGGACTGGCCGCGCACGGAGCTCTCCGGCGGGCCGGTGTTCCGCACCGAGCGGGACGACATCGGCTGGCGGGTGGCCGCGGTCCGCGAGCTGCCGCGAGCCGGCGGTATCACGTTGGGAGCCGACGCGTACCGGGTGACGGCGAGTCCCGAGGCGTGGCACCGGGGCGGTCTCGGGAACAGCCTGGCGTCGCTCGTCTTTGCTGACGACGACCGGACGTATCACGAGCGGACAGGCTACGAGCTCTGGCTCGAGAAGGCGTTCCCGCACGCGGCGATCACCGTCCGCGGATCCTGGCGGGACGACGACTTCGAATCGCTCCGGAGCCGCGAGCCGTTCGCGCTCTTCGGCGACGACCGGGACTGGCGGGAGAACCCGCCGGTCGACGAGGGAAGGGGGCGGGCGGTCGCCGCCCGGGTCACCTGGGATCGGCGCGACGACCCGTCGTTCCCGACGCGCGGTGCGTGGGCCGAGGGCCGCATCGAGCACTGGGGGTTCGGCTCCGATTTCGGGTTCGACTGGGCCCAGGGGCAGGCGCGGGTCTACCGGCCGATCCCCACCGCGAGGGGATCGTTCGTCGCGCTGCGCGCGATGGCCGGCGGCAGAGTGGGGGGAGGGGACACGCTGGCGCCCCAGTTCCTCTACCGGCTGGGCGGCGGGAGCTCAGTGCCGGGCTACGACGCCCTGAACGAGCTCCTGACGGGGGACCGCATGGCGTTCGCCACCGCGACCGTGCACCAGGCCTTGGCGGGCGAGTTCACGCGGCTGTTCCTGGTAGGAGTCGCGTCGGTGGGAGATGCCTGGTTCGAGGGCCAGGACGTGGAGTGGAACGCCGGTCTCGGTGGGGGCCTCGCGATCCACGGCCGGGCCCGGTATGCCGGGCTGTTCGCGGTCTACGGGATGGAGGCGGAGGAGTGGCAGATCTATACGCGCCTGAAACCCTGGTTCTAGCCGCGGGGCGCGTGAGAACTTCCGAGAAATGATCCTGGGGGCGATCCCGGCGCGCTGGGGCTCGACGCGCTTTCCCGGCAAGGCACTCGCCGAGATCGCCGGCGTGCCGCTCGTGGGCCGCGTGGTTCAGGCGGCGCTCGGTGCGCGGATGCTGGACGCCGTCGTCGTCGTGACCGATCACGCGGGAATCGCCCTGGCGGCCGAGAGCGCCGGCGCGCGCGCGGTGGTGATCGAGCGGGAAGCCGCGTCGGGCACCGACCGCATCGCGCAGTTGCTGGCCAGCGACCGCGCGTGCGACGCCGCGCGGATCGTCGTCAACGTGCAGGGAGACGAGCCGCTGCTGGAGTCCGCCGCCATCGACGCCGCGGTCGCGGCGCTCGAGCGCGATCCCCGCGTGGACATCGCCACGCTCGCGCGGCCGCTGCGGTCCGGCGAGAACGCCGACGATCCGGATCTCGTGAAGGTGGAGGTCGGCGCCGACGGGCGCGCCACGCGCTTCTCCCGCGCGTGCATCGCCGGCTCCGGCACGCCGCTCGTTCACATCGGGCTCTACGCGTATCGACGCGATGCGATCGCGCGCTTCGTCGCCGCGGCCCCGACGCCGAGCGAGAAGGCGGAGCGTCTGGAGCAGCTGCGGGCGCTGGAGCTCGGCCTCGCGATCGCGGTCGTCTCGTTCGACTCGCGCTCGATCGGCGTAGACACGCCCGCGGACGTGGCCCGCGTCGAGGCCGCGATCGAGAGCGCTGCCGCGCGGTAGACGCGGACCCCGCCGGGGGCTAGATTTGCGTCCGTCATGCCCCGTCCTTCGGCCACCCGCTACGTCTTCGTGACCGGAGGGGTGGTGTCCTCGCTCGGCAAGGGGATCTCCGCGGCCTCGCTCGGCATGCTCCTCAAGGAGCGCGGCCTGTCGGTCACGATCCAGAAGTTCGACCCCTACATCAACGTCGATCCCGGGACGATGAGTCCCTTCCAGCACGGCGAGGTGTTCATCACCGACGACGGCGCCGAGACCGATCTGGATCTGGGCCACTACGAGCGGTTCATCGATCGCTCCCTGTCCCAGGACAACAACGTCACGACCGGGCGGATCTATCAGTCGGTGATCGCCAAGGAGCGGCGCGGGGACTACCTCGGCGCCACCGTCCAGGTGATCCCGCACATCACCGACGAGATAAAGAGCGCGATCACGCGGCTGCCCCAGAAGGAGCCCGACCTCGACGTCGTGATCACCGAAATCGGCGGCACGGTGGGCGACATCGAGAGCCTGCCGTTTCTGGAGGCGATCCGGCAGTTCCGGCTCGAGCACGGGGCGAGGAACACGTGCTTCATCCATGTGACGCTGGTCCCCTTCATCAAGGCGGCCGAGGAGCTGAAGACCAAGCCGACCCAGCATTCGGTGCGCGAGCTGCGGGCGATCGGCATCCAGCCCGACATCCTGCTCGCGCGTTGCGAGTACCCGTTGACCGAGGAAATGCGCCGGAAGATGGCGCTGTTCTGCAACGTGCCGGTCGAGGCGGTCATCCCCGCGCGCGACGTGGCGTCGATCTATCAGGTGCCGCTGGCGCTCCACGAGCAGGGGCTCGACCGCTTCGTGGTCGAGCATCTCGGGCTCGAAACCGACGAGCCCGACCTGGCCGTCTGGCGTCGCATGGTGGGGCGCATCTACCACGCCGCGTCGCACGTGAACATCGCGATCTGTGGCAAGTACGTGGACCTGCGCGACTCCTACAAGTCGATCGAGGAGGCCCTCGTCCACGGCGGCGTGGAGAACGACGTCGAGGTCCGGATCTCGTGGATCAACTCCGAGACCGTCACCCGGGAGAACGTGGCGGCGAAGATCGGCGGCTGCGACGGGCTGCTCGTGCCCCCGGGATTCGGCGAGCGCGCCACCGAAGGGATGATCGAGGCGATCCGGTACGCGCGTGAGACCGGAATGCCGTTCTTCGGGATCTGCCTCGGGATGCAGATGGCGACGATCGAGTTCGCGCGCCACGCCGCGGGGATCGGTGACGCGACCTCGACGGAGTTCGATCCGGATGGCGCGAACCCGGTCATCGCGCTGATGCCCGATCAGGTAGGGGTCCTCGCGAAGGGCGGCACGATGCGGCTCGGCGCATATCCTTGCGTGCTGCAGGAGGGCACGCTCGCGCGACGTATCTACGACGCCGAGGAAGTTTCCGAGCGCCATCGTCATCGCTACGAGGTGAACAACGCGTATCGCGACGTCCTGGCCGAGCACGGCTTGGTGTTCAGTGGGACCTCGCCGGACGAGCGACTGGTCGAGATGATCGAGCTACCCGACCATCCCTGGTTCATCGGGTGCCAGTTCCATCCCGACGTGAAGTCGCGACCCATCCGCCCCCATCCGCTGTTCCGCGACTTCGTGCGCGCCGTCGTCGAGCACCGGGAGCGCGGGGCCGGGGAATCGTCGCGCCAGGAATCGGCCGCCCGGGAAGAAGAAGAAGTCGCGACTTGACCCGGGCTGCGCAGAAGGCGCGGCACCCCGTCCCCTGCGGTTCGCACGTGCTGGGCGACGGCTCGCTCTTCGCGATCGCCGGCCCCGACGTGCTGGAGAGCCGCGAGCTGGCGCTGGACACGGCGCGCGGGCTCCGCGAGGCCGCCGGCCGGCTCGGCCTGCCGCTGATCTTCAAGTCCTCCTATCTGAAGGCGAACCGCACCGCGGGGAGCTCGTACGTGGGCCCGGGCCTCGAAGCGGGCCTCGAGATCCTGGCGGAGGTGCGGCGCGAGACCGGCCTGCCGATCCTCACCGACGTGCATTCGATCGAGGAGGTGGCGCCGGCCGCGGAGGTGGCCGACGTGCTCCAGATCCCCGCCTTCCTGTCTCGCCAGACGTTCCTGATCCGCGCCGCCGCGGAGACGGGCCGCGTCGTCAATCTCAAGAAGGGCCAGTTCCTGGCACCGGAAGACATGGCGCAAGCGGTCGAGAAGGTCACGGCCGCCGGCAACGACCGCGTGATCGTCACCGAGCGCGGCACCACGTTCGGCTACCACAACCTGGTGGTGGACATGCGCTCGCTGGGTCGGCTGCGGGGGCTCGGCTTTCCGGTCGTGTTCGACGCCACGCATTCGGTCCAGCTTCCATCCGCCGCCGGCGGCGTGTCGGGAGGCGAGCGTGAGTTCGTCGCGCTGCTCGCGCGGGCGGCCACGGCTGCGGGGGTCGACGGGGTCTTTCTGGAGACCCATCCGTCGCCCGACACCGCGCTCTGCGATGCGGCGAGCCAGTGGCCGCTGTCGGATTTCGAGGCGCTGATGCGCGAGCTCCGCGAGTTGCACGCCGTGCGCGGCGGCACGGCAGTTCGGCAGTGAGCGCGCGCGCCCGGATCCGCGGCATCGCGTTCGACGTCGACGGGGTCCTCACCGACGGGACGGTGGCGATCTCGTCGTCCGGCCAGGAGAGCAAGCGGTTCTCGATTCCCGACGGCACGGCGATCCTGTGGTGCCGGATGCTCGGCTACGAGCTGGCACTCGTCAGCGGGCGCGAATCGGAAGCGACCGCGATCCGGGCCGAGGAACTCGGCATCCGCGAAGTGTATCAGGGGGTTCGCGACAAGACGGCCCGGGTCACCGCATGGGCGGGCTCCAAGGGGCTGGCGCTCGAAGAGGTCCTCTATATGGGAGACGATCACATCGACCTGCCGGTCTTCGAGGCCGTCGGTCTCTCGGTGGCGCCGGCCGGCGCCGACCCGCACGTGCGGGCCCAGGCGTCCCACGTCACGGCCGCGCGCGGCGGTGAGGGGGCGGTGCGCGAGGCGATCGAGTGGCTGCTCGAGGGCGCGGGGCGTCTCGACGAGGCGCTGACCGCGTACCGCGAGCGCGTGACCGGCGCCTCGCGGAAGGCGGAATGAGCGTCGCCCCCGCCGACTGGTTGGCGCGCGCGCGGGAGACGCTGGCCGTCGAGGCCGACGCGATCCGGGCGCTGGAGTCGCGCATCGGGCCCGCCTTCGTCGATGCCGTGGACCGGCTGTATCTCTGCCGCGGACGGACGATCGTCACCGGAATGGGGAAGAGCGGGCTGGTGGGCAGGAAGATCGCCGCCACGCTGACCTCTACCGGGACGCCGGCCGTCTACCTGCACCCCGCGGAGGGCGTGCACGGCGACGCCGGCCTGGCGCTCAAGGGGGACGTGGTGATCGCGCTGTCGAAGAGCGGCGAGACGCCCGAACTGCTCCAGCTCATGAGCGTATTCAAGCGGTTCGACCTTCCCGTGATCGCGCTCGTCGGCGCGCCGCGGTCGACGCTCGCGCGTCGCGCGGACGTGGTGCTCGACTGCTCGATCGCCGAAGAGGCCTGCCCCCTCGATCTGACACCCACCGCGTCCTCGACCGCGATGCTCGCGATGGGTGACGCGCTGGCCATGGCGCTCCTGACGCGGCGCGACTTCCAACCCGAGGACTTCGCCCTGTTCCATCCGGGCGGCAGCCTGGGCAAGCGGCTCCTTCTCACAGTCGCGGACGTGATGCTGACAGGAGACGACGTGCCGAGCGTGCCTCGGGACGCGACGATGCGGGAGGCGATCGTCGAGATGGCGCACAAGCGGGGCACGGTGCCGGTCGTGGACGAAGCCGGGAGAGTGGTGGGAGTCGTGACGAACGGAGACCTCATGCGACTCATGGAGGAGACCGACACCGTGTTCTCGATCCCCGTGGAGAGAGTCATGTCACGCAGCCCGAAGACGATCCTCGCCGACGCGCTGGCAGCCACCGCCGTGAACCAGATGGAGAATCACGGGATCGTGGCCATGCCCGTGGTGGACGACGAAAGGCACCTCGAGGGGATCGTACACCTCCACGACTGCATGCGGGCGGGAGTCGTCTGAGATGCGCGGCATGGCCGGCATCGCCGCGCTCGCCTCGTGCCTGCTGGCGTGCGGGGGCGACGAGCCGACGCGGACGGGGACGGTCGAGCTGCCCGGCGGCAGGCCCGGCTTGGGGGCGCCCGACCAGGTCGTCGAAAACGGCGAGCACGTGATCACCGTGCAGGGCGTGAAGAAGGCTGTGCTGGTCGCCGAGCAGCTCTACTTCTACAACGACGAGGGAAAGGTCTACGGGGATACGATCCAGGTCTCGTTCTTCGACGAAGCCGGAGCCTTCCAGTCCATGCTCACGGCCGAGGAGGGCGAGATGAGCCAGCACAGCGACGACATGATCGCGCGCGGGAACGTCGTGGTGCGGGGGTCGAGCTCGCGCATCACCACCCAGGAGCTGCACTACGACCCGCGGCGGAACGTCGTCACCAGCGACCAGCCGACGGAGATCTTCCAGGCGGGGAACGTGATCCGCGGGAGCGGAGTCGAGAGCGACCCGGCTCTGACCAACATCCGGATCCGCGGCGGCTCGGCGGTGATCCGCTCGGAGCCGGAGCTCGGGCGGGAGCCGCGGCGCCAGGAGGCGGAGCCGGAGCCGCAGGAGCCGGGGCCGGAGCCTCAGGAGCCGGGGCCGGAGCCGCAGCCCCAGGAGGCGGACACGTCCGGTGCGGCGACTCCCTAGGATCCTGCGGATCGCCGCGATCGCAGGCGGGCTGTCCGGCGCGGCGGCCGGCACGCTGCGGGCCCAGGCGAACGACGAGCCGGTCGTCATCGATCACGCGAACGTCCTGCGCAGGGTCGTCGAGGGGGACTCGCTGACCTACTTCCTCGAGGGCGCCGTGCGGGCGCATCGGGGAACGATCCAGATGCGCAGCGACCGGGCGTCGATCTTCCGCGCGAGCCAGGTCGCGGACTTCCAGGGCAACGTCCACTTCTGGGACGCGACGACGGAGATCTATGCCGATCGGCTGCTGTACTACGAGGTCACCGACCAGGCGGTCGCAACCGGCAGCGTGCAGGTGATCGATCGGCGGAGCGGGTCGCAGGTCGCGGCCGACACGGTGCTGTACGACCGGGTCCGGGACGTGATCACCGCGCACCCCCGGCCGCACGGCATCGTCCTTCCCCAGGACACGACGGCGCAGGAGGATCCGTTCCACGTCTGGGCGGATCTCATGGTGTTCCACAGCGACTCCACGGGAACCGAGATGGACGGACTCGGCCATGTGCTCATCGAGCGCACGGACATGACCGCCGTGGGCGACAGCCTCCATTACGACGAGCGGGTGAGCAGGGTGGCGCTCAGAAAGGAGCCGCGGGTCGAGACCCTTGAGACCTACCTGACCGCCGACCGGATCGACGTCCTGCTCGAAGACAACCGGCTGGACGCGCTGGTGGCTCGCGACGAGGCGCGCGCCGTCGACAAGACCGACTCGCTGCCCCCGGCCGTCCCGGCGGCCTTCAACCACGTGAGCGAGCACTCCTTCCTGGAGGGCGACAGCCTGATCATCGAGTTCGCGGAAGGGGAGATCGACTGGCTGGTCGCCCAGGGCCGGGCCCGCAGCCTCAACTACGCGCTGGAATCTCCGCCTGGCCCGATCGAGACCTGGAGCGTCAACTATTTGCTGGGGGAGAGGCTCGAGCTGAGCTTCCGCGGCGACACGCTCAGCCGGGTCGTGGCGAGCGGCGGCCATCGCGGAGTGTACCGCAGCGAAGAGGTCCGCAAGGGCGGCCCCGAGCAGCGGCCGAGCGAGCCCATCCCGCTGCCCGAGATGGCGCT
>DATFFS010000163.1:0-18051 GCA_035249945.1 Gemmatimonadota bacterium
GGTCACCGTCCACGCGCCCATCTTCGATCTCAACCCGGGCAGCCTCGATCCCGTGATCCGCAAGCACACGCGGCGGTGCTGGGAGCGCGCGGTGGCTGTTGCCGGCGCGTTGCGGGCGCGCATGATCAACTTCCACACCGGTCATCATCCGCTGCTTCCCGAATCGACGTTTCCCGGCTGGCTGGCGCTGTCGCTCGAGATCTGGGAGCGGATCGAGGAGCTGGTGGGCGACGCGGGGATGACGCTGCTCCTCGAGAACATGTTCGAGCCGACGCCCCAGGTACAGCTCGACCTGCTGGCGCAGCTCGAGTCCCGGCACGCCGGCTTCACCCTCGACGTGGCCCATGCCCACATCTACGGCGCGGTCTCGATCGACGCGTGGTGGAGCCAGCTCGGGCCGGCGGTCGCCGAGGTCCACCTCCACGACACCGACGGCTTCTCGGACGACCACCTCCCGATCGGCGACGGAGCGCTCGACTGGCAGCGGGTCTTCGAGGACGTGTTCCGGAACGCCCCGGACGCGGTCAAGGTGATCGAGATGCCCTTCGAGGCCGGACTGGCGAGCTTGAAGCGGATCAAGTCGGCGGGTTACTCGGACCTGCAGCTGGAGCTGTTGTGATACGCGCGATCGGCCGGAGGACATGGCGCCCGCTCTTCGATCGGGTGCGCGGGGTCGCGCTCGCGGTCGCGCCGGCGGCGCTCATCGTCGTCGGACCGCCGCCCCAATCCCTCCAGCCGTACGGGACGCCTCTCGCGGGTGCGCGCGCGCCTACCCGCGTGATCATCCAGCTGGCCGACGCCGCCTCGCGCGAGCAGCTGATCCGCGAATCCGTCACGCTCCCGCTGCCACTCGACGCGCGCCACGAGCGCGTGATCCGCGGGCTCAAGGCGATCCACTCCGTGTCGCTGTCCGAGGCGCGCGACGTCCTCGAGGAGGCGCGGCGGGCGGGTGCGCTCACCGAAATCGACCGGCTCTGGTCCGTGAACGCGGTCGTGGCGTTAGTCGATCCGGAGTGGATCCCGCGGCTGGAGGCGAACCCCGCGATCGCGCGCGTGGTGCCGGATCGAAGGTTGACGCTCGGTGAGGCTCCGTCCACCGCCCCGGCCGACGCGATCCTCGGGTCGAGCGCATCGGGGGCCATCGCCGGCGCCGTGGCCCCGACGCCCGAGCTCGAGCGAATCGGTGTTCCCGCGGTCTGGGCGGAGGACGTCACCGGCAAGGGGGCGATCGTGGCGAACGTCGATTCGGGCGTGAACGGCGACGACGACACGATGGAAGACAGCTGGCGCGGCCTCTTCGCGGGCAGCGACGCGTCCTGGTACGCACCGATCGAACTCACGGTCTTTCCCGTGGACGACCTGTTCCCTGTGGGACATGGAACACCTGTCATGGGAATCATGGCCGGGGGGTTCGAGTCGTTCGGGGTCGCGTTCGATGCCACCTGGATCGCGGGGGACCTCTTCGTATCGGGTGCCGACCGGATCGAGGAAGGACACGTCTCAACGGCGATAAAGATCTTCGAGTGGCTGGTGGATCCGGACGGGGATCCTTCCACGACGACCGACGTACCGGACGTCGTCAACAACTCCTGGGGGATCGACACCAACCGTGACAACCAGGGCCGTCTGGTGTGCGACTCAATCTTCGATCAGGCCATAGACGCCATGGAGGCGTCGGGAATCGTGGTCATCAATTCCGCCGGCAACGCGGGGGATGCCGGGATCACACCACCGGGCAGCCGGGCTTCCTCGCCTGTCAGTGCGTTCGCGGTCGGGGCGATCGATGACGAGAACAATCCCGCAGCCAACACCGGCTTGGGGCCGTCGGCGTGTGGCGGCGAGTTCTCCACCAAGCCCGAGGTCGTCGCGCCGGGGTTACTGATCACGAGCCGTTCCCGTTTCAACGCCACTCTGGGAACCTTCAGCGGAACATCGTTCGCGACACCCATGGTTTCCGGCATCGTGGCCTTGATGCGGTCGAAGAATCCCACGATCACTCCCGAGGAGGCGAAGACGATCCTCATCGAGACCGCGATGGATCTTGGGCCCGGAGGCGACGACAACACGTTCGGTCACGGACTGGTCGATGCGGAAGCGGCGCTCGCGCGCGTGGAGCGGCCGAGCCAGCCTCTGGCGCGGCTCGTCGGCTACCGGCCCGGGAGCGCGGTGCCGGCGGGGAAGCTGGTCCCCGCGGCGATCGAGAATTCTCTGATCCTGCGACCCGGTCAGTCGGCGGATCTCGTGCCACTCCTGTCGAACCACGGCCCCGCGCTGCCGGCCACGACCGGAGCGCTCTCGACCTCGACCCCGGGGGTGACCGTCACGCGCGCGACGGTTCCGCTCGCCGGGGCGGCGACCGGTGAGTTCTTCGGCCCCGCAGCGGGCGAGTCGTTCGGCGTCGAGATTGGATCGTCGGTCGCGCCGGGAAGCGACATCTCGTTGACACTGACCGTCCAGGGGGCCTCCGTAGGGCCGTTCCGGATGATCATCAAGGCCGGCGACCCGGTGGAGGGCTCCTTCGCCACGCACGACGTCGGCCGCACGAGACTCAGCGTGACGAACTTCGGCGGCCTCGGCTACTACACGGGACTGCACGAGTTCGAGTTCGCGCTGCGCGGAGAAGGATTCCGCTTTCCGCCGACGAGTCCCAACTGGCTCTTTCACGGCGGCTTGCTGGCGGGCACAGGTCCGACGCGACTCTCGGACGCCATCCCCTACGGCGAGGACACACAGAACTCGACCGACTGGATCCCGCTCTTCGGCGCGCCGATCGAGGTGGGGGAAGCGGCGGGCGGCCAGGTGATCACGGCGTCCTACGACGATCGCCGCGCGCTCTCGCCTCTCGAGCTGGAGGTCGTCCAGCGGTCGTTCGCGTTCGACGAAACGGGCGACGACGCCTTCGTGCTCCTGCAGTACGTGATCCGCAACACCTCCGCCCAGTCGGTGACCGGGCTACGCCTCGGGCTCTTCGCCGACTTCGACCTTCCGGGGTCGGGAGGCGACCCCGAGGAGACCGCCGGCTGGGATCCCGCGCGACGCCTTGGGTTCGTCGAGGGGACGCAGGCCGGCCTGCCCTCGCTGGGCGTCGTCTGGCTCGACGACGTCGCGCTCGGCCAGGTCACCTACGCGGTGCTCCGCCGCGAGGACGTGATCGAGAGCCCGACCGGGAATCCCATGGCGCCGGGCAGCCGCGCTCCCGCCGCCGCGCAGGCTCCGCAGATCGGCGAGTTCTCGGACACGGAGAAGTGGAACGCGCTCGCGAGCGGCCAGACCAACACGGCGGAGTCGAACCCGCAGGATCTGTATCAGATCATCGGCGTGGGTCCGCTGGCCCTCGCGGCGGGGGCCACGGACACGGTGGCGGTCGCGCTGGTGGCGGGCGAGAGCCAGGCCGCGCTCCAGGCGAACGCCGAGGCGGCTCGCGAGGCCTACTTTGTCCGCGTGCTGGGGACCGAGCCGCCTCCGCCCCCGCCGCCGGCCACCGAGCTCGCGCTCGAGCAGAACTTCCCCAACCCGTTCCGGTTGGGCGAGCAGACCACGATCCGCTTCGCGGTGCCGGAGCCCACGGTCGGACCCGCCCGCGCTACGCTCGTCGTCTACGACGTCATGGGCCGGCGCGTTCGCACGCTCGTCGACGGCGACGTGATCGCCGGCGAGCAGGCCGTGACCTGGGACGGCGCCTCCGACGCCGGCGCCACGGTGCCGAGCGGGGTCTATCTCGCGCGGCTGGAGTCGGGCGGCAGCGAGAAGCTGGTCCGCATCCTGTTCGTCCGCTGAAGGGGTGCGCGGATGCCCGATACGATCACCCTCGAAGGGCTTCAGTTCTTCACCCTCGTAGGCGACCTCCCGCACGAGCGGACGACGCCGCAGCCGCTGGAGCTCGACGTCGAGGTGCGGACCGACCTGTCGACGGCAGGACGATCGGACCGGCTGGGGGACTCCCTCGACTACCGGCTTCTCTACCAGGCGGTGGCCGACGCCGTGGAGGACGAGTCGGAAGGATCGCCTCATCTGCTCGAGGCGGTGGCCGAGCGCGTCGCCGGACGGCTTCTCGACGTGGAGGGAGTCGAAAGCGTGCGCGTCCGCTGCCGGAAGCCCAAGGCGGTCCTGCCGGGCCTCGTCGCGAAGGTCGAGATCGAGATCGAGCGGCCGTGAGGCGGCGCGCCTTCCTCAGTCTGGGATCCAATCTCGGCGACAGGGTCGAGCGGTTGGGGGCCGCGCGCGCGGCGCTGATCGCGGGCGACGACATCCGGCTGGCGGCCATGTCCCCGGTGATCGAGACCGATCCCGTGGACGTCACCGACCAGCCCCGCTTCCTCAACCAGGTGCTGGCCGTCGACACGCGTCTCGCCGCTGGCGGCCTCCTCGACGCGTGTCTCGACGTCGAACGCGGGATGGGGCGCGATCGATCGTCGGGTCCGCGGCGCGGGCCACGCACGATCGACGTGGACATCCTCCTCTATGGCGGGCTCTCGATCGACGAGCCGGGTCTCATGGTCCCGCACCCACGGCTGGCGGAGCGGCCGTTCTTCCTCGATCTCTGCCGGGCGGCCGGCGCGCCCGAGGCGTGGCTTCCCGCCCCGGTGGCCGCGTGAGCAAGCCGGTCACGACGCGGACGTTCCGCCGCATGAAGGCCGAGGGGAAGAAGATCGTCGTCCTCACGGCGTACGACTGGATGCTGGCCCGGTACCTGGACGAGGCCGAGGTGGACGCGATCCTCGTCGGCGATTCCGCGGGCCAGGTCTTCGCCGGCCACCGGACCACTCTCCCCGTGACGCTCGACGACATGATCTACCACGCGCGCGCCGTGCGCCGCGGCGCTCCCGACCGGTTCCTCATCGTCGACATGCCGTTCCTCAGCTTCCAGGTGAGCCCCGAGGACACGCTCAGGAACGCGGGCCGCGTGATGAAGGAGACCGACGCCCAGGCCGTGAAAGTCGAGGGCGGCGCGGCGCTGGCGGAGACGATCGAGCGCCTGGTGGCGTGCGGGATCCCCGTCATGGGGCATCTGGGGCTCACTCCCCAGTCCGTCCACGCCTTCGGCGGGTATGGTCTCCGCGCGTCCGAGGCCGAGGAGGCGGACCGACTGCGGTCCGACGCACGCGCTCTCGAGCGTGCCGGCTGCTTCTCGCTCGTCCTCGAGAAAATCCCGCGCGCGCTGGGGGCCGAGGTGAGCGCCGAGCTCGAGATCCCGACGATCGGGATCGGCGCAGGACCCGGAACCGACGGCCAGGTGCTGGTGACGCCGGATCTGCTGGGCATGACCCCCGACTTCCGGCCGCGCTTCGTGCGGCGCTACGCGGATCTCGACCGGACCGTCCGCGAAGCGCTCCGGCGCTTCGCATCCGAGGTCCGGGACGGCGCGTTCCCCGGCGACGAGGAGTCTTATCCGTGAGCGTACTGGTAGCGCAGACGATCGAGGAATGCCGCGGGGCGATCGCGCGGCTCCGCGCGGGCCGGCGGGTCGCGCTCGTGCCCACGATGGGCGCCCTGCACGAGGGCCATCTCTCGCTCGTCGATCTGGCGCGGGAGCGCGCCGACGTCGTGGTGGTGTCCGTGTTCGTGAACCCGACCCAGTTCGGCCCGCACGAGGATTTCGACCGGTACCCACGCGACCTCGAGCGGGACGTGCGGCTCCTCGCGGGCCGCGGCGCGTCGGTCGTCTTCGCCCCGGACACGCGGACGATGTACCCCGAGCCGCTCCTGACCACCGTCACGATGCGGGGGATCACCGACGACCTGGAGGGCGCACACCGCCCGGGACACTTCGACGGCGTGCTGACGATCGTCGCCAAGCTCTTTCACGTCGTGCAGCCCGACGTGGCGGTCTTCGGGCAGAAGGACGCGCAGCAGGCAGCCGCGATCCGGCGCATGGTGGCCGATCTCGACTTCCCGATCGACGTCGTGGTGGGCTCCACCGTGCGCGAGTCCGATGGGCTGGCTCTCTCGAGCCGGAACGCGTTCCTGAGCCCGGCCGACCGGCGCGAGGCGCTCGCGCTTCACGCCGCGCTGGATCGGGCCAGCTCGCTGGTCCGGGACGGGATCGACGCTGCCGATCGCCTCCTCGACGCGATGCGCGAGGAGCTGTCCCGGCATCCGGACGTGGCCGTCGATTACGTGGCGATCGTCGAGCGGGACTCGTTCCGCCCGCTGCGGCGGATCGCGGGACCCGCCGTTGCCGCCGTGGCGGCCCGGGTGGGCGGCACGCGGCTCATCGACAACGTGGTGCTGGAGCCCCGTGAGCGCTGAGCGCTCTGCGCCCCTGGCCGCCGTGATCCTGGCGGCGGGGCAGGGCACGCGGATGAAGTCCGCCCTGATCAAGATCCTGCACCCGCTGGCCGGCCGGCAGATGATCCGCCACGTGCTCCTGGCGGTGCAGGAAGTGGGGGCCGATCGGGTCGTGTGCGTCGTCGGCTACCAGCGGGAGCAGGTCAAGGACGCGCTGGGCGGCCTGCCGTCGGTGGAGTTCGCCGTGCAGGAGGATCAGCGTGGAACCGGGCACGCGCTCCAGTGCGCGTCGTCGGCGCTCGAAGGGTTCGACGGGGACGTGCTGGTCGTGTGTGCCGACACGCCGCTCCTGACCCGGGAGACGCTCCACGAGGTGGTGCGCGTCCATCGGCAGGACGGAGCGCGGGCCACCCTGCTGGTGGCCGAGCTCGCCGACCCGGGCGGATACGGGCGCGTGGTGCTGGACTCCGAGGGCGGGGTTCTGCGCATCGTCGAGCAGAAGGACGCCGACGAGCCGACACGCAGGATCCGCCTGATCAACACCGGCGTGTACTGCTTCGCGTGGCGGACCGTGGGTCCGCTGCTCGAGCGTCTCTCCGCCGACAACGCGCAGGGAGAGCTCTACCTGACCGACGTCATGCAGATGCTGGCCGAAGCGGGGACGCCGGCGCGCTCGGTGCTGCTCGCAGATCCGCAGGAGCTCATGGGCGTCAACGACCGCGCCCAGCTCGCCGAGGCGGAGGCCGTGCTCCGCGATCGGATCCGCCGCCGGCTCATGCGCGAGGGCGTGACGTTCGTCTCGCCCGACACCACGCTGATCGACTCCGACGTGCAGATCGGCCCCGACACGGTGATCTATCCGGGGGTCATCATCGAGGGCGTATCGAGCGTGGGTCGCGAATCGGTGATCGGACCGTTCACCCGCATCGCGAACGCGCACCTGGGCAGGGGCGTGGAGCTCAAGGGATGGAACCTGATCGCGCACACGACGATCCCGCACGGCTCGATCGTGCAGCCGTACGTGCGGCAGGGAGCGGACTGACGGCGGACGCGCTCCGTGCCCGCGTCGCCCCGCGACTGGGCGCCGCGCGCCTGGCCCATGTGGAGTCGGTTGCTGCCGCCATCGCGGAAATCGCTCGGGGGTGGCCGCCGGACAGGCGCGCGGCGGCGGTCCGGGCCGCGTGGCTCCACGACGCCTGGCGAAGCGCGCCCGTCGACGAGGTGATGGCCGCGATACGGTCGGCGGGAGAGGAGCCGGATCCCTGGGCGCTCCGCCATGCTCCCGTTCTCCTGCACGCACAGGCGGCGGCGGCGTGGGCGCCGGCCGCGACGGGCGAGGAGGACCCCGAGGTCCTGCTCGCGGTGCGTCACCATCCGACCGGGCATCCTGACTGGGGCGCGATCGGCCGCGCCCTGTACGTGGCCGACTTCTGCGAGCCGACGCGCGCGTTCGCGGCCCGGCTCGGCACCGGCCTCCTGGTCGAGCGGGCCGCTACAGACCCCGGGTCGCTCGCCGCCGTGGCGCTGGAGGTGCTCGTTCTCCGGCTCCGGCGCGCGATCGACGACCGGCGCCCGATCCATCCCGACACCACTCGGACATGGAACGCCTGGATCGGTAGACCGGGATGACGGCGCGGAAGGCCTCCGCGCGGGGGCGGCGCTCGCGATCGGGCTGCCTGGAGACCACCGCGCTCGTCCTGTTCGCCATCGTCCTCGGAGCGTTCGCCGCATCGACCTGGATGCGTCATCTCGGCGGAGGGGAAGAGAGCGCCGGCACGCAGCCTGCGGCGCCCGCCGACTCCCTTTCCTCTGCTCGAGCACTCGAGCGCGGCCGGATCCGCGTGCAGGTCCGGAACGGATCGGGGATCCCGGGGGCTGCCGGCGAGGTTACCGAGTACCTGCGCGACGCGGGCTTCGACGTGGTCGACTTCGGCAACGCCGAGGAGTTCGACGAGCCGCGCACGGTGGTGATCGACCGCGTGGGTGCACGCGACCGGGCGCTCGAGGTCGCCGCCGCCCTGCGCGGCGTGCCGGTCCGCTCGGAGGTCGACACCACGCTCTACCTCGACGTGACCGTCCTCGTAGGGCGGGACGCGGGGGATCTGCTGGAAAGCGGACGGGCGGGGAGCCGGGATACCCCCGGCTGGCGACGCTGGCTCCGGCGGCTGAGGGGCTTGCTGCCATAGCGCCTCGCTGAAGCGCCGGACTCGGGTCGTCGCGCTCCTTGCGGCACCCGGTACCCCCCGCTATCATTGCCGCCCCGTTTTCCCACCTGTCTCCACCCGGGAGTCGGTCATGGCGCAGAAGAAGAAAGGCTCCGGAGCGTCCCGGAAGTCGAAGAAGACCGCCAGCAAGAGCTCCCGGAAGAAGGCCGCGGCGAAGTCCGGGAAGAAACCGGCCCGGAAGAAGGCTCCGGGCAAGAAGAAGGCTTCGGGCAAGAGGAAGGCGCCGGGCAAGAAGAAGGCGGCGAGCCGAAAGGTCTCCTCCGGGAAGGCCGGACGCGGTACTTCCACGCCCAGGCCGGCCCGCAAGGCGGGAGGGAAGAAGGCGGCGGCGAGGCGGACGCCGGCCCGCACCCCCAAGTCAGCGAAGGGAGCCTCGAAGCGCGCCCCCGGCAGAGACGCCGCGTTCTTCGACCACTTCCGGCAGAAGCTCCTCGACCAGCGCCAGCAGATCACGCGCCGGCTCGACGAGCTCCGGGAGGAGCTGCGGGGCCTCGAGTCGACCCCGCGCGAGCTCGAGGAGTGGGCGCAGGAGGAGAAGGACCGCGACATCCTGATCCGGCTCGAGGACCGGGAGACCGAGGAGCTGCGGAAGATCCAGGCCGCGTTGGGCCTCATCGACCGCAAGGAGTACGGGTATTGCCAGAACTGCGGGAAGCCCATCCCGCGCGCGCGCCTGGAGGAGCTGCCGACCGCCTTCCGGTGCGTGGACTGCACCTCCTGAGCGGACCCCCCGCCGTGCCTTGATCACGGTCACGCGATTCGATCCGGGCACTCCGGCGACGCGCCATCCCGACATGGCCGCCTCCGGATGGACTCGCGAGTCCGCGGCCACCCTGTGGATCGACCTCGAGGCGCCGACCGCAACAGAGCTCGGACTCCTGGAGAGCCCGTTCGCATTCCATCCGCTGGCCATCGAGGACTGCCTCACCCCCGAGCACCAGCCGAAGATCGAGGACTTCGGGCCCTACCTGTTCCTCATCTTTCGCGGCGTCGCCGTCGATCCGCCCACTGATCGCTTCGAGACGATCAAGCTGGCCGCGTTCCTGGGACCGAACTACCTGATCACCTACCACCGCCGCCCGATGCGCAGCGTGGCGGCCGTGCTCACCAAGTATGCCCACGACGAGAAGGGCGACCTGTTCCGCGGGGTCGACTACCTGCTGTACGAGATCCTCGATCAGCTCATCGAGCACTATTTCCCCGTCCTGGAACGGCTCGAGGGGGAGATCGAGGCCGTCGAGGAGCGCATCTTCTCGGCCGATGACGAGAGTACGCTGGACGCCATCCTGGGCCTCAAGCGCAGGGTGATGGAGATCAAGCGGGCTCTGACTCCGCACCGCGAGCTCTTCGGCCGGATCGCCCGCAACGAATTCGAGGAGATCACTCCCCAGACGGTGGTGTTCTACCGCGACCTCTACGACTCGACCTACCGGCTGGCCGAGGTGGCGGACTCGTATCGCGACGTCCTCAGCGGGACGCTGGACGCTCACATCTCGATGGTCAGCCACCGGCTGAACGAGGTCATGAAGGTGCTGACGATCTTCTCGACCATCATGCTGCCGCTGACGTTCATCGCCGGCGTGTACGGGATGAACTTCGACTTCATGCCCGAGCTTCACTGGCGGTACGGATACTTCTTCGTATGGGGAGTGATGCTGGCAGTCACCGGCGGACTGCTGCTGTATTTCCGCCGTCGCCGCTGGATCTAGGGTGGCAGGATGATGGCAGGATGATGAAAAGGCCTCATCTGCGGCGTTGCGCTCCTCGTGTCTTCCTGCGGCGTACCTTATGGTACGCCTCGGAATCCTCTCGTCGCGCGCCTTGCATCTGAGGCCTTTTGATCATCCTGCGCCACTATCAGGTTCTGCTCGTCGCAGCCTTCTTGCTGAACGGTGGCGTGGTGCGGGCGCAGGTGGAGCCGTTCGTGGCGGGTCCCGGGTCCTACGATTCGGGCGTGCCCACGGTCGCCGTCCTGCGGGGCTTCGAAACCGGCACGGGATTCTCGCTTCACGCTGACGTCTCAGAGGTTCTGCAGGGGATCGCGAGCGCCTCCGACCGCGTGCGCCTGGAGAGCTACGGTAGATCGGCCGAGGGACGGGACTTGTGGCTGGCCTGGATCTCCTCGCCCGACAACCTCGCGCAACTCGATTCGCTCAAGGCGGCGAACCGCGCGGTGGTGGACGGCGCGGCGGGACGACTCGACCGGCCGATCTTCGTCTGGCTCTCGTTCGGGGTCCACGGGGACGAGGCCTCGTCGACGGAGGCGGCGCTCGAGCTGGTCTACCACCTGGCCGCGTCACGCGACGCGGAGGTATCGGCATGGCTCGAGCGGGCGGTCGTGGTCGTCGATCCGCTGCTCAACCCGGACGGCCACGAGCGATACGCCGCGTGGTTCCGCTCGGTGGTTGGTCCGGTGCCGGACCCCGACCCGGAGGCGCGCGAGCATCGCCCCCCCTGGCCTTCGGGCCGCACGAATCACTGGTACGCGGACCTGAACCGCGACTGGGCCTGGGGGATCCAACCGGAGACGCGGGCGCGGCGCGGCGTCTATCTGGCGACCATGCCGCAGGTGCACGTCGACTTCCACGAGATGGACGCGGGCTCCACGTACTTCTTCTTTCCCGCCGCGCCGCCGATCCACGGCTACTACCCGGCCAGCACGGGGGAGTGGGGGCGGATCTTCGGCGCAGCGAACGCGGCGGCCTTCGACGCGCGCGGCTGGCCCTACTTCACCGGCGAGGACTTCGACCTCTACTACCCGGGGTATGGCGACTCCTGGCCGAGCTTCTTCGGCGCCACCGGGATGACGTACGAGCAGGCCGGCGGCGGGGAAGCGGGCGTGGTCCTGGCGCGCCCCGGCAACAGGATGCTCACCCTCACCGATCGCGTGTCGCGGCATCTCACGGCGGCGCTGGTGACGGTCGCGACCGCCGTCGAGAACCGGGAACGCCGGCTGGCCGACTTCGATGCCTTCTGGCGCTCGCCTGATCGGGTGGCGCCGGGAGCGCCCGCCGCATGGGCGGTGTACGGGCCGGACGGGGCGGAGGCCGCGCTGGCGGAGCTCCTCGTCGGCCAGGGGATTCAGGTGGATACGCTGGCGGCGACCGCGCGCGGGGTATCGCTCGAGCCGTTCGCGGGAAGCGCCGACGCCGACTCGCTGCCTGCGGGCGCGCTCCTGATCGTCGCGGACCAGCCGCTGGGGCGGTACGCCGCGACGCTGCTGGAACCATCGCAGTCGCTTCCCGACACGTCCCTCTTCTACGACATCACGGGATGGTCGGTCCCGTTCCTCTACGATCTCGACGCCTGGCGGCTGGGCGCGCTCCCGGACGGGGCGCGGTGGGCGTGGGCCGCGCACGGCCCGGACGCTCCCGAGCCGGTGTCGCCGGAGGCCGTGGCGCTCGCCTGGCCGTACGAGGACCTCGCCGACGTGGTGGCCGCCGGGCGGCTGGCCGCGAAGGGCGTCCGAGTCCGCGTGGCGGACCGCCCGTTCACGGCGGGGGGCAGGCGCTTTCCGCGCGGGTCGTTCTTTGTCGCCGCCGGGTCGCATCCCGGTGGTGATGCGGAGGATCTCGCGGCGCTGGCTGCCCGGATCGCGGAATCGGGCGCTCGTCCGGCGGCGCTTTCCTCGTTCGAGAGCGACGAGGGCATCGACCTGGGGTCGGAGCGGGCGCGCCTCCTTGCCGAGCCCCGGATCGCGATCGCGGCGGGTCCGGGGACCGATCCCTCGTCCGTGGGCAGCGCCTGGCAGCTCTTCGCCGCCGAGGCGAATCTCCCTATCGACGTGGTGCGACTCGGCGATCTCGGGTCCGGCGCCGGCGGGGATCCGGATTCCCTGTCCGCGCTGGGACGCGCGCCGCTCGACCTCGGCGGCTACAGCGCGATCGTGCTGCCGGACGCCGACGGCCCGTCGACCTTCGGAGCAGCGCTCGGCACGGAGGGCGTGGCGCGCCTCGAGGGTTGGGTGCGGGAGGGCGGCACGCTGGTGGCGATCGGCGCGGCCGCCGCCTGGCTCGCCGATTCGACGATCGGGATGGGCGGGCTCGAGCTCGCCCCCGATCCTCCGCCGCCCGACGAAGCCGACCGCAGGGCTTCCCAGGAGTCGCGCGAGAAGGACCGCCTCCGCTCGAAGATCCCCGGCACGCTGCTGGCCGCAGCGGTGGACTCGACGGCGGTGCTGGGGTACGGGTATGCCGATGGCCGCGCGACGGTGCTCGCGATCGAGCCCCTGGAGCTCGCGCTCGCCGAAGAAGGGAACGCGTGGGTGTTCGCCGACGAGCCGCCTCTGGCGGGATACATGCCCGAGGACGGGCGGGAGCGAATCCGGGGCCGGCCCTTCGCGATCGCGCGGGAGCTCGGGGAAGGAACGGTCGTGGCGTTCGCCAACGACCCCGCCTTCCGGGGCATCACGTACGGCCTCAAGAAGCTGTACCTGAACGCGGTCCTCCTCATGGGCGAACGATGAGTGCGCGGTTCCACATCGCCGACGATGCCGCGATCGCCGCCGGCCGGACGACCGACGTTTACTTCGCCAGGACGCTGGAGCTGCTCGCGCGCGAGGGAGTCGATCCGGACGTCGCGGTCGAGGTGCGCGCCCGCACGCTGCCCGCCGGGTGGCCGTGGGCGATGTTCGCCGGCGTCGAGGAGGCGGCGGAGCTGCTGCCCGAAGGGCTTTCCGTGCGCGCGCTGCCCGAGGGCGCGCCGTTCCAGGCGGGGGAGCCGGTGCTCGCCATCGCGGGCCGTTACCGGGAGTTCGCGGCGCTCGAGACCCCGCTCCTCGGTGTCCTCTGCCAGGCGTCGGGCATCGCGACCGCCGCGGCGCGCTGCCGCGTCGCCGCCGGCGAGAGGACGCTGCTGTCGTTCGGAGCGCGGCGCATGCATCCGGCGATCGCGCCGATGGTGGAGCGCAGCGCCTGGCTGGGCGGCTGCGACGGCGTATCGACGGTCGCCGCGGCGGAGCTTCTCGGCATCGAGCCGACCGGCACGATGCCCCATGCGCTCGTCCTGTGCTTGGGCGACACTGTCCGCGCCGCGGTGGCGTTCGATGCCGCGTTCGGCGGGGAGACGCCGACGATCGTCCTCATCGACACCTTCCAGGACGAGAAGTTCGAGGCGCTGCGAGTGGCCGAGGCGCTCGGCGAGCGGCTGGACGGGATCCGCTTCGACACGCCGGGCTCGCGCCGCGGCGACATGCTGGAGATCCTGCGGGAGACGCGCTGGGAGCTCGATCTGCGCGGGCACCGGGGCGTCGAATTCTACGTGTCCGGTGGGCTCGACCCCGAGGCGATCCTTGAGCTCAATCCCGTGTGCGACGGGTACGGAGTCGGGACCCACATCTCCTCGGCGCGGACGGTCGACTTCTCGCTGGATATCGTGGAGATCGACGGCCAGCCGATCGCCAAGCGGGGACGAGCTTCCGGACGCAAGGCGCTGCTGGCATGCGGGTCGTGCGGCGGGCGTTCGATCGTGCCTGCGGTCCGCGGGGACGCGCCGATTCCGTGTCCCGCATGCGGCGCAGCCGTCCGGGACGCCCTCCGGCCGCTGCCGCGTCCCTATCCGCCGATCGCGGAGCTGCGCGCGGCCGCCCGCGCGTCGCTAGCCGGGCTCGGGCTCGATTCGCCCCTGGCATGAGCGCCTGCGTCCTCGCCATCGACGGCCCGGCGGGAACGGGCAAGTCCACGACCGCGCGCGAGGTCGCCCGGCGATTGGGCTGGCGCTACGTCGACAGCGGCGCGTTCTACCGCGTGGCCGCGCTCCTGGCCCTCAGGCACGGGCTCGATCTCGCGGACGGTGCCGACCGGGCCCGCTTGCGCCAGTCGCTGGACGGCGCCCGCATCGAGCAGGAGGTCGTGGGTGGGGCGTCGCACATCCGCCTCGATGGCGAGGACGTCTCGATCGAGATCCGGACACCCGCCGTGACCGCGATCGTCTCGCGCGTGGCGGACGACCCGGCGCTGCGGGAGATCGTCAACGCCGGTCTTCGCGGCCAGGTGGGGGACGGGCCGGTGGTGATCGACGGACGGGACATCGGCACGGTCGTCTTCCCGGACGCCCTCCTCAAGGTGTTCCTGGTCGCGTCGCTCGAGGAGCGCGCCCGGCGGCGGGTGGCCGAGGCCGAGCCCGGACGTGCGGCCGATCCGGTCGTGCTGGCGAGCTACGCCCAGAGCCTGGCCGAGCGGGACCGCCGGGACCGGGAGCGCTCGGTGGCTCCCCTTCGGGCCGCCGAGGACGCGCTCCATCTCGACACCAGCGATCTCGACTTCGGCACGCAGGTGGCGCGGGTCGTCCTGGCCGCCCGCGAACGGCTGGCATGCCCCTGATCTCGGTGATCGTCCCGGCCTGCAACGCCGAGGCCACGATCCGGGACACGATCGCGTCGGTTCTCCGCCAGACCATGCCGGACTTCGAGCTCCTCGTGATCGACGACGGATCGACGGACGGGACGCGCGCGGTCCTCGACGGAATCTCCGACCGGCGCCTGCGTCCCATGTCGTTCGCCAACGCCGGCCTCGCCGCGGCGAGGAACCGGGGCATCGAGCACTCGCGGGGCGAGTTCCTATCGTTCCTCGACGCGGACGACCTCTGGACGCCCGAGAAGCTCGAGGCGCAGCTCGCGGCCCTGCGGAGCCGGCCGGAAGCCGGGCTCGCGTACAGCTGGACCGCGTTCATCGACGACGCGGGGCGCTACCTGTTCGCGAAAGAGCCGCAGCATTTCGAAGGCGACGTCTACGCGGACCTTCTG
Organism: Gemmatimonadota bacterium; assembly: GCA_035249945.1. Lineage (GTDB taxonomy): Bacteria > Gemmatimonadota > Gemmatimonadetes > JACCXV01 > JAHWKZ01 > JAICNR01. Next base: position 15,196 of record DATFFS010000163.1, read on the forward strand.
CGGGAGTGCTTCATCGCCAGCGGGTCGAACGTCCTGATCCGCAAGCGATGCGTCGACTCCGTCGGGTCGTTCGACGCCAGGTTCCCGGCGGTCGAGGATTGGGAGTACTGGCTGCGGGTGGCGGCTCGCTGGCCGTTCGTCGTCGTCCGTCGCTACCAGATCCTCTACCGGCTGTCCACCAAATCGATGTCCTCCGACGTGCGCGCCATCGAGGCGGCGAGCTTGCGGCTGCTCGAGCACGCGATGGAGGCCGCGCCTCACGTCGTGTCGCGCGAGGAGTGCCTGGCGAACCTCAAGCAGTACGTCGCGTTCCTCTACATGACGCGCGCCTCGGGGCCGGGCACCGTGGCCCAGGCCGGCCGGCGGCTCCGGGAGTCGATCCGGCTCCACCCGCGCATCCTGCTGCGACCCAAGGCCCGTCGTCTCGTCTGCGCGTGGCTGTTGATGCGTCTCGCGCCGCGCACTGCGGAAGGGCACGTTCTTCGCGGGCTGCTCCTGCTGCACGGCCGCTGGATGCGCGTCAGGAGACGCGAGCTCAAGGATCGGGAATTCGCCGTCCCGGCTTGAGGCGAGGCATGCGGATCTGCTTCCTCTGCAACGAGTACCCGCCCGGCCCCCATGGCGGGCTGGGGACCCTCGCGCGGCTCCTCGGGCGCGCGCTCGTGCGCGCCGGGCACGAGGTGCGGGTCGCGGGAGTGTATCCCGAAGATTTCGCTGGCCCGGCGCACGAGGTCGACGAAGGCGTGCGCGTGTGGCGCCTTCGCGGAGGGTCGAGCCGGCCGGCGAAGGCTCTCGCGCGTCGCCGGCTCTACCGGATGGTCCGCGACTGGGTGCGAAACGGCGAGGTCGACCTCGTAGAGGCTGCCGACTGGGAGGGGTGGATCGCGGGCTGGCCGCGCCTCGCCGTCCCGGTGGTCGCGCGACTCAACGGAACGGTGGCGTACTTCGCCGCCGAAGCGGGCGACCGCCCCCCGCGGCTGACCGCCGCGCTCGAACGGCGGTCGCTCCGGCGTGCGGACGCATGGTGCGCGGCGAGCCGATACGTCGCCGAGCGGACGCGCGCGGTCTTCGATCTGCGTCTCGCGCCGATGGCGATCCTCTACAACCCGGTCGAGCTGCCGCCGCCGGCGGTGGACTCCGACCGGATCCCGGGAAAGGTCGTCTTCAGCGGCCGACTCATCGCGAAGAAGGGTGTCGTGCCGCTGCTGCGCGCCTGGCCGCGCGTGAGGGCGCGGGTCCCCGGGTCCGAGCTCCACCTCTTCGGCCGGGACGGCCCCGTCGGACGCGGTCGATCGATGCGGGCGTTTCTCCAGGGTCTCATCGGCGACGCACCCGAGCCGGGCGTCGTGTTCCACGGCCACGTCCATCGGGAGGAGCTCGCCGCCGCCCTTGACACCGCCTCCGTGGCGGTCTTTCCTTCCTTCGCGGAAGCGTTCGCGTTCGCGCCCATGGAGGCCATGGCCGCGGGGTGTGCGACCGTCTACAGCACGCGTGGCAGCGGTCCCGAGCTCGTCGAAGACGGCAGGGACGGCCTTCTCGTCGAGCCCTCGGATCCCGGCCGGATCGCCGACACGGTCGCACGTCTGCTCACGGACGCGGACCTGCGGATGCGCCTGGGGAAGGCGGGGAGGCGCCGCGTCGCGGAGTCGTTCTCGATGCCAGTCCTCCTGCCGGCGAACGAGGCTTTCTACCGGGAGGCCATCGAACGCTTTCGACGGGAGGGGGCTGCGCGGGCGTGAGACGTGAGAACCAGCGAGCAAGGGAGGGCGGCGTGGCCGATCTGTCGATCGTGATCGTCACGCCCGATCGCTACGACACGATCCGCAAGACGATCGGATATCTGCGGAGCCAGACCGTGGCCGACCGTCTCGAGATCGTCATCGTGGCTCCTTCGAAGCAGTCGCTGGACCTCGACGCGGCGCACCTCGCGCCGTTCGCGAGCTTCCGCGTCGTCGAGGTGGGTCACGTGGACTCGCTCGGCGAAGGAAACGCGGCGGGTGTGCGGGAGGCCACCGCCCCGGTCATCGCGCTGCTCGAGGACCACTCGCGGCCCGAGCGCCACTGGGCGGAGGCGATCCTCGCCGCCCATCGGTCGGACTGGGCGGCGGTGGGCCCCGCGATGGGGAACCCGAATCCGAAGAGCGCCGTCAGCTGGGCCGATTTCCTGCTCGCGTTCGGGACCTGGTGGATCCCGACGCCGTCCGGTGAGATCGATCACCTACCCACCCACAATGCCAGCTACAAGCGGAGCGTGCTGCTCGAATACGGGGCGGAGCTCGAGGACCTCCTCAAGGCCGAGATCATCCTCCAGTGGGACCTGGGCGCCAGAGGGCATCGGCTCTACCTCGACGGCGACGCGCGTGTCTATCACGTCAACTTCGAGCTCCTGCGGTCGATGCTTCCGGTCCAGCTTCACGCGGGCCGCGTCTTCGCTGCGGTGCGCTCGCGCGGGTGGCCTCCATCGAGGCGAGCGCTGTATGCGGGCGGCTCGCCGGTCATTCCCTTCATCCGGCTGCGCCACGTGCTGCGCCAGATCGCGCGCAGGCCAGGGCGCTCCGAGCTGCCGGTGACCGTCTATCCGATCATCCTGCTGGGGCTGGCGGCGAGCGCGCTCGGGGAGGCGCTGGGATACGCGCTGGGGATCGGGGACGCGGGCCGGAGCCTCGGCCGCTACGAATTCCACCGCGACCGTCACCGGCGCCGTGGCTTGCCCCGCACTTGACACTATCTGCCTGCCCCGAGTAGGTTTACAGTTCTCGACAAGATCCGTGAGGTCGCCGGCCGCGCCATCTGCGGCCGGGTCCTCCCTTTGGCCCGCAACCCATTGGATCCCAACTAGATGACCGACGACAAGAT
>DATFFS010000164.1:0-4895 GCA_035249945.1 Gemmatimonadota bacterium
TCGACTCGCTGCGCGAGATCGGCGAGCGCGTGCTCGCGGAAGACGGGGTGTCGCTGGTCGTCCTGACCGGGGGGCTCGACGAGCCGGCGGTGCGGGAGTTCCTCGACCATCTCGCGGATGCTCCGGGGCGGACCGCCGTGATCGCCCTCGCCGACCGGATGGACGTCGAGCGCCTGGAGCGCTGGCGCCTGCGCGGGATCGACGAAGTGCTCCCCAAGCCCTTCGATCCCGACGAGCTCAAGCTCGTCGCGCGCCGCCTGGTGGCGCGCGAGGAGCTCGTCGGCCGGACGCGCATCGTCGGGCGCTCCGAGGCCGTGAAGGTGGTGCTCGAACGCGTGGCCCAGTACGCGCCGGTCAACTCGACGGTCCTGATCGAGGGCGAGAGCGGCACCGGCAAGGAGCTGGTCGCGCGCGCGATCCACGATCTGTCGCCGCGCGCGGCGCGGCCGTTCATCGCCGTCAACTGCGCGGCGCTGGCCGAGAGCCTGCTCGAGTCCGAGCTCTTCGGGCACGAGAAGGGGTCGTTCACGGGAGCCACGGCGCTCCGCAAGGGACGCTTCGAGATCGCCGACCGGGGAACGCTGTTCCTCGACGAGGTCGCGGAGATGCCGACCGCGACCCAGGTCAAGCTCCTGCGCGTCCTCGAGGAGCGCGAGTTCATGCGGGTCGGCGGGTCGGTCCCGATCAAGGTCGACGTCCGGGTGATCGCCGCCACCAACAAGGACCTCGAGGAGGAGGTGCGCGCCGGAAGCGTCCGCCGGGATCTCTACTACCGGCTGGCGGTCCTGTCGATTCGCATGCCTCCGCTGCGCGAGCGCCGCGAGGACATCCCGCTCCTCATCCACCACTTCGTCCAGGAGTTCTGCCGCGAGAACGACCGCGAGTTCGTGGGGATCACCGACGAGGCGATGGAGATCCTCCAGAACTACGACTGGCCGGGCAACGTGCGCGAGCTGCGGAACCTGGTCGAGAGCATGCTCGTGCTGACGCCGGGCACGCGCATCCGCCCGCGCGACATCCCCGCCGAGATCTTCGCGCGCGCCAATCCCCAGCGTCTCCTGCCCGTTGCCTTCGCGGACGGGGAGGAGGAGGATGGAGGTCCCTCCGCGCGGCGCGTCGAGGCGCTCCTCAGCTATTTCTACCGCGACCTCAAGGGCGACCTCGACGCGGTGCGGCACGAGCAGGCCCGGCTGCGCGACCTGCTGCGCGAGGCGTCGACGCCGCAATGGCTGGAGGCGGTCGAGGTGGAGTCCAACGGCGAGGCGGAAGACGAGCCGGCGACCCGCGACGCGCCGGCGCTCCGCGACGACGGGGGGCCGGCCGGGTCCGCCGCTCTATCCGGCGATGGAGTCCGCTTCGAGGTCGGGATGTCGCTCGAGGACCTCGAGAAGGAAGCGATCGCGCGGACGCTCGCCTCGGTCGACGGCAACCGCCGCCGCGCCGCGGACATGCTGGGGATCGGGGAGCGGACCCTGTACCGCAAGCTCAAGCAGTACGGCCTCTAGCGGGCCCCCGTGCGCCGGCGGGCCCCCGGGGGAGCCCGCGCGGGGGTGGCGCGACAGGCTCGCGCTGGAGCGCAACGTGGCGTCCGCCGCCGGGGCCGTGTTCCTGCTCGGATTCGGCGAGGAGCTCTGGAAGCGCTTCGTGCCCAAGTACCTGGAGGCGCTCGGGGCGGGCGCGGTGCCGATCGGCCTGTACGGGGCCGCCGAGGACTTCTTCGACGCCGTCTATCAGTTCCCGGGCGGCACGATCGCCGATCGCCTCGGACGCCGTCGAGCGTTTCCGCTGTTCATCGGCGTCGCCTCGCTCGGCTACCTCGTCTACCTCCTGACTCCATCCTGGCCCTGGGTGTTCGTCGCCCTCGCGCTCGCCGCGGGCTGGAACAGCATGGCGAGCCCGGCCACGTTCGCGGTGATCGCCGACGCGCTGCCGCGAGGGCGCCGGGCGATGGGATTCACGGTGCAGTCCATCCTGCGGCGGATCCCGCGGCTCGTCTCGCCCGTCGTCGGCGGAGCGCTGATCGGCGCATTCGGCGTCGTGGCCGGGATGCGGATCGGCTTCGCCGCCACGCTCGTCCTCGCCGCCCTCACGCTCCTCGTCGTCTCCCGGATGGATCTTCCCGCCCTGCCCTCCCGGCCGATGCGGTTGGCCGGCGTATGGCGGGCGTTCGACCCGGCCCTTCGGCGTCTCCTCCTGTCCGACGTCGTCATCCGCACCTGCGAGGGCCTGGCCGGCGTGTTCGTCATCCTCTACGTCACCACCGTCCGCGGCTTCTCGGTTCCCGCGTTCAGCCTGCTGCTCGCGATCCAGGTGGCGACCTCGATCCTCGTCTACTTCCCGGCTGCGCGGATGGCCGATCGCATCGGCAGGAAGCCCTTCGTCACGGCCACCTTTCTCGCCTTCGCGCTCTTTCCCGTGACGGTCGCGCTGGCGAGCGGGTTCCCCGCCATGGCGATCGCCTTCGTGGTCGGAGGCCTGCGGGAGATCGGCGAGCCGTCGCGCAAGGCGATGATCGTCGACGCGGCGGACGCGGAGCTGCGCGGGCGCACGGTGGGGCTCTACTACCTCGTGCGCGGGATCTCGGTCACCCCCGCGGCGGTGATCGGTGGGCTGCTCTGGCGGATCTCGCCCGCGACGCCGTTCTACGTCGCCGGCGCGGTCGGCCTCGCGGGCGTCGCGCTGTTCGTGGCCACGGTGGAGGAGCGCTATGCCGGCTGAGGCTCATGTACAGAGGGGACTCGAGAGGTGCACCGGGATTTCTCGACGCACCATGCCCGGCGCGCCGCGACGCATTTCCGGCCGCTACCAGGGGAGCGGCTGGCCGTCCCGGTCGTAGAAGCCGCCCGAGCGGTCCATGTCGAGCGACTCGATCGTGCGGATGAGCGACCCCACCGCATCCTCGACCGGCAGCGGAGCGCTCTTGCCGCCCATGGCGGTCTGGACCCAGCCCGGATGGAGCACGACCGCCGCGACGCCATCGCCGGACAGGTCGATCGCCAGGCTGCGGGTCGCCATGTTGAGGGCCGCCTTGCTCATCCGGTAGGCGTAGGCGTCGCCGCTCCGGTTGTCGTCGATCGATCCCATGAGCGACGTCATGTTGACGATCCGCCGGGGACGCTCGCCGGCCATCAGCAGATCGAGAAACGCGCGCGTGACGCGCAGCGGCCCCACAGCGTTGACCTCGAACGTCCGGCGCACGCGGTCCAGATCGAGCTCCTCGAGGCCCTCGTGGGCCCCCATGACGCCGGCGTTGTTGATCAGGATCTCGAGCCCGTCGGCCTCCTCGCCTACCCGGCGGCGGGCCTCGGCCACCGACGCCTCGTCCGCGACGTCGCAGCGGACCGTCACCAGCGCGTCTCCATGGCCGGCCGCCAGCTCCATCAGTCCCTCCGACCCCTCAGGGTCGCGCGCCAGCGCGAACACGCGGGCGCCCGCGGCCAGCCACTGGCGCGCGTACTCGAGTCCGATGCCGCGGCTGGCTCCCGTGACGAGGACCCGCGGGCTCACCTGCCGTCGCTCTGGCGCTGCGTCTTCGCCCGCTGGACGCGCCGGACGACCTCGCGCCACGCGCCACCCGACGACAGCTCGTCGTACTGGAACTCCAGCGTGGCGATCAGGTCGAGGCCTTCGGGGAAGAGATAGATGCCGTAGACGGTCTCGTAGAGGTCGACCACGCGGCGGTCGAACTTCGCGCTGACCGGCAGGATGTTGCGCGGATAGTAGGTAGAACCCTCGCTCCGGATCTGGAGCCGCGTGGGGTCGAAGCTCACTTCCTTCTCGAATCCGGTGTATCCCACGAGGAACGCCGTCAGGCGCTCGGCGTCGTCGCCCGGCACGCGCTCGGCGATGCGGGCGCGCTGGTCGCTCAGGTAGCTGCGGATGTCGTCCGAGGCGAGCCGCACGGCGTCGGGATTCAGGGTCGTGACGTCGATTCGGAGCCCGGCGGTCGCCGCCTGGCCCACCATCCGCACGCTCAGGTCCTCCCACGAGAGGTAGCCCGTCGAGCTGACGATCCCCGCCGGGCGATCGGTCTGCGCGGTCTCCGGCGTCGCGGACGACGGCGGCTCTCCCGCGGGCGGGGCCGCGGGAGGCGGTGCGGCGCAGGCGAGCGCCACGAGAAGCGGCAGGGCCTGCATGAATCTCATGGGACCTCCTGACGAAGGAGAGCGTCGACCGCCGAGAAGACCGCGTCGCGGCCCTCTCCGGAACGGGAAGAGAACCATACCACCTGCTCGGGGTCGAGGCCGAGCGTCTCGGCCGTCTCGTCGAGCCGGGCGCGGCGGCGGCCGCGGGGTACCCGGTCGGCCTTGGTGAGCACGACGAGCGTGGGGATGGCGCGCTCGGCGAGCCAGGCCACCATGCGCCGGTCCAGCGCGGTCGGCTCGTGCCGCCCGTCGATCAGCGAGACGACGCCGGCCAGCCGGGGGCTTCTCTCGAGGTACCCCTCGATCATCGGGCCCCACGTGCGTCGCACGCCTTCCGGCACGGCCGCGTACCCGTAGCCGGGGAGATCGACGAAGTAGCAGCTGCCGCCCACGTCGTAGTAGTTGATCGTCTGGGTCTTGCCGGGCGTCCGGCTGACTCGCGCCAGGCGGCGGTTCCTGCACAGCGCGTTCAGCAGCGAGGACTTGCCGACGTTCGAGCGGCCGACGAAGGCGATCTCGGGAAGCGGTGGGGAGGGTCGGTCTTCGGGATCGGCGGTGGTGCGGACGAGGTGGACCTCGTGGACCTCCACCCCGGGCTCAGGCTTCGCGCGCCTGAGTCTCGCCCAGGTTGTCGTCGCCCCGGCGGTCGCGGCGCCGCTGCTCGTCCCGCCGCTTGAGGACGTAGATCGGCGGCTTGCCCTCGAGCACCGCCTCGCGCGTGACGACCACCTCGTCGATGTCCGAGCGCGA
>DATFFS010000165.1:0-6811 GCA_035249945.1 Gemmatimonadota bacterium
CGACGGCGCGCTCCGCGGAGCCGAGGCCGGCGGTCGCTCCGCCAGGAGCCACGCGGCGAGGGCCGCGGCCAGCGGCTCCGATTCCCGGCGCATGGCGGACTCGGCTTCGAGCACCTCGGCCGCGTGCGACTCGAGCCAGCGCGTGTGTACGCGTCCCTCGCGCACCGCCTCGTGCGTCAGGAGCGCGCGGTGGAACCCCGCATTCGTCCGTACCCCGCCGATCTCCAGCTCGGCCAGCGCGCGCTCCATCCGGGCCAGCGCCTCGGCGCGATCCCGTCCGTGCGCGATCAGCTTGAGGAGGAGCGGATCGTAGTGCGGGCTCACCTCGCTGCCGGCCGCGACTCCGCTGTCCACCCGGATCCCGGGCCCCGCCGGCTCGGCGTAGGCGAGGATCCTGCCCGTCGACGGAAGGAAGCCGCGCGTGGGGTCCTCGGCCGCGATGCGGCACTCCAGCGCGTGGCCGGTCAGGCGAACCTGGTCCTGCTCGACCGGCAACGCCTCCCCCGCCGCGATGGAGAGCTGGGCGCGGACGAGGTCGACGCCGGTCACCATCTCGGTGACCGGATGCTCGACCTGGAGTCGCGTGTTCATCTCCAGGAACCAGAACGAGTCGTCGGACGCCAGCAGGAACTCGACGGTGCCCGCACCCACGTACCCGACGGCCTCCGCGGCGCGGACCGCGACGGCGCCCATGCGCTCGCGCGTGGTGGGATCGAGGCCGGGGGCCGGACACTCCTCGAGCACCTTCTGGTGCCGGCGCTGGAGCGAGCACTCGCGCTCGCCGAGGTGGATCGCGCGGCCGGACTGGTCCGCCAGGACCTGGATCTCGACGTGCCGCGCCTCGGGGATGTACCGCTCGAGATAGAGCGCGGGATCGCCGAACGCCGCCTGCGCCTCTCGGGATGCGGCGGCGAACGCGCCCTCGAGCTCCGACGGTGCGGCCACCACCCGCATACCCTTTCCTCCTCCACCCGCCGCCGCCTTGAGGAGCACGGGAAACCCCGTTTCTTCGGCCGCCGCCAGAGTCGCCCGCGGCTCCGCCAGCGGCTCCACCGTGCCCGGCACCACCGGCACGCCGCTGGCCTGCATCGCGCGCCGGGCGGCCGTCTTCTCGCCCATGGCGCGGATGGCCGCCGGCGGCGGACCGATCCAGACGAGTCCGGCCCGCTCGACCGCCTCGGCGAAGGCCGCGTTCTCCGCCAGGAATCCGTACCCGGGGTGCACGGAGCCCGCGCCCAGGCGGCGCGCGGCGCCCAGGATCCGGTCGGCGGCGAGATACGACTCGCGGGCGGGACCGGGTCCGATCTCGACGGCCCGGTCGGCCGCCCGCACGTGGCAGGCGTCGGCATCGGGGGTGGAGAAGACAGCGGCGGTCGGCAGGCCCGCGTCGCGGCAAGCACGCAGGACGCGCACCGCGATCTCGCCCCGGTTCGCCACCAGGACCCGCCCCAGCGACCTCACAGCGGGATGTTGCCGTGCTTCCGGATCGGATTCGCGTCGCGCTTGGTCCCCAGCGCGGAGAGCCCGGCGACCAGCAGGGCGCGCGTGTCGGCGGGATCGATCACGGCGTCGACGTAGCCGCGCTCGGCGGCGACATAGGGGTTGGCGAACCGCTCGCGGAACTCCTGCGTCCGGCGCTCGAGCAGAGCCCCGGGGTCCTCGGCGGTCTCGATCTCGCGCTTCCACAGGATCTCCACGGCGCCCTTGGGCCCCATGACCGCGATCTCGGCCGACGGCCACGCCAGGTTCAGGTCCCCACGGATGTGCTTCGACGACATGACGTCGTACGCCCCGCCGTACGCCTTCCGCAGGATCACCGTCAGCTTGGGAACCGTGGCCTCGCAGTACGCGTAGAGGAGCTTCGCGCCGTGCTTGATGATCCCGCCCCACTCCTGCTCCGTTCCCGGCAGGAATCCGGGCACGTCGACGAACGTGAGCAGCGGGATGTTGAACGCGTCGCAGAAGCGGACGAAGCGCGCGCCCTTCAGACTGGCGGCGATGTCCAGGACGCCGGCCAGGACCGCGGGCTGGTTGGCGAGGATCCCGACCGTGCGCCCGTCGAGGCGCGCGAACCCGATCACGATGTTGGCCGCGTACCCGGCTTGGACCTCGAAGAACGAGCCGCGGTCGACCAGCTCCTCGACGACGGCGTGCACGTCGTACGGCTTGTTGGGGTTCTCCGGGACCACGTCCCGCAGCGCGGGAGACCGACGCAGGGGATCGTCGGCGGACTTCACGCGCGGAGGGTCCTCCTGGTTGTTCGAGGGGAGGTAGCCGATCAGGGCGCGGATCCCCGCGAAGCACGCGGGCTCGTCGGCGAACGTGAAATGGCTGACGCCGCTCTTCGCGGCGTGCACCGAGGCCCCTCCCAGCTCCTCGAAGGAGACCTCTTCGTGCGTGACGGTCTTCACCACGCTCGGCCCCGTCACGAACATGTACGAGACGCCTTCGACCATGCACACGAAGTCGGTGATGGCGGGCGAGTAGACGGCTCCGCCCGCGCAGGGGCCCAGGATGGCGCTGATCTGCGGAACGACCCCGCTGGCGAGCGTGTTCCGTAGGAAGATCTCCGCGTACCCGCCCAGCGATGCGACCCCTTCCTGGATGCGGGCGCCGCCGGAGTCGTTCAGCCCGATCACGGGGTGGCCGGTCTTGAGCGCGAGGTCGAGGAGCTTGCAGATCTTCTCGGCGTGCGCCTCCGAGAGCGATCCGCCGAACACCGTGAAATCCTGGCTGAAGACCCAGACGCGCCGGCCCTCGATCGTGCCGTGGCCGGTGACGACCCCGTCGCCGGGGATCCTCTGCGAGGACAGGCCGAACTCCTCGGTGCGGTGGGTGACGAACATGTCCAGCTCGAAGAAGGAGCCGGGGTCGAGCAGCAGCTCGAGGCGCTCCCTGGCTCCCAGCTTTCCCTTCGCGTGCTGGGCCTCGAGGCGTGCGGCCCCGCCTCCCTCGCGCGCCTTGGCCTCGCGCGCGCGAAGATCTTCGAGCCGGTCCTTCTTCTCAGCCCTCGGAGAGCGGTCGTCGGCTTCCACGACGCCCTACCAGTCCACGGCTGCCGGCTCGCCGCCCTCGATCCGGTGCACGATGACCGCGCGCCGGATACCCTGCGGACCGAAGCGGAACAACCCGGTCACTCCATGGTACTCGCCGCTCTCCGGAGGGGCGTTGGACGGGCGCAGCCGCTCGAGCGCGATGCGCGCCGCGTCGTACCCCCATCCGGGGATGAGGTTGGCCGGCGCCGCGCCGAACCGTGCCTCGTAGCGCTCGGCGAAGGCCTCCCATTCGGTGATCCGCGGATCGCGGCTGAAGGTGTCGGCGAAGTAGCCGCGCACGAAGCGCCGCCCCTGCCGGTAGAACTCGGGGTCGTTCCACGCGTCCGTTCCCAGCGGCAGGATGCCGCCCAGCTCGTAGAAGGCCATCTGGTTGAGGATCCTCAGCGCCTCCCCGGGACTCTTGGTGGCGATGAAGAGCGCGTCGGCGCCCGAGCGGACGATCGCCCCGAGCTGGTCCGTGTACTGCGTGGAGCCGCGCTCGTAGTCGAAGCGGTAGACCACGCGCGCGCCCGCGGACTGGACTGCCGCGGCGAATGCGTCCGCCTGGATCCGCCCGTAGGCGTCGTCGACCGCCAGGATCGCGAACCGGTGCCGCTCCAGGTTCGTGGCCGCGTACGTACCGATCGTGTGGCCGATCCCGCCGTCCAGCGCGTTGACCGTGTAGACGCGCGGATCGATCTCCAGGAGCCGCGCGTCGGTGGCGGTCGGGCTGACGAGTGGAACTCCCTCCTCCACCGCCAGCCGGGCGGCCGGCAGCGCGTACTCGCTGGTCAGAGGGCCCAGAATCGCCGCGACATGCTCGTTCCTCGCCAGCGTGCGGATCACAGCGGCGGTCGAGTCCGGATCGTTCTCGGCGGACCGCGCCACCAGCGCGACGGGCGTCTGCCCCGTGCGGTTCACATCCTCGAGCGCCAGCTCGACCCCGCGGCGGATCTGCTCGGCGACCTCGGCGAAGCGCCCCTCGGTGGGAGCGATCAGGCCCAGGCTCGGAGCCGTGGCCGCCACCTCGCCGCCGGGGCCGATCAGCACGCGCGCCTCGGCCAGGATCGCCGGCGGAAGCTCCGGGAACTCGGTGACCCGCGAGGCGATGTCGCTGGCCCGCGTCGCGTCCCCCGCCGCGTGCGCCCAGCGCGCCGCCTGCAGGTAGAACGGGGCCACGAAGTTGCGGGCAGGCGTTCGCCCGGCGGCGGCCTCGACCTCCGCTCGCGGCAGCCGGTTCAGCAGATCCCGGAAGAGCGCCAGGTAATCGTCCAGCAGCGCGCCCGATGCGCTCCGCATCTCCAGCGCGGCCTGTAGCGCCGCCTGGTACCGCGCCTGGTTGTAGAGGGAGTTCGCCAGCAGCAAAGTCGCGTGATCCGCGAACGGGACATCGCCCGCCAGTCGGAGATAGCGGTCGAGCGCGGCCGCCGCCGCTTCGTCCCGTCCGAGCTGGTATGCGGACCGCCCCTGCCAGTACAGAGCCAGGCCGGCGTAGCGGCTCGACGGATAGCGCTCGACCACGAGCGTGAACTCCGACAGCGCGCTCTCGTAGGAGCCTTGCTCGAACAGCGCGAGCCCACGCTCGTACGCCTCGAGAGCGGTCGCCTGGTCGGTGCGGCTGATGGGTTGAGTCCCGAGCGTGGGCGGGAGCCGTTCGCCGCTCGCGCAGGCCGCGAGGCACAACGCCGCCGCGCACAGGGTCGCGGTTAGGAGGCTTCGCACCGGGGTGAAACAGGAGGGGGGAGCATCATGCGCCGGCCGGGTCGGCGCCTTACTCAGCCGATTCGCGGTCCGCCGCTTCCTCCGCGGCCTCGCTGGACTTGCCGGCGCCGACTTCGACCTGCGCCTCGGCAAGCGCGTCGGCCATCTGGGTCGACTGCTCGTCCTGCGGAACATCCTCGTCCATGGACTCCGCGGGCTCGATCGGCTCTTCCTCCCCGCGCTCGCGATGGCTGGGAATGTCGATGACCGAGAGCACGATCCGCCGGCTGTCGGGGTCGGACTCGATGACCTTGAGGACCAGCAGATCTCCCTCGCGGAACTTGTCGGCGGGGTTCTCGAGATTGCGGTAGCCGAGCTGCGAGATCGGAACGAACCCCTCGACGTCTCCGCCCAGGTCCACCACCACGCCCTTGTCCAGGAGCCGCACGACCTTGCCCTCGGTCTCCACGCCGACCGAGTACTTCTGCCCCAGGTCCTGCCAGGGGTTGTCCTGCAGATCCTTGATCGAGAGCGAGATCCGCTTGTTCTCCGTGTCGATGTTGAGGACCTGCACCTTCACGGTCTCGCCCTTGCGCACGACCTCCGACGGATGGTGGATGCGGCGCGTCCACGACATGTCGCTGATATGCACCAGCCCGTCGATCCCCTCCTCGATCTCCACGAAGGCGCCGAACGAGGTGAGGTTCCGGACCTTGCCGGCGATCACGGTGCCCGGCGGATACTTCTCGGCCAGGCCGTCCCACGGGTCTTCCTCTATCTGCTTCATGCCGAGGGAGATCTTCTCTTCCTCTTCGTTCACGTTGAGGACGACCGCTTCGATGATGTCGCCGATCGAGACGACCTTGGACGGGTGCTTGATGTGGCGGGTCCAGGACATCTCCGAGATGTGGACCAGCCCCTCGACGCCCTTCTCCAGCTCCACGAAGGCGCCGTAGTTGGTGATCGAGACGACCTTCCCCTGGATGCGTGAGCCGACCGGGTACTTGCCCGAGACGTTCTCCCACGGGTAAGGCTGAAGCTGCTTGAGACCCAGCGAGATGCGGTTGTTCTGCAGGTCCAGGTCCAGGATCTTGATCTCCAGCTCGTCGCCGATCGTGACGAGCTCGGATGGATGGCCGACCCGGCCCCAGGACATGTCGGTGATGTGCAGCAGACCATCGGCGCCGCCCAGGTCGATGAACGCGCCGAAGTCGGTGATGTTCTTTACCACTCCCTTGCGAACCTGGCCGACGGCGATCTCCTCCAGCAGCTTGCCCCGCTTCTGCTCACGGATCTGCTCGAGGATCATGCGGCGGCTGACGACGATGTTCCGCCGACGCTTGTTGAGCTTGATGATCTTGAACTCCATCGTCTGACCGATCAGGGCGTCGATGTCGGGCACGCGCCGCAGGGCTATCTGGGAGCCGGGCAGGAAGGCGTCGACGCCGAACAGGTCGACGATCACGCCGCCCTTGATCTTGCGGGCCAGGCGGCCCTGGACGATGGTTCCGTTGTCGTAGGCGATGCGGATCTTGTCCCAGACCTTGAAGAAGTCGGCCTTCTTCTTGGACAGCACCACCCGCCCCTCGGCATCCTCGAGGTTCTCGAGGAACACGTCGACCTCGGCGCCGACCTCCAGCGAATCGGTGGGCTTGAACTCGTCGAGCGGGACGGCGCCCTCGCTCTTGAAGCCCACGTCGAGCACGACGACGTTCTCGTCCACCCTCAGGATGTGCCCCAAGACGATCTGGCCTTCCTGAATGTCCTGGATCGACTCCTCGTACATCCCGAGGAGCTCCTCGTATTCGTCGATCGAATACTCGTCCTCGTCGAAGAGGTCGGGACGGAGGTTGTTGCGGCCTTGGTTGTTCTGGGGTCGTTTCTGAAGCGTGGGGATCGCCTCCGCCTCGGTCTCCGCCGCGGTCGGGGCGGTAATCTTGTCGTCGGTCATCTAGTTGGGATCCAATGGGTTGCGGGCCAAAGGGAGGACCCGGCCGCAGATGGCGCGGCCGGCGACCTCACGGATCTTGTCGAGAACTGTAAACCTACTCGGGGCAGGCAGATAGTGTCAAGTG
>DATFFS010000166.1:0-7503 GCA_035249945.1 Gemmatimonadota bacterium
TACTTCTGGCTCAAGCGGCGGAACCTGCTCGACCGGAAGCACCGCAGGGACCTGCTGCTCAACTACGCGGCGATCGCGGCGGTGTTCGGAGCCCTGATCGCAGTGGCGGGGCCGGCGCGCGTGGCGATGGGCATGGTTCCCATCCTCGTCCTCGCGTCCGTTCTCCTGTGGGTGCCGTTCGCGCTCAAGTCCCATGAGGGCCACTCGGTCGGAGACTCCGAGTCGCGCTCACACGACTACTACGGCCATCTCATGTACTGGCTGTCCTTGGGCCTTTCGATGCACCGCGTGCACCACGAGAAGCCGCAACTGTCATGGATCGAGCTGGAGTCGTACGTGCAGCCGGCGCCGTGCGGGAGCTGGGGCGGCCTGGTTCCCCGGCGCGACATCAGGGCCATGCTACTGATTCTCGGGGTTCTCCTGGGCTTCTCGCCATCGCCTGCCGACGCGCAGTTCCCGTGGCGCACGCTCTCGACACCGGGGTACGCGGTAGGAGGACTAGTCGCCGCCGCCGGCCCCGCGTTCTCCGCGAACTCGATCGAGTCCGGCGTAACGGTCTTCGGTGTCGGGCTCGTCGGAGGTGTCATCACCGGGTGGGTGGTCGGCGGCGCCGCCGAGGAGCGCCTGGCCCGAGGTGAGGCCCTGCCCGGGTGGCACAAGAATGCCCTGCGGACAGGCACGGTGCTGACCGGAGCGGGGGTCGGCGCGCTGGGGTCCTTCCTGATCATCAACGGTGATGCGGGCGGGGGAGAGGGCGCGGCGAGCGACGAGGCGATCTTCGGGGGCCTTGTCGCGGGAGGAGCGGTTCTGGGTGCGCTGACACAGGTCCTGCTCGAGTCCCGGCTCGAGCCGGGTCCGGCACGGGCGGGGTTCGGCCTCGGGCCCGAAGGACAGCCGGCGCTGGTATTCACCCTGGAGTTCTGATAGCACGGCCGCGACAGATCCGCCTGATTTTGTGGCCGATGGCGTTCGAGTTCGACCATGTGTTGTGTAGCGGTGATTTCTCGAACGTCCTGCCGCTTTCCACCCGATGGGTGACGCGGCACGTCCGGCTCGAGGACGCCGAAGCGCTGCTGCCGTACTCACTCTCTTGCCTGGCGGTGACAGAGGGGCTTCCCGACATATTTCCCGATTGTGCGCCGACGGGGGTCTTTGTATGCTGGTATCGTCCGTTCGCCACCGAAGGGCGCACCTATACGGCCAATCCGCACAGGACCATCGAGCTGCGCACGCTCGGCCATGTATCCGTCCATCGGATGGACGGAGGCGAGGTTCACGAAGTCGTCCATCAGCCCAAGCGGCTCGCTTTCCTCGTGTACCTCGCTCTCGCCGAGCCGCGGGGTTTCCACCGGCGGGATTCCCTGCTGCCGATCTTCTGGCCTGAGCTGCCGGAGAAGCGCGCCCGCAACGCACTGAACAAGACCCTCCACTTTCTCCGGTCCCATCTCGGGGACGATGTCGTCGAGAGCCGGGGAAGCACGGAGGTCGGGCTCGATCCGGGCAGGATCTGGACCGACGTCGCGGCCTTCGAGGACGCGCTGGCGGAAGGAAGGGCCGGCGAGGCCATCGAGCTCTACGCGGGACCCTTTCTCCAGGGATTCCACGTTTCGGAGGCGGTCGAGCTCGAACACTGGATCGATCGACAGCGGGAACACCTCGAGGTGCGCTTCGCCACCGCTCTCCAGGATCTCGCCATCCGAACCGCCGCCCGCGGAGACCCGGCGGTTGCTATGGATCTGTGGCGGAAGCTCGTCGAGCACGACCCCACCAACTCCCGGGCGGTGGTCGGCCTCATGGAATTGCTCGAATCGGTGGGCGAGCGCGGCGCGGCGCTCGAGCAGGCGGCCAGGCACGCAACTCTTCTCCGGGAGGAGTTCGACGCCGAGCCCGATGCCGAAGTGGAGGCCTGCGCCGATCGTTTGCGGGCGGCTACCCGACCCCCGCCGCTTCACGGGTCAGCCCCCGACAACCTGCCCTGGCAACCCACGTCTCTGGTGGGTCGCGAGCGGGAGCAGGCTGCCCTCTGCCGAATGATCGGAGACCCCTCCGCGCGCCTGATCACGCTCACCGGTCCGGGAGGCACGGGGAAGACGCGCCTCGCCATCGACGCAGCGGAGCAGGTGATCCCGCGCTTCCCGGACGGCGTCTTCTTCGTGAATCTCGGCACCCTTCAGGACGCCGCCCTGGTAGGAGTGACGATCGCGCGCACGATGGGGATCACGATCGAAGCCGGAGCCGGCGTGCTCGAGAGCCTGCGGTCGGGGATCGAGCAGCGTCGATGCCTGTTGCTGCTGGATGGCTTCGAGACCGTCCTCCCCGCGGCCGATCTGATAGCCGAATTGCTGGAAGGGACGGACTCGCTCGAGGTGCTGGTGACCAGCCGTGCGGTTCTCCGGCTGCGGGGCGAGCGGGTGTTCCCGGTGCCGCCGCTCAGCGTTCCCGAGCGAGAATCGGCGCTGGGAATCAAGGAGCTGCTCGACTTCGGAGCCATCGACCTGTTCGTGCAGCGTGCACAGGCCGCGGATCCGGAGTTCCAGCTGACGATCGAGAACCGGCATGCCGTAGCGGGGATCTGCGCGGGGCTGGACGGTCTGCCGCTGGCGATCGAGTTGGCAGCGGCCCGGGTCCGCGTTCTCGAGCCTTCCATGATACTGGCGCGACTCGGCCAGCGGTTCGATCTCCTGCAGGGCGGCCCGCGGGATCTTCCCGAGCGGCAACAGACGCTGCGCAGGACATTCGATTGGAGCTATGACCTGCTCCCTGGGCCCCAGCAGCAGCTGTTTCGATATCTGTGCGTGTTCGTGGGTGGGAGTACGCTCGAAGGGGTCGGGGAGGTGTGCTACGGAGCGAGCGATCAGGAGGCCGCTGTTCTGGAAGACCTTGCCGCGCTCGTCGACAACAGCCTCCTCCGCCGGGTGCCGACCCCGGATCAGCCGCGCTTCGAGATGCTGGACACCATTCGCGAATACGGGATGGGGCTGCTGGCCGACGCGGGGGAGCTTCCCGAGCTCCAGGACAGGCACGCGCACTACTTCCTGAAGCTGGCGGAGCGGGCGGAGCCCGGTCTCGCGTCGAAGAGTCAGGCTGAATGGGTCGATCGCCTGGAGCCCGAGTTCGCAAACGTCCAGGCGGTCCTCGACTGGGCGCTGGAGTGGGGCGAGATCGAGCTCGCCGTGCGTCTCGGAAGCGCTCTCTGGTGGTTCATGTGGCTGCGCGGACACTTTACGGAGATGCGCTGGCGCCTCGACCAGGCGCTGGCGCGAAGGAGCCTGCTGCCACTCGCGCTACAGGCCAACCTGCTGGTTGCGCGTGGGGCAATCGCTTCCGTGGACGGAGAGCACGAGCTGGCGATGACCCTGTACCAGGAGGCACTGGGCCTCGAGCGCGACAGCTTGAACGTTCGCCAGGTCACCCAGCTCCTGCGAAGCACGGCATTCGCGCTGAGCCGGCGTGGCCAGTACGAGCCGGCCACCGAGCTGCTGGAGGAGTCATTGTTGCTGGCGCGCGCGATGGAGAGCCCGACCGACGTCACCGCGGCGCTGCGCGGGTTGGCGAAAATGGGTATGCACGTCCGGGACTACCGCTCTGCTAAGGAGCTGTACGACGAGGCGCTGGATCTGGGCCGGACGCAGGGCGACCGGAACGCGGAAGCGTGGGCGCTCTATGGGCTCAGCGAGGTAGCTCGTCACGAGGGGGACTTCGACAAGGCCGCCGCTTTGCTGGAGGACGGACTGGAGATCTGCCGGAAGATCGACAGCAAGCCGGGGATCGCCTACCTGAGGCTCGCCTCGGCGCATGTGGCCCGCTATCAGGGAGACCTGGTCGAAGCGCGCCGGCGGTACGTAGACGCCTTGCGACTGCTGCAGGACCTCGGGAATCGGCGCCGCATGGCCATCTGCCTCTTCGGTCTGGCGGCACTCGACGTTCGGGAGAAGGCATTCGAACGGGCGCTCGTCCTCATGGGCGCGGTGGACCCGATGAGCGAGGCCGGGGGCATTCAGCTGGCACCCGCGGACGAGGCCGAGTACCAGCGGGCCGTCGTCGAGATCCGGGCCCGGATGGACGACGCCGAGATCGACCGGTTGCGGCGCAAGGGCCGGGAAATGGAGCTGGACCAGGTGTTCGAGGTCGCCTTCGGCGTCATCCCCATGACCGGTACCGCGCCCGATCCGGCGCGTGATCCGGAGGTGCATCGCGCGCGCTCCTGAGCGCGCGACCTTCCCGCCCGTCGATTCCGCCGGATACATTGCCGGAATGGAAGAACGGAGTCTGAAGCCCACCCCGGGGCTGTTGTCCGTGGTGCGCCGCCTGCAGGAAGCCGGCCACGAGGCCTGGGCCGTCGGCGGCGCGGTGCGAGACCGTTTGCTGGGCGAGATCCCCGGCGACTGGGACGTGGCGACCGACGCCCTTCCAGGCCGCGTGCAGGAGCTCTTCCCGCGAACGCACCCGGTCGGGATCGAGCACGGCACGGTCGGCGTGCGGGAGGCGGACGAGACGATCGAGGTGACGACCTTCCGCGCCGACGTCGCCACCGACGGCAGGCACGCCGAGGTCCGCTTCGGCGTCTCTGTCGACGAGGACCTGGCGCGGCGCGATTTCACGATCAACGCGATCGCCTGGGATCCCCTGGCCGGCGAGCTGCGCGATCCGTTCGGCGGCCGGCGCGACCTCGAGCGCCGGATCCTGCGCGCCGTCGGCGATCCGGATCGCAGATTGCCCGAAGACTACCTGCGCGTGCTGCGCGCGTTCCGCTTCGCGGCGCGCTTCGACCTCGCGTACGACGCGGCGACCCGCGCCGCGCTGGGCCGTCATGCCGCGGGACTCGCGCGGCTCTCGGGCGAGCGCGTGCGCGACGAGTTGACGAAGACACTCGCGCAGTGCCGGCTCGTTTCGCGCGCCCTCGCCGACTGGCAGGCGACCGGCGCCATGGCCCGCCTCCTCCCCGAGGTTGCCGTCAGCTTCGGGGTGGAGCAGAACCGCTTCCATGCCGACGACGTCGGAACGCACACGCTCATGGTTGTCGACCACGTCCATCCGCGGCGGCCGTTCCTCCGGCTCGTCGCGCTCCTCCACGACATCGGCAAGCCTCCGACGCGCGAGCGGCACCCCGCGACCGGCGACTGGACGTTCCCGCTCCACGACCGCGTCGGCGCGGAGCTCGCCCGCCAGGTCGTGCAGCGGCTGCGGTTCTCCACCCGCGAGGTCGAGCGCGCCGTACATCTCGTGCGCGTGCACATGGACATGTTTCCCCACGAAGCGTCCGACGCGGCCGTTCGACGCTGGGTGCGGCGGGTGGGCGAGGAGAACGTCTGGGACCTCTACCGGCTCCACACCGCGGACTGGCTGGGGAACAGGAACCGCGGCCCCGAAGGCCCACTCCGCGCGTACTTCGGACGGGTGGGCGCCGTGCTGTCGGCCGGCTCCGCGCTCGCGGTCGAGGACCTGGCGATCGGCGGAGAGGATCTGATCGCGCTCGGCCTCACGCCGGGCCCGCTCTTCGGAGAGATCCTGGCGAGCGCGCTCGAGCGCGTCGTGGAGGACCCCGCGCTCAACACCCGCGAAGCGCTGCTGTCGCTGGTCCGGGACGAGCTCCTGCCCGCCCGAGCCGGGGACACCTCGCGGTGAAGCCGCTGCCCCGCTCCTTCTACGACCGCGATACCCTCGTCGTGGCGCGGGATCTCCTGGGCTGTCTCCTCGTGCACGCGGAGGGAAGTCGGCGGGTCTCGGGCCGCATCGTGGAGGTCGAGGCGTACCACGGCGAAGAGGATCCCGCCTGCCACGCGGCGGCGGGATTGACGGCGCGCACGGCACCTCTCTACGGACGGCCCGGCTTCGGCTACGTCTACCGCATCTACGGGATGTACTATTGCTTCAACGTCGTGACGCGGGCGAAAGGACATCCCTCCGCGGTGCTGATACGGGCGCTCGAGCCGATCGAGGGTCTCGAGGTGATGCGCGCCCGCCGGGCCGCGCGCAGGCGACTGCCCGGAGCGGCGCTCGCGGACCGGGACCTCGCCAGCGGACCGGGAAAGCTCTGCGACGCGCTGGGGATCACGCTGGAGCAGAACCGCGCGGACCTGCTACGCTCGCCGCTTCGCGTGGAGCCGGGCGAGCCTCCCACGGCGGTCGTGTGGACGCCAAGGGTGGGCATCACGGTCGGCACCGACCGCTTCTGGCGATGCTTCATCAAGGGCTCGCCGCACGTCTCGCGATCGCATCTCAACCGGGTCCTGGCCGATACGCCGCGGCCCGCGACCGTGTGAATCGGAGGACCGAATGGCCGCGTTCGTCGACCATCTCCAGCTCCTGCCCATGCCCTTCCGCGACGGCGTCCGGCAACCCGACGGGCGTCACCGCCCCGGAGGACTCGGCATGGCGACCCTGTCGGACCTCCTGAACGCGCGCGGGTGGACGGCGCGGGTCGAGGACCTGGGGTTCGACAAGCCGATGCCCGAACCTCGATTGGCCGAGGCGTTCGCGCGCGCGATCGGGGACGGCGTGGAATCGGCCTGGGAGAGGCGTCGCTTCCCGATCGTGCTCGCTAGATCGCCCTACGTGGCGCTCGGCGTGCTCGACGCGCTGGGGGAACGGACCGGCGTGGCGTGGGTGAGCGGGAGCGGCGGTTACCGTTCGAGCGGACTGATCCGCCGGCCGCGGCTGTCGCAGCGCTCCCTCGCGCTCCTGACCGGTGCCGCGAAGCGCGACAAGCTCGCGGTGCGGCCGGCCCGGACCGCCGGCAGCCGGGTCGTCGTCCTGGGTGCCGGGGGTGCCTCGGTCGAGGAGCGCCGGGCGATGGAGGGGGACGGCATCCGGCTCCTCGACCCCGGCCGGCTGGACCGTCTCGCCGCCGAGATCGCCGCGACCGACGCGGACGGCTGGTACCTCCACGTCGATTGCTCGGCGCTCTCCGTGGCCGCCGTCCCGGGAGCCGACGATGTGCGCCCGGACGGGCTCGACGCGGAGCGGCTCGCCGACGCGCTCCCCCGCGCGTTCGACGGCCGGAGCCTCAAGGCCGTCGCGATCGTCGGCTACGACATGAACGCGGACGCCTCCGGCGCGACCACGGGAGCCGTCCTCGCCCTGGTCGAGGCGGCCGCCCGGGCAGCGGGCGGAGTGCCGCGTCCGGAAACCGTGGGGGAAGCGGGAGGGTAGAAGGAGGAGATGGACCTCTTCGAGCAACAGGCGGAGGAGCGGCTCGCGAAGGCGGCCCCGCTCGCGGACCGGATGCGCCCCCGCACGCTCGACGACTTCGTCGGTCAGGAGCACCTGGTGGGGCCCGACGGCGTGCTGCGCCGGATGATCGAGGCCGACGAGCATCACTCGCTCATCCTCTGGGGACCGCCGGGGACGGGCAAGACGACGCTCGCCAGGATCGTCGCGGAGTCGACGGGCGCCAGATTCGTCTGGTTCAGCGCGGTGACGATGGGCGTCAAGGACGTCAAGCGCGTCGTCACCGAAGCGCGCGAGGAGTTGGGGCTCCGCGGCCGCCGGACGATTCTGTTC
>DATFFS010000167.1:0-2715 GCA_035249945.1 Gemmatimonadota bacterium
CGAGGGATTCGTGGCCCGGGGCCCGCTCGTCATGCACGGCGTCACCCGGGAGATCGAAGTGCCCTTCCGGCCGGCCTACGCGCCGATGGTCGACGGGAAGGGCAACGCGCGCGTCGGGTTCACCGGCGAGGTGACGATCGATCGGCGGGACTTCGGCATCGAGGGTGGGAACGCCTTCAATTCGGGGTTCGATCCGCTGGTGTCGATCATCGACGACGAGGTCCGGATCCGGTTCGGCGTGCACGCCATGATCCCGCCGCTGCGCGCCGCGCCCGTGGACTCGCTGCTGGCGGCCGTAGAGTCCGACGGTATTGCGGAGGTGGTGGCAGCCTGGCACCGGAACCCGCCGCCGGCGGGCGACGACGAAGCGTCGACGCGGGCTCGTGCGCGCAGCGGCGGGATCTTCAACGCCGCCGGCTTCCGGCTGATGGAGGCGGGGCGCGCCGCCGACGCGGTCGAGCTCCTGCGGGTCTCGGTGCTCGCGCTTCCCGGCTCGGCCCGCGCGCTGGCCGGTCTCGCGGAGGGGTACGCGCGCGCGGGGCAGGACGCCGCCGCGCTCGAGAACGCCGAGCGTGCGCTGGCGATCGACCCGGCGGAGGCCCGGGCGCTGGTCGTCCGGCACTGGATCGATCGCGGGCCCTGAGGGCTTTCTTCAGTCCCGTTGGCCGTGATCCAGAGGTCCAGATCCCCCGTGGCCGAGGCACGCCATGCGCGGCGAGCGCGTGCGCGCCAACGACGATGTACTCAGCTCCCTCCGCGAACAACGCGGCCAACATCTCGACGAAGCCGCGATTCAGCGTCGCCCTCTCCCTTGAACGCCCAGGCCTGGAGGGTAAGCGTCCAGACCATGGCGATGCGCTCAGCGGGTGTGCGCGCGTCGCGCTCGCGAGGCTCCTCGCCCAAACGCTGGAGCCGGGTCGGATAATCGGAACGGTCCACGACCAGAAATCTAGAGCCGGGCGACTGAAGCGCGAGGATCGGGTCAGTGCCAGCACGTTGACACGCGCAGCGGGGTATGCGATACTGGTAACCAAATGGTTACCAATAACAGGAAACTCGACCGCACCTTCGCCGCTCTTTCCGACCCGACGCGCAGGTCGATCCTCGCGCGCCTGGCGGAGGGGGAGGCGACGGTGGGCGAGCTGGCGCGCCCGTTTCGCGTGTCCCGCCCCGCGATCTCGAAGCACCTGCGTGTCCTCGAGGATGCGGGGCTCGTCCAGCGGGAGCGCGACGGGCGGGTGAGCAGATGCGAGCTGGATGCCGAGCCGATGCGGGAGGCCGCCGAGTGGATCGGCCGCTACCGCGCGTTCTGGGGCGACCGGCTCGACTCGCTCGCGCGCTACCTGGAGCGGCAGGAAGCTCCGGCCGGACGAACGCACCCACGACGAAAGCGAGGCAGATCATGACGACGGACACCGCACTCTCTCTGCGACTCACGCGTCTCATCCGTGCCGACCGCGAGGCGGTCTTCCGCGCCTGGACGGAGCCGGGCGCCATGCGTGAGTGGTTCTGCCCGGAAGGGGGCACGGTGGAGGATGCGGAGAGCGATCTGCGGGTCGGCGGCCGGTACAGGATCGCCATGCGAACGTCGCACGGGCTCAGCGTGGCGACGGGCATCTACCGCGAGATCGATCCCCCCAGGCGGCTGGTGTTCACCTGGCGCTGGGAAGCCGGCGAAGGACCGAAGGAAGGCGAGACGATCGTGACCGTCGAGCTGACCGAGCGCGGTGAGGCGACCGACCTCGAGCTGATCCACGAGGGCTTCGCGACCGCGGAGGCCCGCGATGGCCACGCGCAGGGCTGGTCGAGTGCGCTGAACCGGCTGGAGGCGAGCTTCGGGAGCTGAGCGGGCCGCTACTGGTCGATCAGCCTCGCGTAGCGTTCTCGAACGCCGAAATCGGGCAGCTCAACGGCGAGGAGATCGGCCTCTCGCTCGATCCAGTCGAGATCGAGGTCGCCGCGGATTTTCTGCCCGACGGAGACCGCGAACGAGGTCGATGGTGTTGAGCCCCTCGTCGTCCGCGGAGCCGAGGAGGGTGATGCGATCGACGACGAGGCCGCCGAAGACGATGCCCTCGAATCTCGGCGCTACCGAATAGCCCAGCTCGGCAAGGCAGGAGCCCGCCATAGCGCAACACGCTTGTATGCACCGCCGCGCGTGTGCTAGTTTCCCAGCACTTTGACTTTCCGGTGACTGAGGAGACGGGTTGAACGGATTACGGTCCATGAAGATGGGTTGCATCGCCCTGGCGGCGATGATCGGTCCGGCGGGCCGCGCCCGGCCGCCAGAGAGTCCCGCCGACACGCTGCTGATCCGGCACGTCCACGTCATCCCCATGACGCAGGACACCATCCTGCGGGACCATGCCGTGCGGATCGTCGACGGCACGATCGACCGGATCGCGCCGTCCGGGGAGCTGATCGCCGGCGAGGGCGATGTCGTCGTCGAGGGAGAGAGGAGGTACCTGCTTCCCGGGCTCGTCGACTTCCACGTGCATATCCGGGACGACAGCGAGCTCCTCTCGTACCTGGCATTCGGGGTGACGACCGTAGTGAACCTGAGAGGCTCGCCCGAGCACCTCGAACTGGCGAGAGCGGTGGAGGCGGGAGAGATCCTCGGTCCGTCGATCGTCACCTCCGGGCCGCTCATTGACGGTAACCCCCCGATCTGGTCCGGCTCCGGCACCGTGGTCGTGACGACCGCCTCCGAGGCGA
>DATFFS010000168.1:0-6853 GCA_035249945.1 Gemmatimonadota bacterium
TTGAGCGCGCCGGGCGCCATCACGGGCCTCTATCCCGGGACGTTCGATCCCGTGACACGCGGACACGAGGACCTGATCGGCCGCGCGCTCACAGTCGTCGAGACGCTCTGGGTGGGGGTCGCCTCCGACACGACGAAGGAGCCGCTCTTCCCGATTGAAGATCGCGTGGAGATGCTGCGCGAGGTCACGGCGAGCGAGCCCCGGATCCGCGTCGAGGCCTTCGACGGGCTGACCGTCGACTTCGCGCGGCGGATCGGGGCGCGGGCGATCCTGCGCGGCCTGCGCGCGGTGTCCGACTTCGAGCTCGAGTTCCAGATGGCGCTCATGAACAAGCACCTCGCGCCCGACATCGAGATCCTGTTCATGGCGCCCGACTCGACGTATTCGTTCCTGTCGTCTAGCCTGGTGCGCGAGGTGGCGCGTCTCGGCGCCGACGTCGACGCGTTCGTCTCTCCGTCGGTGGCGCGGCGGTTGTCGGAGCGCTTCGGGGGGCGGCGATGACGGTGGCTGCAAACCACGGGAACCTGGCCGGGATCGAGGAGTCGGCGACGCTCGGGATGACCGCCCGCGCGGCCGCGCTCGCCCGCGAGGGGAGATCCGTGGTCTCGCTCTCGGCGGGCGAGCCCGACTTCGCCACCCCCGAGTACATCCGGGAGGCGGGTGTGCGCGCGATCCGCGACGGCCACACGCACTACCCGCCCGCGGCCGGGCTGAGGGCCCTGCGCGAGGCGATCGCCACCCATGTGGCCGACGTCGACGGGGCGCCGTGCGCGTCGGCCGAGGTGCTGGTGAGCGCCGGTGCCAAGCAGGCCCTCTTCGAGGCGTTCTTCACGCTGTTCGGACCCGGCGACCGGGTGCTCGTGCCGGCTCCCTTCTGGGTCTCGTATCCCGCTATGGCGCGGCTCGCGCGGGCCGAGCCGGTCATCGTCGAGACCCGCGCCGAGGACGGCTGGAAGCTGACGCCGGAGACTCTCGAGGACGCGGGGGCGGACGGGGCGAGGGGTCTCGTCCTCAACTCGCCCTCGAACCCGACCGGTGCGATGTACGACGCGGCGGAACTGGACGCGCTGCTCGAGGTGGCCGCACGGCACGGAATCTGGATCGTGTCCGACGAGATCTACCGCGAGATCCGCTACCGCGAGCCGTACGCCTCGCTCGCCGCCTGGCGCGGGGAGTACGACCGGATCGTCGTAGTCGACGGCTTCTCGAAGGCGTACGCAATGACCGGCTGGCGGGTGGGGTATGCCGTCGGTCCGGCCGACGTGGTGGAGGCGATGACGACGCTACAGGGACACGTGAACACGAACACCGCGCTGCCCTGCCAGTACGCCGCGCTCGCCGCGCTCGCCGAGGAAGCCGCCCGCCGCGCGGCTGTCGGCGCGATGGTGGAGGCCTTCGCGGCCCGCCGGGCGCTTCTCCTCTCGGCGTTCGAAGGCGTGCCGGGAATCCATCCGCTGCCGCCCGACGGCGCGTTCTACCTGTGGGTCGACGCGCGCCAGTGGTGCGCCGCGCTGGGCGGCGATTCGGAGGCGCTCTGCTACGACCTGCTGGACCACGAAGGACTGGCGCTCGTCCCGGGTTCGGCCTTCGGCGTGGAAGGCTACGTGCGGCTCTCCTTCGCGGCGGCTGAGCCGGTGCTCGAGGACGCGGTCGGCCGCCTGGCCGCCGCGGGCCGGCGCATCTTGGGCGGGGAGCGATGAAACACGCCCTCCCGCTCGACGTGAAACGCCAGAAGCGGTCCGACGGCGTCGTCGTCATCGAGCTGACCGGCGAGCTGACCGTTCTCACCCGGGATCGGCTGGCGAGCGCCGAGGCCAACGCTGCGAGAGTGGTGATCATGGCGCACGGGCTGACCCACTTCGATACCCCCGGCCTCGCCTCTCTCGTCCGGCTCGCGGGCGGTTGCGCGGAGCGTGGCGGCCGCCTGGCGATCGTGGGGCTGGACGCGGACATCCAGGACATGCGCCACCACCTCTTCCTCGACGAGGCCATCCTGTTCGCCGACGACCTGGAGGACGCGGTCGCCCTCGTCTCGGCCGCGCCGTAGGAGCGCTGCGAACCCGGCTCTCCCAGCATTTCCTGCACGATCGATCGGTGGCCGCGCGGATCGCCGCGTCGGTGCCGGTGGGGGAGGGGAGCCGGGTGGTGGAGATCGGCCCGGGCCGCGGCGCGCTTACCGGCCCGCTGCTGGAGCGCGGGTTTCGCGTCCTGGCGATCGAGCTGGACCGGGAGCTGGCCGCCGGTCTCCGCGAGCGATGGGGAGGTGCGGGGCTGGAAGTCGTCCAGGCCGACGCGCTCGACGTCAGGTTGCCGCCGGCGGAGCCGGGCGCTCCCCTGTGGGTGGTCGGGAACCTGCCGTACGCGATCACCTCGCCGCTCCTCTTCCACGTGCTCGACCAGGTCGATGCGGCGGGGATCGGCGGGATGGTGTTCATGATCCAGCGCGAGGTCGCCGACCGCCTCGCGGCCGAGCCGGGGACGAAGGCGTACGGCGCGCTGACCATCGGGGTTCGGCTGGTGGCGGACGTGGAGCCGCTCTTCGACGTCGGGGCGGGAGCCTTCCGCCCGCCGCCCGCCGTCGTCTCGACGGTCGTCCGATTGATACCGCACGATCGCTTCGCGCTGAACCGGGCGCGCCGCGAGCGGCTGCGCTCCCTGGTCCAGGCGCTGTTCGGCCAGCGCAGGAAGCAGATCCAGAAGTCGCTCCGGACCCTGCGAGGCCTGTCGCTGTCGCCGGGGGCCGTGGCCCGGGTGGCGCGCGGCTCGGGCCTCGATTTGGCCCGGAGGCCCGAGACCTTGTCCCTGGAAGAGATCCTGGCACTGGATATGGCGCTGGAGGGGGTCGGGTCGCTTTGACCCCTTTTCCACACCGGGGCTCCGTCAGGCTCTCCCAGGGGTCGATCGGCGCCATCCCGGCAAAAAACGCAGAAGGGGGCCGATAGGGCCCTCTACCGTACGTAGAATCTCCTGAAAAACTCGCATGTGTTCCTATTTCAATGACTTAGTGTGTGAGGAGACTTGTAAGGCATTTGACGGGAGCGTACGCCGGAACGAGTCAGCGGTTTTCGTCGACCTCCCACCTCGACGCCGCCCGCTTGCCGCCTGCATGTGGACAACTGTGGAAAAGTCGTCTCACTCCAGCGGGACGAGGTCCCGCTCCGCCGCGCGCGCCGCCTTCCGGCCGGCCTCGACGTCGACGCGGGTGAGGAGGATAGAGCCCACCACGAAGAAGACGAGGATCGAGATGATCCCGACCCGCGAAGAGCCGCTCAGGGCGGCCATGGTCGCGAACACGAAGGGGCCCGTCGCTCCGCCCACTTTGTCCAGGACGCCGTAGAAGCCGAAGAACTCGCCGGTCCGATGCCGCGGCACCATGCTGGTGAAAAGGGACCGACTGAGGGCCTGGGTGCCCCCCTGGACGGTCGCGACGATCATCGACAGGGTCAGGAATTCCCACGCGGTATCCAGGAAGAACGCGTAGATCGTCACCAGCACGTAGACCGCCAGCCCCAGCAGGATCGCGCGCTTGGGGCCGATCCGCCCGGCCAGTCCGCCGAACAGAAAGGCGAAGGGGATTCCCACCACCTGGGCGAGCAGCACCGACCCCACGATCACGCCGGTCGCGATGTCCAGATCCGCGGCGTAGATCGCACCCATGCGGATGATCGTGCCGATGCCGTCGTTGTAGATCAGGAAGGCCACCAGCATCAGGAAGGCGTGACGGTACGAGCGCAGGTCGCGGAACGTCTCGCCCAGGCGCACGAGCGCGGTCCGGACAGGATTGAGTCCCGGCCGCTCATCGGGCTCGATCCTCCGTGGGGGTTCGGGCACGCGGCGGAAGAGCGGGATCGAGAACGCGACCCACCAGACGGCCACCGAGACGAACGCCAGGCGCTGGGGGAGGGTGGAGTCGCTCGGCGAGAGGTCCTCGCCGGAGGGGAGGCCGAACGATCCAGGATAGAAGATCCAGGCGAGCTGGAGGGTGAGCAGGATCGCGCTTCCGAGGTATCCGGCGGCGTACCCGGCCGTCGAGACGCGATCGATCTCGTCGGGGCGGGCGACGTGCCCCAGCAGGGAGTCGTAGAAGACGAACGCTCCTTGCGCCCCGATGTTGGCGGCGCCGAAGAGGAGCGCGGCCATCAGCCAGTCGCCCTGCTGGACGAAGAACAGACACGAAGTGGCTACCGCTCCCAGCGCCAGGAAGACGCCGAGCATCCGTTTGCGGATGCCGGCGAAGTCGGCGAGCGCGCCGAGGATAGGAGCGGCCAGGGCGATGACCACGAGCGCGCCCGAGGAGATCCAGCCGTAGCGCTGGAGCGCCACGCCCTGCTCGAATCCCGCGGCCGCGACGCGCTCGAAGTAGATGGGGAAGACCGCGGTCTGGATCGTCAGGACCCACGCGGAGTTGGCCCAGTCGTACATCGCCCAGGCGCGCAACTCGGGGCGGCCCAGACCGAGGCGTTCGAGGAGGCGCGGCACGGCACGAAGCATAGGGCCGGGGCCGGGCAAAGTCGACGCGGGATGGGGTGCTTGACCGTCGCCAGCCGCGCGCTATACTGGCGACAGGCTTGTGAAAACAATCACAAACTTCCCGCCGATGGCCGCGATACGCTTCGGTTGACCCGATGAGCCCCCCCCGAATCTCCGATTCCGCGCTCCGGCGATTGAGCCACTACCTGCGCTTCCTCGAGGCCTTCGAGGACGAGGGGCGAGCGACGATCTCCAGCGAGGACCTCGCCGAGCGGGGCGGCACGACGTCCGCCCAGGTGCGGAAGGACCTGTCCCACTTCGGGTCCTTCGGCAAGCGCGGCCTCGGGTATCCGGTCGCGGAGCTGAGGGCGCGACTCAGCGACATCCTGGGGGTGGGCCGCCGCTGGGACGTGGCCCTGGTCGGCGCCGGGAAGCTCGGCGCCGCGCTCTACGCGTACGACGGCTTCCGGCGCCGCGGCTTCCATGTGGTCGCGGTGTTCGACGAGGATCCGCGCAAGGTCGGACGGCGCTGGGGGCAGCTGGAGATCGAGGACGTGGCCGCGCTCCCGCGCTCGGTGCGCGCTAAGGGGATCGAGATCGGGATCGTGGTGACGCCGGCCGACGCGGCCCAGGAAGTGGCCGACGCGATGGTGGCGGCGGGGATCACGGCGATCCTGAACTTCGCGCCCCGGAAGCTCGTCCTACCGGAAGCCGTGACCCTCAGGGACGTCAACCTCGCGATCGAGCTCGAGGCCCTGTGCTTCTCGCTCAGCCACCCGGACTGGATCGTCGGCAGCTGATTCGCCGCGGCGCGAACGGCGCGCCCGTCGGGGAGATGTAGATTCGGCCCATGCGCATCGTCACCGTATCGGGCACGTGCTCGGAGGTGGGCAAGACGACGCTCGTGTGCGAGCTGCTGGCCCGACTCCCGGGCTGGGCGGCGATCAAGGTCACGCGCGGCCACTACCGGAGCTGCGGCCGCGACCCGGATACCTGCTGCGTGAGCGGACTGCTGGGCGACGAGCCGCGCGTGTTCTCCGGCCGCGCGGACACCGACGTGCCGACCAAGGACACCGGACGCTACTGGGCGGCGGGCGCGGCGGACGTCCGCTGGGTGGTGGTCGCGCGCGGACAGGAGGAGGAGGGGATCGCCCGCGCCCTGGCCGAGCTCGGCGAGCATCCGGGCGTGATCGTCGAAGGAAACACTGTGGTCGAATCCCTCGATCCCCACCTCGCGCTGATGGTGGCGCTTCCCGGCCAGAAGGAGGTCAAGGTCTCGGCGCGGCGGATCGTCGGCCGGATGGACGGCCTGTACGTGCCCGGATGGAACGGAGCCGCCGGCTCCGATGCGGGCGCGCTCGTGGGGGCCGTGGGGCCCTGGCAGCGGCCGGTCTGGGGACCCGAGGACCTTGAGCGGATCGCCTCCGGTCTGCGCGGGGACGGCAGCACGGCTTCGACGCGGGCTGGTGTCTGAGGGGGGCCCGTCCGTGCGGGCGCAGATCGCCCTCTTCGTGGGGGGCGACCTCCTGTGCGTGCGCCACCGCAAGGCGAGCACCGACTACCTGGTCCTTCCGGGCGGGCATCTCGACTCCGGCGAGACGCTGTGGGAGGCGGCAGTCCGGGAGATGCGCGAAGAGACCGGCTTGACCGTCGAGGACGGCCGTCTGTGGGCCCTCAGCGAGTTCCACGGTGACGGCCGTCAGGTGCTCGACTGCACGTTCTACGCGACCCGGTGGAGCGGCCGCCCGATCCTGGGATCCGATCCCGATGCGGAAGGCCATCCTGCCTCGCTCGTCGGGATCGAGTGGGTCGGGCGCGACGCGTTCGCCGACGCGCCCTTCCGACCGACGCTTCTCGGACGCTGGATGCGCGCCCACTGGGAGGACTCGGGCGCGCCAGCCGCGTATCTGGGGATGGAGTCGTCGTGATCCCCGCCTGGAACCCGCCCGCTCTGCCGCTGGTCGCGCTGGGATTGCTCGGGCTCCTCGCGTGGCTCGTCCTGTCGCCCCCGTCTCGCAGATCCCCGCTCTCGGCCTCGCTTCAGGCGCTCGCGGCGATCGTGCTGGCGCTCGCGCTCGTCAACGCCGGCTGGCGCTCGCGGGCCGGAGACCGGCCGCGGCTGGCGGTGCTGGTCGACCATTCGGAGAGCATGTCGGCGGTGGGCGCCGGCGGGACGACGCGGCTCGAGGACGCGCGCGCGTGGCTCGAAGGCCCGGGCTTCTCGCGGCTCGCCGCGGGCTGGAGCGTGGAGATCGATTCGTTCGGCGGGCGGACGACCGATCCCGCGGCCGCGATCGAGGCGGCCTCGGCGACGCTTCCGGGGGCGATCCTCATCGTCTCGGACGGGCGCGCGACGGCGAGCGGCGCGAGCGCCGCGGCCGCG
>DATFFS010000169.1:0-4921 GCA_035249945.1 Gemmatimonadota bacterium
CGAGCCCTGCGAGCCGCTCCCCGACGACCCCGAGCCGCAGGAGCGCGGCGCGCGGCTGCGCGAGCACGCCGGTCGCCAGGGGCGCCGGACGATCTGGTGCGACCCGGCGCGGGGGGGCTGGGCGCCCTCGGAGGAGGAGGCGGAGACGCTGGCCGGCGAAACCGAGGAAGGGGTGCCGCGGGGCCTGGAGCGGTGCCCGGAGTGCGGCGAGTGGCGGGGGACGTGCCTCGAGCCCCGGTCCACCGCGGAGCCCCGCGTCCTGCCGGTCTGCTGCCCGTGCGAGAACGATACCGAGTGCGCGGGGTGCGGGAACCCGCTGTTCGAGCGCCGGCTGCAATGCAACTGGTACGACGAGGAGGAGGGCGCCCTCCACTACGTGCCCGGCTTCCACGCGCTCGACCACGTCTGCGGGGTGGACTCCGACTGAGGCGCTTCCGGAGAGCGGCGGACCGGTTGTAGGTTCCCGCCCATGGATCTCGACGGGTTCATGACCGACGTCGTGCGAAGAGACCCGGGAGAGCCCGAGTTCCAGCAGGCCGTCCGCGAGTTCGCCGACAAGGTCCTGCCGGTGGTGAACGCGGACGAGCGCTACGTCCGGTCGCGGATCCTCGAGCGCATGGTCGAGCCCGACCGCGTGATCATGTTCCGGGTCGTCTGGGAAGACGACGACGGGGCGATCCAGGTCAATCGCGGCTACCGTGTCCAGTTCAACAACGCGATCGGTCCCTACAAGGGAGGCCTGCGCTTCGATCCCAGCGTCAACCTCTCGATCCTCAAGTTCCTCGGCTTCGAGCAGACGTTCAAGAACAGCCTGACGACTCTCCCGATGGGTGGTGGCAAGGGAGGCGCGGACTTCGATCCCAAGGGCCGCTCGGACGACGAGGTCATGCGCTTCTGCCAGTCGTTCATGACGGGGCTCGCCCGCCATATCGGCAAGGACGTCGACGTCCCGGCCGGCGACATCGGGGTGGGGTCGCGGGAGGTCGGGTACCTGTTCGGGCAGTACAAACGCATCCAGAACGAGTGGAGCGGTGCGTTGACCGGCAAGGGGCTCGCGTATGGCGGGAGCCCGCTGCGGACCGAGGCCACCGGGTACGGCTGCGTGTACTTCGCGCGCGAGATCCTGGCCCGCGCCGACGAGGTCCTGGAAGGCAAGACGTGCGTGATCTCGGGATCGGGCAACGTGGCCCAGTACACGGCCGAGAAGCTGCTCGCGCTGGGCGCGCGGGTGGTCACCATGTCCGACCGCAACGGCTTCGTGCACGACCCCGATGGATGGACGCCCGAGAAGGTGCGCTGGGTGGAGGAGCTCAAGACCGCGCGCCACGGGGGGATCGAGGAGTACGCGCGAGAATGGGGGGCGGTCTTCCACCCGGGCCAGTCGCCGTGGTCGGTGCCCTGCGACGCGGCGTTTCCCTGCGCAACCCAGAACGAGCTCGACGTCGACGACGCCCGGACCCTGATCGCCAACGGCTGCCGGCTCGTCTGCGAGGGGGCGAACATGCCGGTGACGTACGAGGCGTCGAAGGTCTTCGAAACCGCGCGGATCCCGCACGCCCCCGGAAAGGCCGCCAATGCCGGCGGCGTGGCGATCTCGGGCCTGGAGATGGCGCAGAACGCGATGCGCATGAGCTGGACCCGCGAGGAGGTGGACGACCGGCTGCGCGCCATCATGCGCCAGATCCACGAGCGGTGCGTCGCCCATGGGTACGCGTCCGACGGCTGGGTCGACTACGTGCGGGGGGCGAACGTCGCCGGGTTCCTGAAGGTGGCCGAGGCCATGCTCGCCTTCGGGGTCGTCTGAGCCCCGTTCGGGGGATTCGGTAAGCCGCCTGACTGCGGATCGGAGGCGGTTTCGGGTAGCCTGAGGGACCACTCCACCATCAGGAGGACCTATGTCAGGCATATCCGATACCCGCACCATTCCCCACCCGATGCACCACGTGCCGTCGGAGCTGGGAGCCTTTCTCTCCAGCGACGCCAGGATCGAGCAGGCCTACGAGCGCCTGACCCTCTCCGGACGCCGCGAGCTCACCGAATGGATCGAGGGCGGGGTCACCCCGGTCGAGCGCCGTAGCCGCGCACGCCAGGCCGCGGCGATGATCCGGGGATCGTAGCCCCTCCGACATGACGCTGGCCGAAGGGGTCGCCCGGCTGGAGCGCTTCGGGGAGATCGCCCGCCTGCTCTGGAAGTACGGGCGCTCCGACCTGGTCGAGCAGGCCGGGATCGCGCCCGAGCTTCGCGAGCGCGAGCCCGCGCTGGGAGGCGAAGCCCCGGCCGGTGCGGAGCAGCTCGCCGACGACCTCGAAGCGATGGGGCCCACGTTCATCAAGCTGGGCCAGATCCTCTCCACCCGCGCCGATCTCCTTCCCGCGGCCTACCTCCAGGCGCTCGCCCGGCTCCAGGACAGGGTCGAGCCGCTCCCGTTCGAGGTCGTCCAGCGGACGGTCGAGGAGGAGCTGGGAGTCCGGATCGGCAAGGCGTTCCTGACCTTCGACGCCGAGCCCCTAGCGTCGGCCTCGCTGGGCCAGGTGCACGCCGCCGCGCTGCGGGACGGCCGGCTCGTGGCGGTCAAGGTCCAGCGGCCCGGGATCCGCGCTCGCATCCGCGAGGACCTCGAGGCGCTCGACAGCGTGGCCGCGCTGCTCGACAAGCACACCGAGTGGGGACGGCGCTATCACCTGGAGGGGATGATCCGGGAGTTCGGCGGTTCGCTCGCTCGCGAGCTCGATTACCGCGCCGAGGCCGCCAATCTCGAGCAGCTCGCCGGGCAGCTCGCGGAGTACGACCGGCTCTACGTACCGCAGCCGATTCACGACTACACGACGGAACGCGTCCTGACGATGGAGCTCGTGCACGGCCGCAAGGTCACGGACATATCCCCGATGGCGCGGCTGGAGATGGACGGCGAGCGGCTGGCCGAGCAGCTGTTCGAAGCGTATCTGAAGCAGATCCTGGTCGACGGGCGGTTCCACGCCGATCCGCATCCGGGCAACATCTTCCTGACCGACGACGGCCGCGTCGCGCTCATCGACCTGGGGATGATGGGCCGGATTCCGGAGAGCATGCGCGGCGATCTGCTGCGGCTCGTGGTCGCCGTCGGGGAAGGTCGAGGGGACGAGGCCGCGCGGGTGGCGCGCGAGCTCGGCGAGGTCGACGAGGACCTGCACGATCCGTCCGAGTACCGCCGGCGCGTCGAGGACCTGGTCGAGCGCTACCACGGCGCGCGGGTAGCGGACCTCGAGGTCGGTTCCATCGTGATGGAGATCGCGAACATCGCCGGCAGCTCGGGCGTGCGGGTGCCGAGCGAGCTGACCATGCTCGGCAAGACGCTGTTGAACCTCGACGCGGTCGGGCGCGCGCTGGCTCCGGAGTTCGATCCCGACGCCTCGATCCGCAGCAAAGCCGCGGAGCTGCTGGCGCGACGCATGCGGAGGGAGTTCTCGCCGGGCAACATCTCCAACGCTGCCCTCGAGATCTTCGATTTCCTGCAACACCTCCCGGCCCGCGCCAACAAGATCCTCGATCGCGCGGCGAAGAACGAGCTCGCCATCCGGGTCGAGGCGATCGACGAGCGGACGCTCGTGGAGGGGTTCCAGAAGGTCGCCAACCGCATCGCGATGGGGCTCGTGCTCGCGGCTCTCATCGTGGGCGCGGCGCTGCTGATGCAGGTGCGCACGTCGTTCACGATCCTGGGCTATCCCGGTCTCGCGATCCTGTGCTTTCTCGGCGCCGCGTGCGGCGGCCTGGCGCTGGTCGGGAGCATCCTGCTGGGTGATCGGAACGACAAACGCTCCTCCACCCCCTCCCGTCCCGGAGAAAACCGTTTGTAGTGCGGCCCCGGTTGGGTTATCATGGAGGCGGGTCTGTTCCCTGAACGGGTAGCCCGCTCCCGCACCGACGACAGCATCGACGACCGTTCCGAACCGAAAACGCCTTCTTGGGGGAGACGCACGATGGCGGAGCAGAAGAAGAAGCGGAAGCCGAACCCCGCGTTCATGAAGCCGATGCAGCCGGACGCCCAGCTCTCCGCGGTGGTGGGTGACAAACCGATGCCCCGGACCGAGGTGACGAAGAAGATCTGGGACTACATCAAGAAGAACAACCTGCAGGATTCCAAGAACAAGCGGATGATCAACGCCGACGAGAAGCTGAAGGCCGTGTTCAACGGCAAGCGACAGGTCAGCATGTTCGAGATGACCAAGCTCGTGAACGGCCACCTGAAGGACACGCGATAGGGTTGCCACCGGTTCCCAGGTAGAGCGAGAGGCCCGCGGCGATGGCCGCGGGCCTCTTTTATTTGCGCTCGGTCGGCTGCAGGACCGCCACCACTCGCGCGCCCAGCCTCCACGGCAGGACCTTCGCCGCGGTCGCCCCGGCGCGATTCAGGAGGCCCGGAACGGCGAGCTTCCTGCCCCGCTCCAGCGCGTCCCAGCCGGCGCGCGCGACCTCCTCCGCCTCCCACCCCCGCTTCCCGCTGAAGAGCCGCGACGCGGAAACCTGCGCGCGCTCGCGGAACGGCGTCCGCACCGGCCCCGGCGCGAGGCAGGTCACCGTCACCCCCGTTCGCGCGAGCTCGACCGACAGCGCCAGCGACAGGGACAGCACGTACGCCTTGGTGGCGTAGTAAACCGCCATCCGCGGGCCCGGCTGGAAGGCCGCGGTGGAGGCGACGTTGAGGATCCGGCCCCGTCCCCGCTTCGCCATGGGTCCAGCGAACCGCTTCGCGAGCGCGGTGAGCGCCGTGACGTTGACGGCGATCATGTCGCGCTCCACCGCCAGGTCGGTGTCGAGGAAGTCTCCGTACAGGCCGAAGCCGGCGTTGTTGACGAGGACGTCGACCTCGAGACCGAGCGCCTCCACCGCTTCGACTACGCGCTCGGGACCGTCGGGTGGCGCGAGATCGGCGACCACGACATG
>DATFFS010000170.1:0-11271 GCA_035249945.1 Gemmatimonadota bacterium
GCTGTCGTTCTTCTTCGGCGTCCACAACGACCTCTTCGAGGAAGTCGCGAAGTTCCGCGCCGCGCGGCGGACCTGGGCCGGGCTCGTGCGCGACCGGTTCGGGGTCTCCGATCCCGAGGCGGGCCGCCTGCGGTTCCATACCCAGACCGACGGCGCGACCCTGACGGCCCAGCAGCCGCTCAACAACGTCGTGCGGGTCACGCTGCAGGCGCTGGCCGCCGTGCTCGGCGGGACGCAGAGCCTCCACACCAACGGCTACGACGAGGCGCTGGCCCTGCCGACCGAGGAGTCCGCGGAGCTGGCCTTGCGAACGCAACAGATCCTCGCGCACGAGAGCGGGGTGGCGGACACTGCCGACCCCCTGGGAGGATCGTATTTTGTCGAGCGCCTGACGACCGATCTCGAGGGGCGCGTCCGTGACTACCTCGACCGCATCGCAGACATGGGCGGCGCGATCGCCGCGATCGAGCGTGGCTTCTTTCGCGCCGAGATCGAGCGCGAGGCGTTCGACTGGCAGCGCCGGGTGGAGAGCGGGGAGGAGATCGTGGTGGGGGTGAACCGCTGGCAGAAGGCCGCCGACCTCGAGCCGCGGATCCCGCGGGTGGATTCCGGGGCGCTCGCCGAGCGCCAGCAGGAGCGCCTGGCGGACTGGCGGGCCCGGCGCGACGCCGACCGCACCGCCGCGGCGCTGGATCGGTTGGGGGATGTGGCGCGCGGCAGCGAGAATCTCCTCCCGGCGATCCGCAGTGCCTGCGAGGCGGGGGCCACGGTGGGAGAGATCGCGGACGCGCTGCGCGAGGAGTTCGGAACTTACAGCGATCCCGCCGGCATCGGCGGGTAGCATAGTGTCGCAGAAGTCTCATGTAGCACCACCGCACTAGGCTGGAGGAGCCCGGGACATGCCGACATACGTCTACCGCTGCCGCGATTGCGGCCGGCAGTTCGAGCACTTCGAGAAGATGACGAGCAAAGGGAGGTCGCGGAAATGCCCGGCTTGCGGCGGCCGGGCCGAGCGTCAGATCTCCGGGGGCGCGGGCTTCCTGTTCAAGGGTGAAGGGTTCTACATCACCGACTATCGGAGCGCGGAGTATCGCTCGAGGCACAAGGCCGAGAGCGAGACGGCGGCGCCGGCGGGCGATGGCGCGGGGAAGGCCGAGCCGGCGGGTCCGGAGTCGGTACCCGACAAGACCGCCGCCAAGCCGGACCAGGCGAGGAAGCCCCGCGGGGGATCGAAGAAGAAGAAGCGATGAGGCCGCGGGAGGAGCTCCGCACGCGCCTGGCGGCCCTCTGCGCGGAGCGTGGCTGGCCGGTCGACGAGATCGCGGTCGAGCGCCCCAACGACCGCGCGCGCGGCGACTGGGCGAGCCCCGTCGCCCTGGCGCTAGCGCGGCCGCTGCGGCGTGCCCCGCGCGAGATCGCCGTCGAGCTCGCCGGCGCGCTATCGCTCGACCCCGCGCGCTGGGAGGAGCCGGAGGTCGCGGGAGCGGGGTTTCTCAACTTCCGCCTCGCGCGTCCGTACCTTCAGGAAGTCGTCCGGCGGCTGGTCGAGAGCCCCGAGGGGCATCTGCGGTCCGGCCGCCTGGCGGGCCGCAGGATCAACGTCGAGTTCGTCAGCTCGAATCCGACCGGCCCGCTCCACGTGGGCCACGCGCGGAACGCTGCGCTGGGCGACGGGATCGCCGCGCTGCTCGCGAGCCAGGGCGCGGACACCACCCGCGAATACTACTTCAACGACGCGGGCCGGCAGATGGACATCCTCGGCGCCTCCGTCCACGCGCGCTACCGGCAGATGACGGAGCCCGACTTCCCATTTCCCGAGGAGGGATATCAGGGCGAGTACATCGTCGATCTGGCGCGCGAGTTCGCGGCTGAGCGCGGGGACGCCTTCCGCGACGCTCCGCTCGAGGAGTGCCTGCCCGAGTTCCGCTCCTTCGCGGGCGACCGCATCAGCGCCGGGATCCGCGCCGACCTCGAGCGCTTCCGCGTCTCGTTCGACGTCTGGTTCAACGAGTCGACGCTGTATCGTGACGGTCGCATGGAGCAGACGCTCGAGGAGCTGCGGCGGCTCGGCGCGGCCTACGAGCGGGAAGGGGCGACCTGGCTCCGGGCGACCGACTACGGCGACACCGAAGACCGCGTGCTGGTCAAGAGCACGGGGCTCCCCACCTATCTGCTGCCCGATCTCGCGTATCACAGGGACAAGCACGAGCGCGGGTTCGACGAGGCGATCGACGTATGGGGCGCCGATCATCACAGCTACGCCGTCCGCATGCAGGCCGGACTGGAGGCGCTCGGCTATCCGCGCGGCTGGCTGCGGACCGTCATCTACCAGCAGATCAGCCTCGTCGAGGACGGCCAGGAGGTGCGGCTTTCGACCCGCAAGAATCGGATGGTCACCCTCGGCGAGCTCCTCGACGACGTGGGCGTGGACGTGACCCGCTGGTTCCTGCTGATGCGCAAGGGCGACACCCACATGACGTTCGATCTCGACCTGGCCCGCCGGCAGTCGGACGAGAACCCGGTCTACTACGTGCAGTACGCGCACGCGCGGCTGGCCGGTGTCTTCTCGAGGAACGAGCGCCCGGAGTGGGACCCCGCGGCGGCGGGCGTCCCCGTCTCGCTCGACCGGCTGGATACAGAGCGCGAGATGGATCTTCTCCGGTCGCTGGACGACCTGCCGGACGTGGTCGCGGACGCGGCCGACGCGCTCGAGCCGCACCGCGTGACCGACGCGCTGGAGGAACTGGCCCGGCGGACCCATCTTTGGTATCACGACCATCGCATCCTGGTCGACGACGAGCCGCTGGCGCGCGCCCGGCTGGCGCTGGCGCGCGCGTGCGCGAACGCGCTCCACGAGGGGCTCACCCTGCTGGGGGTCGCGGCCCCCGAGACGATGTAGTGTGGTGTCGCCGAGGTGGCTCGTAGCACCGAGATGGCCGATGCGACCCGTGAGCGAGGCGCGACGAAGAGGATCAGCGCAGCTAATGGCGAAGCCAATGGCAGCGTCACTGCGATGAGTCGCGACGAAGCTCACGGGGATGCAGCGGCCGTCGAATGCCGAGCCACTTCTGCGATACCACACTTGGAGGACCGAGCATGCCCATTCTGGTAGTCGGATCGGTCGCCCTCGACGACGTCGAGACGCCGTTCGGTCAGCGGAAGCGCGCGCTCGGGGGGGCGGCTGTCTACTTCGGGCTCGCGGCGTCCTACTTCACCGAGGTGCGGCTAGTCGGAGTGGTGGGTCAGGACTTCCCGGGGGACCACCTGGATCTCCTGTCCTCGCGCGGGATCGATCTGGCGGGGTTGCAGACCGTCGACGGGAAGACGTTTCGCTGGGGCGGGAAGTACGGCTACGACTTCAATGCGCGCGAGACCACGTTCACCGATCTCGGCGCGTTCGCCAGCTTCGACCCGCAGATCCCCGATGCCTTCCGGAAGACGCCGTACGTGCTCCTGGCGAACATCCATCCGCGGCTCCAGCTCGACGTCCTCGAGCAGGTGGAGCGCCCGGAGGTCGCCGGGCTGGACACGATGAACTACTGGATCGAACGGACGCCGGAGGAGCTGCGCGCCGTGCTCGCCAGAGTCGACATCCTGCTGATCAACGATTCCGAGGTGCGGCAGCTGGCCGACGAGCCGGTGCTCCTCAAGGCCGCGGAGCGGATCCTCGAGATGGGTCCCGAGCTCCTGGTCGCGAAGAAGGGGGAGGACGGCGCGGTCGTGTTCTCCCGGGAAGGCATCTTCGCGGTGCCCGGGCTGCCCCTCGACTCCATCGTCGACCCGACCGGGGCCGGCGACTCCTTCGCCGGTGGATTCATGGGGTACCTGGCCGCCACCGGAGACCGCTCGCCCGAAGGAATTCGGCGGGCGACGATCTACGGCTCGACGATGGGGTCGCTGTGCTGCGAGGCGTTCTCTACGGAGAAGCTCGTCGATCTCGACCCGCAGGAGATCGAGGAGCGGTTCCAGGAATACAAGCGCCTCACCCATTTCGAGCACGCTCCGATCCAGCTGCATGCCTGACCCGCAGGGTCCGGCGTCGGCGTACCGCGCCGCCGGCGTGGACCTCGACGCCGCCGATCGATTCAAGGAGAAGCTCAAGGCGATCGTAGGGGCGACCCCGATCGAGGGAGTCGTCGGCGGCCTGGGGGGCTTCGGCGGCTGCTTCACGCTCGCCGGGGTGGGCGAGGCCGATCCGGTACTGGTGGCGTCGGCCGACGGGGTCGGTACGAAGGTGCTGGTCGCGCGCGCCGCCGGCCGGCACGATACGGTGGGGCGCGACCTGGTCAACCACTGCGTCGACGATCTACTCGCGCAGGGCGCGCGCCCGCTCTTCTTCCTCGACTACATCGCTTCGGGCCGGCTCGACGAGAAGGTCGCGCTCGCCCTCGTGGAAGGCTTCGCCGCCGGCTGCCGCGAGAACGGGATCCCGCTCCTCGGCGGCGAGACAGCCGAGATGCCGGACGTCTACGAAGCCGACGGCTACGACCTGGCGGGCTTCATCGTCGGCGTCGCTCCGCGCGTGCGGCTCGACCGGCTGGGCGCGGCGGTCGTGCCCGGCGACGTGGTCCTCGGTTTGGCGTCGAGCGGTCTCCACACCAACGGGTACACGCTCGCTCGGAAGGTCATTCTCGCAGGGGGGAGAAGGATCGCCGATCCCGTCCCGTGGGGCGGGGGCACGTGGGCCGACGCGCTGCTGGCGGTGCACCGCTCGTACCTGCCGGCGGTGCTGCCACTCCTCGACGATGTCGCGCTCCACGGCTGCGCCCACGTGACCGGTGGGGGGTTCGAAGGGAACCTGCCGCGATCTCTGCCGCCCGGCCTCGGCGTGCGCCTATCGCGAGACGCATGGGAGCCGCCGCCCCTGTTCGAGTTCCTCGGACGGGAAGGGAACATTGCGCCGGCCGAGATGGTTCGAGTCTTCAACATGGGCATCGGCTTCTGCCTGTACGTCGATCGGCGGGAAGCCGGACGCGTGGCGCGCGCGTGTGGTGAGGCGGGCTCGCCCGCGATCGAGATCGGGGAAACCGTGAGAGGGGGAGGGGTGGCGTGGGACTGAGGTCGGCGGCGCTGCTCGTGGTTTCGATCGCTTCGCTTGCGGGCTCCGCGCGCGCTCAGATCTCCGAGCAGCGCGTCCGCGCCGCCGTCGAGGACGCCGCGCGCGGTCTCGGCCAGTCCGTGGCCGGCGGCAGTCCGATGACCGCCCCGGCCGCCACCACCGGAGGCCTCGGTCACTTCCTGGCCTCGCTCGGCGTGGGACTCACCCGCGTCGACATCGAGGACCCGCAGCGGGAATCGGGCACGGTGGAGTTCCTGCTGCCGACCGCCGGCGCCCGGGTCGCCGTGGGGCTGACGTCGGGACGGGCGTCGGGGGGCGCGATCGGGGGCGCCGGTTCGGTAGATATCCTCGGCCGTCTGGGCGTAGTGACGGCCCGCGACGAGATCGAGGACGCGTCGAAGCTCTACGGGATCGGCGTTCGCGTCGGACTCCTCGGCGAGACTCCGCTGACGCCGGCGATCAGCGTAGCGATCGAACGGGCGTGGACCGAGGAGATCGTCTACGGCGAGTCCGACGAGGTCTCCTTCCGCGGCGACGTCGCGGTGACGTCGTTCCGCGCGGACGTCTCCAAGGATCTCGTCCTCCTGACGCCGTACGCCGGCGCGGGGATCGACCGCACCCGGATCGACGCCTCGTACGTCATCCCCGCGGAGCTCTCGACCCTGGATACGGAGATCCGCGGCGCCATCGATCCGGCGAGTACGCACCACGTCTTCTACGTCGGGACCGATCTCTCACTACTCCTGCTGACCGCCTCGATC
This sequence comes from Gemmatimonadota bacterium, assembly GCA_035249945.1. GTDB lineage: Bacteria > Gemmatimonadota > Gemmatimonadetes > JACCXV01 > JAHWKZ01 > JAICNR01. The sequence continues at coordinate 5,821 of DATFFS010000170.1, forward strand.
GAGGGCGGCGTCTACGACGGCGGGGCGTTCGCCACCGTCGCGATCCGCGCCGGCCTTTGATCGACGACGCCGCGCTGAAGCGGCTGATGGACCGCGCGCTCGCACTGGCCGAGCGCGCCGGCGGCGGAGCGGCGCCCAACCCCATGGTCGGCTGCGTGATCGCGGCGGCCGACGGCCGCATCGCGGGCGAAGGGTTCCATCGGCGGGCCGGGGAGAATCACGCCGAGGTCGAGGCACTCGCCGCCGTCCGCGCCGCGGGAGGCGACCCGCGCGGGATGGTCGCGGTCGTGACGCTCGAGCCGTGCGCGCACGAAGGCAGGACGCCGCCATGCGTCGACGCGCTCGTGGCGGCCGGGATCGGCGAGGTCGTCTTCGGCGTCGAGGACCCGCACACGGGGAAGGGCGGGGCGGCGCGACTGCGGGAAGCGGGCGTCGCGGTCCGCGGTGGGGTCCGGCAGCGGGCGACCCGGCTCCTGATCGAGCCCTGGCTCCACTTCGTGCGGACCGGCAGGCCGCTCCTCCACCTCAAGAGCGCTATCACCCTGAACGGCCGCCTGACGCGCGGTGCGGAGGGGCCGCGCTGGATCACCGGCGAGGAAGCGCGGCGCGCGGTCCATCGGCTGCGCCGGCGACACGCGGCGGTCGTCATCGGGATCGGCACCGCGCTCGCCGACGACCCGCTCCTGACCGTCCGCGACTGGCCCGACCCCGTCGGCGGAGAGGACGTACCGCCATGGCCGCCGTTCCAGCCACTGCGGGTCGTCCTGGACTCCGAGCTGCGTCTGCCCGCGGGATCGCGGCTGGCCACGTCGGTGGGCGAAGCACCCGTCCTCGTCCTCTGCGCGGAACGTGCCGACCGGGAGCGGCAGGCGGCCCTCGAGGCGCTTGGCGTGGAGGTCGAGCGCGTGAGCTCGCATGGAGATCGGCTGGACCTCGGCGAGGTGGCAGAGGCGCTCGCCCGCCGTGGGGTCACCGGGGCCCTCGTCGAGCCGGGGCCCGCGCTCGCGGCGGGCCTTCTCGCAGCCGGCCTGGCCGACCGCTGGACGCTGTTCGTCGCGCCGGTGTGGGAGCCGTCGGACGACGCGCTGCCCCTCGTCCTCGCCAACGGCACGCCGGTCGAGCTCGAGGATCCCGTCTGGGAGCTCCACGGCCCCGACGCCTCCGTCAGCGGCCGCGTGCGTGGAAGTGGCGCCGGGCGTCGCTGAATCGCGGGTAGCGGCGCCCTTCGCTACCTTCGGGTTGGTGTTCACGGGAATCATCGACACGATCGGGACCGTCGCCGGAGCGGAGTCCCTCGGCGAAGGCCGGCGGCTCGTTCTCTCGGCGCCGTGGGCGGGCTCGCTCGCCATCGGGGAGTCGGTGGCCGCGGACGGGGTCTGCCTGACGGTCGTCGAGGCGGGCGCGGAGTCGTTCGCCGTCGAGGCCGTGCGGGAGACGGTGGCACTGACCACGATCGGCTCCTGGGCCTCGGGCCGACGGGTCCATCTCGAGCGCGCGCTGGCCGTGGGGGACCGGCTCGGAGGGCATCTCGTGCAAGGCCATGTGGACTGCGTCGGAACGGTGCAAGCGTTGGAACGACAAGGGGAAAACCGGTACATTGCCGTGACTCTGCCGACCGGCCGGGAGCTCGCGGCGCCGCGCGGTTCGATCGCGGTGAATGGGGTCAGCCTGACGGTCTTCCGGCTCGCCCCGGACGGCGTCGAGCTGTCGATCGTGCCCCACACATGGCGGGCCACGGCGTTTCCGGACCTGGCTCCGGGCGACGGGGTTAATGTCGAGTACGACTTGATATCGCGTTATGTAAAGCATTTGATGGAAACGAGTTGACGGAGAGTGTCACGTGATAAAGCCGGTCGTGTTCACGCCTATCGAGGAAGCGCTGGAGGCGATCCGCGCTGGACGCATCCTGATCGTGGTCGACGACGAGGACCGCGAGAACGAGGGAGACTTCATCATGGCCGCCGAGAAGGTCACGGCGGAGGCGATCAACTTCATGGCGCGCGAAGGTCGCGGGCTCATCTGCGCGCCGATCACGAAGGAGCGCGCGGCGGAGCTGCGCCTGGCGCCCATGGTGCAGGAGAACACCGCACTTCACGAGACGGCGTTCACGGTGTCGGTCGACGCGCGCGCCGGAACTACGACCGGGATCAGCGCCGCCGACCGCGCGATCACCGTTCGCGCGCTGGTCGACCCCGACACCAGCCCCGCGGCCTTGGCGCGGCCCGGGCACGTGTTCCCGCTCCTCGCCATGAACGGCGGGGTCCTGCGCCGCGCGGGGCACACGGAGGCGACCGTCGATCTCGCGCGCATGGCCGGACTGGGGCCGGCGGGCGTGCTGTGCGAGGTCGTCGACGACGACGGGACGATGGCGCGGCTTCCGCGCCTGATCGAGATCGCCCAGCGTCACGGCCTGCCGATCATCACGATCGAGGACCTGATCAAGTACCGCCGCACGAAGGAGCGCCTGGTCGTGCGCGAGGCGGAGACCCCGCTGCCCACGGAGTGGGGCGAGTTCCAGCTCATCCTCTACGGCACGACGATCAACGACGAGCACCACGTCGCGCTGGTCAAGGGAGACGTCGCGGGCAAGCAGGACGTCCTCGTGCGGGTCCACTCTTCGTGCTTCACGGGCGACGTGCTGGGGAGCCTGCGCTGCGACTGCGGCGCGCAGCTCCATCACGCCATGCGCCAGGTCGCCGAAGAGGGCGAGGGCGTCGTCCTGTACATGCACCAGGAGGGGCGGGGGATCGGCCTCGTCAACAAGATGAAGGCGTACATGCTGCAGGATCAGGGCATGGACACGGTCGAAGCCAACGAGCATCTGGGATTCCGGCCCGATCCGCGCGAGTACGGAATCGGCTGCCAGATCCTCGTCGATCTGGGGCTGACGACGCTGCGCCTCCTCACCAACAATCCCCAGAAGCGCGCCGCGATCGAGGGCTACGGCCTCAGCATCACCGAGCACGTCCCGATCGAGATCGAGCCCGGGCCCCACAACCGGCGCTACCTCGAGACGAAGCGCGACAAGCTCGGCCACACGCTCTCCCGTCGTTGAGTCGCTGAGGAAGCGCCGCATGGGAACCCGGGCCGAACACCCAGTCTCCGGAGCGAATCGTCGCGTGGCATTGGTGGTCGCGCGCTACAACGAGGAGATCACGCGGGAGCTGGCCGCGGGAGCGCGCGCCGCGCTCCTGGCCGCCGGGGTCGGCGAGGCCGACATCTACGAGTACCAGGTGGCGGGGGCCTTCGAGCTCGCGCCGGCGTGCCGCCAGCTGGTCGCCGTGGGACCCGAGGTGGACGCGGTCGTCGCGCTGGGCGCGATCGTCCGCGGCGAGACGCCGCATTTCGATTTCGTCGCCGAGGCGGCCGTGCGCGGCCTTCAGCAACTGGCGGGCGAGATCAACGTGGCGCTCACCTTCGGCGTGCTGACGACCGACACGCTCGAGCAGGCCGAGGCGCGGGCGGATCGGGGCGGGGGCGACAAGGGCGGGGAGGCGGCGCGGGCGGCGCTGGAGCAGGCCGAGCTGTACGACCGGCTGCGCGAGGGCAGGAAGTCGACGGTCCGCGGCTTCCGGCTTTCATGAGACGGCGGCACAAGGCCCGCCGCTGGACATTGCAGATCCTGTACGCCTGGGAAGTTCGCGGGCGGGAGCGTGACCTCGAGGCCGAGGCCGCCGACTTCTTCGCCCGCCGCCAGCTCGCCAGCCAGACGCGGGACTATGCCGAGCGACTGATCGCCGCGCTCTCCGCAAATCTCTCCGATATCGACGCCACGCTTGCCGGAGCGGCGGAGAACTGGGAGCTCGAGCGAATGGCGATCATCGACCGCAACATCCTGCGGATCGCAGTCGCGGAGCTCCTTCACGTCGAGGACGTGCCGTGGAAGGTGGCGATCGACGAGGCGATCACGCTCGCTTCGCGCTATGGTGGCGCGGACTCGCCCCGCTTCGTTAACGGCGTCCTGGACGCACTCGCTCACAAGCTGAACCTGATCGCTTCGTGATCCCCCGAACGGCGTCGCGCTTCGGGATCGTGGCCGACGTGCACGCCAACCTGCCCGCCCTGAACGCCGTGCTGGCCGCACTGGCGGGGGAGGGGGTCGAGGAGATCTGGTGCCTCGGCGACGTGGTGGGATACGGAGGGGACCCGGAAGCGTGCGTGGCGATCGTGCGCGAGCGGTGCGCGGGGACCGTCCGGGGGAACCACGACGCCGCCGCCGTGAAAGCGGCGCTGCGCGAGAGCTTCAACCCGCACGCGCGGGCGGCGATCGAGCGCCAGGCGAACGTCCTGTCGCGGGACGCGCTGGAATGGCTGGGTGGGCTTCCGGTGGTGCTCGAGCTCGGAGAGGTCATGCTCCTGCATGGCAGCTACGTGGACCCCGAGGGCTTTCCGTACGTGCAGGGAAGCCGCGACGCGGCGCGCGAGCTGGCGGCGATTCCCAGTCGGTGGGCCTTCTGCGGCCACACCCACGTGCCAGGCCTGTGGTGGATGGAGCCAGGTGGGCGCGTGGAGGAGCTCCGGCTCGGGGACCGGTCCGCCGCGACGGCGCTGGATGGACCGGGGCGCTACCTCGTCAACCCCGGTTCGGTCGGGCAGCCCCGCGACGGCGACGTGCGCGCCGCGTGCGCGATCTTCGACCGGGCAGCCGGACAGCTCCGGCTCCTCCGCGTCCCGTACGACGTCTCCGCCGCGCAGGCGTCGATTCGCCTGGCCGGAATGCCCGCGATCGAGGCCGAACGGCTGGAGCGCGGGTTGTGACACGGGCCGCCAGCCGGTCGCCCGAGACGCCGAGCCGGGACACGTGGAGTCGCTTCTGGGAGCGGAAGGAGGATCTCGACAAGGTCTACCCCTCGAGCCCGGCGGTTCTCGAAGCCCTCGTCCGCCATCTCTGCGCGGCGCCCGCCCGCGTCCTCGAGATCGGGTCGGGGACCGGCCGCGACACCGCCGCGCTCGCCGGCCGGGGTTATCGCGCGATCGCGCTCGACGCCTCGCTCGAGGCGCTGGCACTGACCGCGCGCGCGGCGCCGGCGCTCGTGGGCCGGGGGATCGTGGCCGGGGACGCCTTCCACCTGCCGTTTCCCGACGCCGCCTTCGACGCCGTCTTCCATCAGGGCGTGCTCGAGCACTTCGCCAATCCCGCGGCATTCCTCTCGGAGAACTACCGCGTGACGGCCCCCGGAGGGCTGCTCGTCGTCGACGTGCCCCAACGCTGGCACCCGTGGACCGCGATCAAGCGCGTCGCGATCCGCTTCGATCGCTGGTTCGCGGGCTGGGAGACCGAATACGCGATCGACGAGCTCGAAGAGCTCGCGCGCAAGGCGGGCTACGAGGTCATCGAGTCCTATGGCGACACGATGGTACCGAGCCTCGCGTATCGCCTCGTGCGCGAGGGCGCCAGGCGCCTGTCGCTCGAGCTGCCGCTGCGGCCCCCGGCCCCGGCGGCGCTCCGGG
>DATFFS010000171.1:0-20419 GCA_035249945.1 Gemmatimonadota bacterium
TGCTGACGGCGGAAAACCGAGGGCCATGCGCACACTGTATCAGATCACCGACACCGCGCTCGACCCCGAAGCGCTGCGGTCGGCCGTAGTCGACCCCGCCGCGGGCGCCATCGCCAGCTTCGTCGGGGTTGCCCGCAACTCTTTCGCCGGCAAGGCCGTGGAGCATCTGGAGTACGAAGCGTACGCGCCGATGGCGGAACAGGAGATGGCGAGGATCGGTATGGAAATTGCCGCACAGTGGCCGATGGTGACGGGCATCGCGATCGCGCACCGCACCGGCCGCGTGGAGGTGGGGGAGGCCAGCGTGGCGATCGCGATCTCGGCACCCCATCGGCGCGAGGCGCTCGCGGCCTGCGCGCAGGCGATCGACCGCCTGAAGGCGAGGCTGCCGGTCTGGAAGAAGGAGGTCTTCGCCGACGGATCGGAGTGGCGCGAGAATCGGGAGGGGGAGGAACTCGACGGCGGGAGGTGAGTCGGCTTGATCACTACGAGTTGTCGGACACGAATCACCCGTGAGGATCTGGCCTTTCTGGTCGCCGCGCTCGAGCGAGGCGACCGCCAGCACGCTCCGCTCCGCTCTCTGGCTGAAGACCCCGACGCATTAGACAGCCTGCTCGACAGCCCGCTCCTGTTCCAACGCCTGCTCGCGGCGCCGAAGCTCCTCGACGTATCCCCGTATTTCTTCTACTACGTGGTCGTCCGCCGGGCATTTCTCGATCACGGGATCGACGATCGGCGCGTGGCGGATTACGTCGGGGCGCTCCTGTCCCATCACGTGCAGGGCACTGGCGACGCCGCGCGCCCCGGCGTGTATCTCGTAGACCTCGTGCGCGAACTCGCCGAGGCGCGCACCGCGGAGCACGCGTTCTCGCTCCAGGCCGAGGTGGGCGACCGCGCGCTGTACCTGGCGGGTGTCTTCCCCGACTGGATCTATCATCGCGGTCGCTACGGCCGCCGTCCCGTCGACCTCGAGTATTACGAGGAGATGGGCAGTCGCTACTACGCGGCCGCCGCGCGTCACGAGGCGGCGGCGCGCCTAGAGCTCGCCGACGTGCTCGCGTTCCTGGGCGACGCGTTCGTAACGCTGCGGCAGGCGCTGAACGACCTGGTCGACGACCACCTCCACCTGGCCCCGAAGCCCGAGACCGTGGAACGCCTCTGCCGGCAGGCACTCTACAGGCAAGGACGCTGATGGCGCTCCTCGGAGAGGTCCAGCGGCTCTTCGAGCGCACCTACGGCCGGCCGGCCGGGGTCGACCTCGAGGCGTGCGTGGTCGGGCCGCGGCGTTGCGCGGAGCTCGCGTCGCGGAGCGACGACCATCCCGAGATGTCCGAGTGGGCGCGCTTCTTCTTCTACGTGGAGGACGCGAACCTGCGGCTCGCGCTCTTCTACGCCGACGAGATGATCGAGACGCTGGAGTCGCGCGATCCGCGCCGCGGTCTCTCCGAATCCAACGTCCTGCCGCTCCTCGTCTTCACCGAGGAGGCCAGCCACGCGCTCCACACGACGTACGCGTTCGGCGAGGGCGGCCCGAAGCGCGTTTCGGGGGAGGAGTTCCTGGTTGAGCTCGAGCTCATGGCTCGGATCGACGCCTACCTGCTGCTGCGCCACTTCGTGCGCGCGCTGGCACGCCCCTTCGACCCCGCCGATCTCGCTTGGGTGCGCCATCAGGCGCTGACCCGCTGGGACGTTCCCTACGACGATCCGGACATGGCGGAGCGCTATCGCGGCGCCGCGCGCCTGGCCACCGCGTTCGTCGATCGGCTGGAGTCCGTCCCGCCGCGCCGGCGGCTGGCCGAGCTGCGCTCATTCCGCGCGCTGCCGATGCCCCAGAAGCGCGCCGTGGGTTAGCGGGGTCGGGACAGGGGGAAGCGCGGGAGGCCGAGCGCCGGTAGGGGTGCCGGGACGCGGTCGCCGTCGACCGTCAGCGTGACGCCGGGTAGGCCGGCGATCGAAACGCGCGGGAACGAAACGCCGTAGCGCTCCTCGATCGCGTCGATCAGCGCGTTGGCGATCACGCCCTGTCCCTTGCACGTCGGATGGACGCCGTCCAGGCTGAACAGCCCGCCCACCAGGAACTCAGTCGTCAGCGTCTCGTCGCCCACCACGAGGCCGTTCTCGTCGATGTCGCTGACGATCGCATGGACGTCGACCACGGCGAGCCCGTGCAGGGCCGCGACCTGGACGATCGCCTGGTTGTAGGCGGCGACGGCTCCGCGCGCCACCACCTGCTCGCTCGCGTCGAGGACGACGCTCGGGGGAAGCGGCACGCCCGTTCCGCCCATGTCGACGGGGATCCCGTCGCCCCCGAGGATCCGCTCGATCGCGTCGAGGGTGACGAGATCGTCCGGCGACAGCGGTCCGTCGGCGCCCAGGAGCGGCACCGTCTCGCCGCCGGGTCCCAGGATCGGCTCCAGCGTCGCGGTGTCCACGACGACGTTCGGCACGAGCGTCAGGTAGGGGACGATCGTCACCGGTGGCACGTTGAGGAGGACGATCCGGTCGGTCGTGACGAGGAGCTGATCGACCAGCCCCTCGTACGCGGCCGCGAACTCCCCGGTTGGCGTGGGGAATCCGGGATCCTCGCCGCCGCTCAACACGTACCCGAGCACGTCGTTGTTGCCGAGCCAGACGGTGACGAACGTGGCGTCGCGTTCCGCGACCTGGCCGGCCCATGTTCCCATGCCGCGGAAGACGAAGTCGAAGAACGGGTTGTCGGTCAGCGAGGTGGCGCCGCTCCTCGCCACGAGCGCCTCGGCCCCGAGCGCGCCGGGGACGCCGAGATTGCCGTAGGGGCCGGGCTCTCCGGCGTTCAGCGGCGCGCCGGCGGGTGTCGCGCGCTCGATCGTCGGCGGCGACAGGCTGAGCAGCTCGATCCGCCCCTCGCTCGAACCGGGCTCGACGAGCCCCGGCGCGCCTACGAGCGGCTGGCTGAACTGACCGCCTACACCGGCCTGGCCCGCCAGCAGACGGGGATAGGAGCACGACTGTCCCTCCAGGCCAAGGGCCCCGTTCATGAACCCGGCCGTCAGGCTGTTCCCGATCGCGACGTAGGCCGAGAGGTCGAGCTCCTCGCCGGCGGGGCCCGCCGGTGCGCCATCCTCGCAGCCGAGGGTCGGCGCGAGCAGCAGTGCGGCAACGACCGCCGCTGGCCGCGCGCGGCGTCGCGCGCACAGGAGCGCCCTTCGGCGCCCCGCGAGCGGGAGCGGACTTCGGCTCGCGGCGGTCACGGCAGAGCGAGGAGCGACGTGCCGGGAAGCTGGTCGGTGCGGATGTGGGGGACGGAACCGCCGTAGCGCGCGTTCAGCGCATCGATCAAGAGGTTGGCGATCACCCCGTAGCCCTTCGGCGTGAAAGTCGCGCCGTCCAGGCTGAAGGCCTGGCCGGTGGCGTAGTCGGTGGTCAGCAGGATCCCGTCGGAGACGATGCCCTCAGCGGCCAGCGTCTCGACCAGCGCGTGCACGTCGACCAGGGGGAGGTCGCGGTCGGCGGCCAGCGTGGCGATCGCCTGATTGTAGCCGGCGACTGCCGCGGCGACCTCGGCCTGCTCGACGGCGTCGAGCACCGCGCGGTCCGGCAGCGGGTCCCCCGATCCGCCGACGGGCGCGGGGACCCCGATCCCCTGCTCGAGGAGCGGAAGCGCGTCGAGGAGCACGAGGTCCGTGGGAGCGAGCGGTCCCAGCGGGCCGAGGAGCGGCACGGTCGACTGCCGCGCGGCCTGCAGCGTGTCGCCGGTGACCGGGTCCACCACCGGCTGCCCCGTCTCGGGGTCGAGGACCGGCTCGATCACCGTGATGATGACCGGCTCGCCCGTCTCGGCGTCCAGGACGAACCGCGGCACCGCGTGGACTAGCGGCATCGCGCGGGGATCCGGGATCGTGAAGAGGACGACCTGGTCGGCGGTCTCGAGGACGGCGTCGAGTACGGACTCGTAGGAAAGCGTGAATGTGCCGACGGGCGTCGGCAGGCCCGGCACGAGATCGGAATCGCCTCCGACCGCGGCGTAGCGCAGGACGTCGCTGGTGCCCAGCCAGAAGAGGACCAGGGACGGGTCGAGCACGGCCACCTGCTCGTCGAACGTGCCCTGGCCGCGGAGCACGAGATCGTAGAACGGGTTGCCGAACGTGGACGTCGCCGCGCTGACGGCGGTCGTCGCCTCGCTCACCAGGGCGCCCGGCACGCCGAGGTTGTCGAAGGGCCGATCCGGAGACGGGATGAGCGGCGCGCCCGCGGCCGCGCGTTCGAGCTCGAGCGGCATGAGGCGGACGAGCTCGAGCCTGCCCCCCTCCTCTTCACCCAGCGCCAGGCCGGCGGCCGAGACGAGCGGCTGAAGGAGCGGCTCGCCACTGACATGGAGGGAGAGGAGTGCCGGCAGGGAGAGCGCCTGGGCGTCCTCGTAGAGAGCGCCGTCGGACGCGCCGGCCGCGAAATCGTCCCCGATCGCCACGATCCGCTGGGGGTCGATCCCGCCGAGGCGATCCTCGACTCCGAGCGGGACGCTCTCGTCGAGGCGGCAAGCGGCCGCCGCCAGCACCGCGGCCAGCAGCGCCGGCAGCGCGCCGCGGAGCGCGTGATCACATCTCGGCTTCCGGCTCATCCTCCAACCCCTCTCGGATCCGCTCGTTCTGGGCGGCGACGCGCTCCAGGCATGACCGGCAGGTGAACAGGCCGGGCACGTTCTCGTCCATCACCAGCTCGTCCCGCCGCCCGCAGAGGCAGCATTCCCGCGTGGCGCCCTCGGCGCTCAACGGCCCTCCACCGGAAGGCCCTCCCGCTCCCACGCCGCCATGCCCCCGCCCAGGACGCGCAGGTTGGGGAACCCGTAGCCTGCGAGGATCCGGGCGGCGGCGATCGCGCGCGGCTCGTCGTCGGCGTAGAGGAGCACGATCTGGTCGGTGCGCACGTGCAGATCCGTAACGTTCGCTTCCAGGATCTCGAGCGGGACCAGCGCGGCCCCCGGCAGGTGCCCGCGGGTGGCGAACGCGCGCGAGTCCCGGACGTCGACGACGTACCAGGCCGGAGTGGCGGACTGCATGAGCGAGCGCGCAGAGCGCGGGTCGACGACGCGCCATGCGTCGGGAGCCTCGGGGTCGCCGGCCCCCGCGCGCGGATCGACCTCGCGGGGCACGAGGTGCCCGGTTCGCTTGGAGACGATCATGAGCTCGTTGCCGAGCGAGTCGACGACCAGCTGTGTGTCGGCGATGAAATGTGCGCTGTCGGCGGATCGCGCCGCCGGCTCGGCCACGTCGGCCTCGCCCCCGCAGGCGAAGGCCGACAGAGCGGTTGCGAGCAGGGCCGGACAGCAGGCCGCCCTCATTCGGAGCCGCGCATCCAGGCGCCACTCCGGCCGCCTTCCTTCGACTCGAGCCGGATCTCGCCGATCGTCATTCCGCGGTCCAGCGACTTCGCCATGTCGTAGACCGACAGGAGCGCGCCCGCCACCGCCGCCAGCGCCTCCATCTCGGCGCCCGTCCGCGCGGTGACGACGACCTCCGAGCGCGCCCGCACCCCGGGGAGCGATTCGTCGGCGTCGATCTCGATGGCGACATGGTCGATGGGGAGCGGGTGGCAGAGCGGCACGAGATCCGACGTGCGCTTGGCGGCCTGGATGCCCGCCACGCGCGCGACAGCGAGCGCGTCGCCCTTCGGCAGCTCGCCCCCCGCGATCGCCGCCAGGGCGGCCGGACTCATGCGGATCTCGCCGCTGGCGCGGGCGGTTCGACGCGTGGGCTCCTTGCCCGACACGTCGACCATGCGCGCCCGGCCGGAAGCGTCGAGGTGCGTAGGGAGAGTCACGACCTCCGGTCGGCCTCGCCCGCGGGGACCGGGTCGCCGGCCGCCGGATGCGCCCCCTCGGGCCCCTTCCACGCCCCCATCGCGCGGTACTTCTCCCGCCGCCGCCGGATCCGGTCATCGATACTCCAGGATCCGATCTCGCTCAGGTGGCGACGGATCGCCTCGGCGATCGCGCGCGCCACGGAGGCGTAGTCGGCGTGGGCGCCGCCCAGGGGCTCGGGGACGATCTCGTCGACCACGCCCAGCCGTTCGAGGTCCTCGGCGGTGATCTTCATGGCCCGCGCCGCGAGCTCGCGTTTCTCGCCGTCCTTCCAGAGGATGGCGGCGCACCCTTCCGGGCTGATGACCGAGTAGAAGGCGTTCTCGAGGATCAGGATCCGGTCGGTCACGCCGATCCCGAGAGCGCCGCCCGAGGCGCCCTCGCCCGTGACGACCGACAGGGTCGGGACTCGCAGACCCGCCATCTCCCGCAGATTGTGCGCGATCGCCTCGGCCTGCCCGCGCTCCTCCGCGCCGATGCCCGGATACGCTCCCGGCGTGTCGATGAAGGCGATGATCGGATGGCCGAACTTCTCCGCCGTCTTCATGAGCCGCATCGCCTTGCGATACCCCTCGGGATGCGGCATGCCGAAGTTCCGGCGCAGGTTCTCCTTCGTGTCGCGTCCCTTCTGCTGACCCACGATCGCGACCGGCTGACCGTCGAAGCGCGCCAGGCCGGCGATCATCGCGTGGTCGTCCGCGTAGGCCCGATCGCCGTGGATCTCCAGCCAGTCGGTGAAGCACCGCTCGACGAAGTCGAGCGGATAGGGTCGTCGGGGATGCCGGGCGAGCTGCACGCGCTGGATCGGGGTGAGGTGGGTGAAGATCTCTTCCTTGAGGCGCGCCAGCTTGGCCTGCAGCGTGGCGAGCTCGGCGGCCACGTCCATGCCGGCCTTGTCGGCCAGCCTCTCCATGTCTTCGATCTCCTCTTCGAGTTCGGCGATCGGCCGCTCGAAGTCGAGGTAGCCGCCCTTGGCCATCAGCGCCGCCCGCCATTGGCGCCCGTCGGTTCGCGCCGCGCCGCGCCGTTGGCTTCGGACAGCCGCACGCTGTTCTCTCCGAGCAGGCCGCCCAGTGTCTCGAGGAGCGAGTCGCTGAGCGCGACCGCCAGTCCGGTGGCGAGCTCGGCGACGCTGCTCCCGGTATCGATGGTGATCCGGACCGGCAGTGAGCCCGAGTTCTGGATCAGGAGTCCCCGCACCGCGGCCAGCGTCTGGTTGTCGCACTTGTCGCGTGGAACGCGCACCTCGAGCCGGTGGTTGCCCGTGAGCGCGGCCTCCGCCAGCGGGACCACGCTCGAGACGATCACCTTGCCGGGCTCTTCGTCGCGGCGGTCCACGCGCCCGTGGACCAGGAGCGGGGTGTCGGACAGGACCAGGGGGCGGGCGGTCTCGTATACCGAGCTGAACGCGATCGCCTCCACCGTGCCGCTGTAGTCCTCGAGCGTGAAGAATGCCATCTCGTCCCCCCGGCGGTCGCGCTTGGATTGCACGGCGGTGACCACACCGCCCAGGCAAACGTCGCTCCCGTGGGGGGCGGCGGCCACTTCGGCCGCCGTAGAACGGGCGAGCGCCTGGAGCTGGGCCCGGACCTTGTCCAGGGGATGGCCGGAGATGTAGAACCCGAGCACCTCCTTCTCCTGGCGCAGCCGGTCCCCCGGCTGCCAGGGGTCGATGTCGGGCAGCGGCGGGAGCGACCGGCTGGTGTTCTCCGGAGCCCCCGAGAACAGCGTGAACTGCCCGCGCTCGCGCTCGTCCGCCTTGCGCTGTCCGTAGGCGACCGCCAGGTCGAGCACGGCGATCTGCTGGGCGCGGTGGCCGTCCAGGCCGTCGCAGGCGCCGGCGGCCACCAGGCTCTCGAGCACGCGCTTGTTGGCCTGCCGGAGGTCGACCCGCTCGGCCAGCTCGAACAGGTTGGCGAATCGCCCGTGGCGCTGACGTGCGGCGAGGATCGACTCCACGGCTCCCCGGCCCACGTTCTTGATGCCGCCCAGCCCGAAGCGGATCCCCCGCTCGACGGTCGTGAACGACCAGCCCGACTCGTTGACGTCCGGCGACAGGATCTCGATCCCCATGCGGCGGCAGGCGTCGATGTAGCGGACGACCTTGTCGCTGTTCCCCATCTCCGCGGTCAGGAGAGCCGCCATGAACTGCCGCGGATGGTGCGCCTTGAGCCAGGCGGTCTGGTACGAGAGCAGCGCGTAGGCGGCGGAGTGCGACTTGTTGAAGCCGTAGCGCCCGAAGGTCACGATGTCCTTCGCCAGGCGCTCGACCACGTCTCGGGCGTAGCCGCGCTCGAGCGCGCCCGTCCGGAACCGCTCGAGCTGCTCCTCGATCAGCGATTGGATCTTCTTGCCCATCGCCTTCCGGAGGACGTCCGCCTCGGCCAGCGAGAAGCCCGCTACCCGGTTGGCGATCTGCATGACCTGCTCCTGATAGGTAATGACTCCGTACGTCTCGGCCAGGAGCTCCTCGATGTCCGGGTGGTAGAAGTCGACCTGCTCCTCGCCCCGCTTCCGGCGGATGTAGCGCTCGGTCATCTTCGTATCGAGCGGACCTGGACGGATCAGCGCGTTGATGGCGATGAGGTCCTCGAAGCGATCGGGATGCATGCGCTGGCAGACGTCCGCCGCCAGCGAGGACTCGAACTGGAAGATCCCGTCGGTCCGGCCCTCCGACAGGAGGCGGTACGGCGCAGGGTCGTCGAGCGGGAGGCGGTCGATGTCGAGGCGCTCGCCACCGGCCGCGATCGCCTCCACGGCGTCGTCGATGACCGTCAGGGTGCGGAGCCCCAGCAGGTCGATCTTGAGGAGCCCGACCTTCTCGACGCTCGTCATGTCCCACTGGGTGGTGAGCTCTCCCTTCTCCGAGCGGTAGAGGGGCACGTGCTCGACCAGCCGGTCGGGGGCGATGACGATCCCGGCGGCGTGCACGGACGCGTGGCGGGCGAGCCCCTGGAGCTTGCGCGCGTCGTCGAGCAGGCGCCGCGTGCGATCGCTCGATTTGTACGCCGCGGCGATCTCCGGCACCTGCTCGATCGCCTCCTCGACGCGGACCGGCTGCGGAGAGCCGGGGGCGTTGGGGATCAGCTTGGCGATCCGGTCGGTCTCGGCGAGCGGGAGCTGCAGCACGCGGCCCACGTCGCGGACGGCCGCCTTGGACTTCATCGTGCCGAAGGTGATGATCTGCGCCACCGACTGATCGCCGTACTTCGCCTTCACGTACTCGATCACTTCTCCCCGGCGGTCGTCGCGGAAGTCGATGTCGATGTCGGGCATCGAGATCCGCTCGGGGTTGAGGAAGCGCTCGAACAGCAGGCCGTAGCGCAGCGGATCCAGGTTCGTGATGCCCAGGGAGTAGGCGACCAGGCTGCCCGCCGCCGACCCGCGCCCGGGGCCGACCGCGATCCCGCGCGAGCGCGCGTGGCGGATGAAGTCGGCCACGATCAGGAAGTAGCCGGCGTAGCCGGTCTTGCGGATCACCTCGAGCTCGTAGTCGAGGCGCTCGCGGGCCTCTTCGGAGATCGGGTCGTAGCGCCGCGCGAGGCCGGCGCGGGCCTCTGCTTCCAGCATGTCCTCGAGCGTCCGGTGTTCCGGCGGCAGGGGAAAGGCCGGGAGGTGCGGTGTGTCGAAGTCGAGCTCCACCTCGCACCGCTCCGCGATCCAGGCGGTGTTCGCCAGGGCCTCCGAGTGGTCCGGGAAGGCGGCCGCCATCTCCGCGGGGCTCTTGAAGTAGAACTCGTCGGAGTGGAAGCGCATGCGGTCGGCCTGGTCGACGAGCTTGCCGGTCTGGATGCAGAGCAGGACGTCGTGCGGCGAAGCGTCGGCGCGGGTCTCGTAATGGACGTCGTTGGTGGCGACGAGCGGGAGCCCCAGCTCCGCCGCCAGCTCGAGCACCCCCGCGTTGACCGTCTTCTGCTGGGGGATGCCGTGGTCCTGCAGCTCGAGGAAGAAGCGGCCTTCACCGAACACGCGCGCCATCCGCGTGGCGCACTCGCGCGCCGCATCGTAGTTCTCGCGATCCAGGAACGTGGCGACCTCGCCCTTCAGGCACGCGGAGAGCGCGATCAGACCCTCGGAGTGCTCAGCCAAGGACTCGTGGTCGATGCGCGGTTTGTAGTAGAACCCCTCGACGTATCCGATCGAGCTCAGCTTGATCAGATTCCGCCAGCCGGTCTGGTTCTCGGCCAGGAGCACCAGGTGGAAGTAGTTGCCGCCGCGGCCGCCGCGCTCGTGGCGGCTCCCGGGCGCGAGATACGCCTCCATGCCGAGGATCGGCTTGACGCCCGCCTTGCGGGCCGTCTCGTAGAACTCGACCGCGCCGAAGAGGTTGCCGTGATCGGTCAGGGCGAGCGCGCCCATGCCCATTTCCCCGGCCGTCCGCACCAGCGTGTCGAAGCGATTCGCGCCGTCGAGGAGCGAGTACTGGGAGTGCGTATGGAGGTGCACGAAGGACATCAGCGGGGGGGTCTGGGTACGGGGTCCTCGAGCGCTCCGCGGCGGGGGTCGACATCCCCGCGGACGCGCCCGGCGCGTCGAGCGTCGAAGGTAACACCGGCGCCCGAGGGCACCCAACGCGGCGCGGCGATCACGAGAACTCGGCGCTCCCGCCGGCCGGCCACTCCGTCTGGCGGAGCGCCTCGTACGCCACGATGCCGACGGCGATCGCGAGGTTGATCGAGCGCGCGGCGGGACGCATGGGGATCGTCAGGCAGCGGTCGGGGTGGGCTTCCCAGAGCTCCGGCGGCAGGCCGACCGTCTCCTTTCCGAAGAACAGCCAGTCCCCCCGACGGAATCGGGCGGCGCCGTACGGCTGGCCAGCGCGGGTGGTCGTGTACCAGGAACGCTCGACCGGCGGCGCGGCGGAGCAGAGGAAGCTCGCCAGGTCGGCGTAGCTCTCCCACTGGAGCCATGGCCAGTAGTCGAGGCCGGCGCGGCGCCGGCGTCGGTCGTCGAGGTCGAACCCCAGCGGACCCACCAGGTGCAGCTTCGCGTCGGCCGCCACGCACAGCCGTCCGATCGTCCCCGTGTTCTGCGGAATGAGCGGCTCGACGAGGACGACGTGCAGGGCCGCTCCGCCGTCGTCGGACATGCGTGCAATGTACGGACGCGGCACGCGCGTCGTCGCGCTTGACTTTCGCGCACGGGACGACGTTACTTCCGCCTCCTGCCGGATGCGCGTCCACCCACTCCTCCGCCCCGCGCTCGCGGGAGCCGCCGTGCTCCTCGCGCTCGGCGCTCCCTGTCCCTCCGCTGTGGCCCAGTCCGGGCTCGAGCTGCGCATCTCCGTCGACCGCGCGGAGCTGCGCTGGAGCTCGACCGGCCGCCGCCTGGGCTGGCTCGGGCGCGGGGTCACCGTCGAGCGTCTGGGAGGCAGGGCCGGGTGGGCGCGGGTGGGGGTTCATGGCTGGATGTGGTCGGCCTCCCTCGAGCGGGCAGGCAGCTCCCACCGCGTGGCGCCCGAGAGCGAGAACCTGCGCGCGGGGCCGAATGGGCGGATCCTCGGGCAGCTGGTCGAGGGCGTGGGAGTCCGACGTGTCGGCGAGGAGGGGCGCTGGCTGGAGATCGAGCTCGTGGGGTGGCTGCCGGAGTCCTCCGTCTCGCAGCCGTCCCCCGAGACGGAGGCGACGGCCGACACCGTCCGGCCGGCGCCTCCGCCCCCGACCCCGGTGGAGGAGAGCCCGGAGCCGGCCGTCTCCGCCAGCGCGATGGGAACCCTGTCGCGCGGCGCCGAGTTGCGGAACGCGCCGCAGGGCGAGGCGCTGGCGCAGCTTCCACCCGAGACCCCCGTGCGGGTCCTGGAGTCGCGCGGAGGATGGACACGGGTCAGGGTGGACGGATGGGTACCCACCTCGGCGGTGCGCGCCGGATCGCTGAGCGAGGTCGATCCCGACGTCGTGGCGGCCGCGCCCGCCGGCACGTTCATCGGCCGCACCGTGCGCTGGACGCTCGAGCACGTCGCCTTGCAGCAAGCCGACGCCTGGCGTCCCGACTTCACGCCGGGGGAATGGTACGACCTGGCGCGCGTGCCGGGATCGGACGGCCGCTACGTGTATCTGGTGGTCCCCGAGCGGATGCTCGAGGAGTTCCGCGGCATGAGCCCGTTCCGCATCCTGCGCATCGAGGGCACGGTGCGGACCGGTCAGAGCGCGCTGACCGGCACTCCGATCGTCGAACTCACCCGCCTGTTGCCGTGACGCCGAGCGGTGAAAACGGCCCATCTTCGGCGTTCCGCTCCTCGCGTCTTCCTGCGGCGTACGGTCGTACGCCCCGGAATCCTCTCGTCGCGCGCCGCCGAATCTGGACCGTTTTGACCGCTCGTACCGTCAGGGGCGCCAGGCGGCGCCGATGGCTGTTCTTGCTTGCCGCAAGTACTCCGGCACCCCCGGCTTGAGGCTCTCGCCGGCCCACGCAGAGACCGTGATCGCGGCCTCGTCGTCGCCCTTCTCGTAGATCACGATCTCCTCGGCCAGCACGCGGCTCCACTCCGGTGGACCGAGCTGGGAATCGTACCACGCGACGACCGTGGTCCACTCGTCCGGGGTGTAGGCCTCGAACGAGCGCATCTCGGCGGTCTGCTCCCGCGAGGTGCGGACGCTCGCGCCCTCGTAGGGAGGGATGCCGCCCGCGCTCGAAGCCGCGGGCATGGGTCCGCCGTCGGGGAGCGTACCGACGAGCGTCACCGCGGTGTCCGGCGCGGCGGCAGAGGCGGCCGTGTCGGGGGGAGACCCGGCATCGGTCTCGTCGGCGGACCCGCCGCACGCCAGGGCGGCGGACAGCAAGCCGATCGCGATGGAGAGGATCGGACGAACGGGATGGATCAGAAGTTCTCGACGGTGAACGAGACCCAGTTCTCCACGGTCTCGTCCTTCAGCGAGACGAACTGGCGATCCGCGAACCGCACTTCCCAGCGCTTCAGCTCGCCGACCTGCGGATGCCAGCTGTAGAACGAGATCAGGTAGTCGCCGGAGCCCTCGGACTCCACGCGGGGGGGCGTCACCAGATCGTGCACCCGCTCGGGGATCTTGCCGTAGAGAAGCGCCTCCGCGTTGTCGGCGTCGAAGCGCCGCAGCCCCTGCGGGATCTCGTCCGTCGAGCTCAGCACGCGCACGAGGTTCAGCTCGGCGAACGTCAGCGAGTCGACGCTCGCAGGGACGTAGCGGTAGTCGAAGTTGTAGAATACCTCGACCACGAAGCGCGCCAGCGAGAGCGCGTCCTCCGCGGTCTCCGGCGCGACCCGCTCGCGCTGAAGGAGCGCATTGACGGCGTCGACGTAGTCGTTGTTCATCTCCTGCCCGAAGGCGGCGGGATCGACGCGGTTGATGAGCGGCCACGCCCGGTCGCGCGCGCTGACCACGAACAGCGCCTGGAACAGCTCGCCTTCGGTCGTGACGCTGTACAGGTCCACGTCCCCGAGCGGCGGATGGAGAACCTGGCCCAGGATCTCGATCTCCCAGTAGAAGCGGTCGGGGCTCGGCTCGGGAAGCGCGATGCGGCCGGCGTCGGGGGGCGTGTTGTGTCGGAACTGGCGCATCAACCGCTCGTACTCGGGCCACCAGAGCGTGAACGCCGCCTGCCGGACGAGCTGGGTCTCGGCCGCGGGAGTGACCGGGGAGACGTTCTGCGACGCGGCGGTGGAGATCACGCCGAGCGACAGGGCGATCGTCAGGAAGGCGCTACCCATGCGAGTGCGCCATGCGCGGCCTGGGGAAGTTCGTTGCGGCATGAGGGTTAGTCGAATGTATCCTCCGCGCCCGGGGTCCGGCAAGGCGGTGACGACGCGTTGCGCGGCCCGGGGGGCCCTCTAGCTTAGGCCGCCGTGACGACCCCCTTCCGCTACCAGGACGGAGAGTTGCGGGTCGGGGGTGTCCCGCTCGCGCGGCTCGCCGCCGAGCACGGGACGCCGCTGTACGTCTACCACCGTCCCACGATCGGCGAACGCCTCGAAGAGGTCCGGCAGGCGTTCCGCGCTCATCCCACCACGATCTGCTACAGCGTGAAGGCCAACTCCAACCTCCGGCTGCTAAAGTGGCTCGCCGGCCTCGGAGTTGGCTTCGACGTCGTGTCCGGGGGGGAGCTGGCCCGCACGGCGGCGTGCGGGGTGACTCCCGATCGAGTGGTCTTCGCGGGCGTCGGCAAGACCCGCGCCGAGCTCGAAGCCGGGGTCGAGGCCGGTCTCTGGATGATCAACGTCGAATCGGTCGACGAGGCGCTGCTGCTGGCGGAGATCGCCGAGCGTGGCGTGGCGCCCGTCCGGATGAGCCTGCGAATCAATCCCGATGTCGATCCGGGCACCCACCGGCACATCGCCACCGGCCGCGGGGCCGACAAGTTCGGCATCGCCCCCTCGGAATACCGGACCCTGCTCCCCTGGCTGGCCGGACATCCCTCGCTCCGACTTGTCGGCCTCCACATGCACCTCGGCAGCCAGATCACCGATCCCGCGCCCTACGGCCGGGGGTTCGACGTGCTGCTCGAGTGCGGGAACGAGGCGCGTACCGCCGGCCTCGAGCCGCGCTGGCTGAACGCCGGCGGCGGCTTCGGCATCGCGTACGACGGCGGGGACGTGCCGGGGCCATCGGCCTACGCCGCCGAGCTCGTCCCGCGGGCCCGCGAATTCGGGGCCGAGCTGCTGTTGGAGCTCGGGCGCTACCTGGTCGGTCCGGCCGGGTGTCTGCTGACCGAGGTGCAGTACCGCAAGACGCGCGGCGGGCGGGAGCTCGTCATCGCCGACGCCGGCATGACCGACCTCCTGCGGCCCGCCCTGTACGAGGCGGTTCACCGGATCGTCCCGGTCACCGAGGCCGAAGCCGGCGAGCAGCGTCCCACCGACGTCGCGGGCCCCATCTGCGAATCGACCGACTTCCTCGGCCGCGAGCGGCCGCTCCCTCCGCTGGCGCGGGGGGACCTGCTGGCTGTGCTGGACGCCGGCGCCTACGGAATGTCGATGGCCAGCCACTACAACACCCACCCCCGACCGGCCGAGGTGTGGGTCGACGGGCAGGGTGTCGTCGAGGTGATCCGGCGGCGCGAAACCGACGCCGACCTGCTGGCCGTGGAGCGCGAGTCTCTCTCCGCCGGTTGAGGGCGGGATGACGATCCGCGCGTCCAGGGTCGCGCGCGGCGTGACGACGGGCGCCGCGCTCCTGGCGGCGGGGATCGTCGCCTGGCGCGTGGCCGGGCCGGCCTTCGAGAGCGCGGCCTGGCGGGCGGAGCTCCTGGCCGCCGACCCTCCGCGCTCGCTTCCCCTGCCCGTAGAGGGTGTCGAGCCCGGGGACCTGGCGGACACCTGGGGCGATCCGCGAAGCGGCGGGTCCCGCGACCACCAGGGGATCGACATCTTCGCGCGGCGCAGGACTCCGGTCCGCGCGACCACCCCCGGCATCGTGGCGCGCAGGGGCGAGAACGGGCTGGGTGGCCGGACCGTGACGATCCTCGGTCCGGCCGGCTGGCGTCATTATTATGCGCACCTACAGGGCTACGCCGGTCACTCGGAGGGCGATCGCGTGGCGGCGGGCGAGGTGATCGGGTTCGTGGGCACGACCGGAAACGCGCCGCCGGACGCGCCGCACCTCCACTACGGGATCTACACGCGCGCCGGCCCGATCAACCCGTATCCGCTGCTGTCGCGCGGCGCGGAATCACCGGTATACTCCCCGTGATGCTGCGCATCGCCCTGCTCGCCCTCGCGCTCCTCGGCCTCGCCGCCCCGGCCGGGACGGCCGCGCAGACGGTCCTCGTCGGCCTCGAATCGGAGGACGCGGTCGCGGTCGTGGACCCGGGCGCGGGAACGGTCGTCCGCAAGATCCCCGTGGGAATCTCGAGCGAGGACATCGAGGGAGTGCACGCGCTCGCGATTTCGCCCGATGGCCGACACTACTACCTGGCGATCGCGCACGGCTGGCCCAACGGCTCGGTGTGGAAGCTGACGACCGCCGGAGACTCGCTCGCCGGACGCGCGAACGTGGGGCTGTTCCCCGCGACCATGGCGCTCACGCCGGACGGCGCCTGGCTCTTCGTCGCCAACTACAACCTGCACGGCGAACCCGCGCTCGACACGGTCTCGGCCGTCCACACGCCGACGATGACGGAGGTCGCGCGAATCCCCGTGTGCACCAAGCCGCACGGCATGGCCGCCTCCCACGACGGGCGCTGGGTCTACGCCTCGTGCACGCGGGACAACGTGGTGCGGAAGATCGACGTGGCCTCGCTGTTGGTCGTCGACTCCACCAACATGCTGACCGAGCAGGACCGGGCGGAGGGACGGACGTGCTACCCGGCCGGCCTCGCGCTTTCCGCCGACGATTCGAAGCTCTACGTGGCGTGCCACCGGCATGCGGAGATCCGCGTCGTGTCCACCGATCCGCTGGGGACGATCACGGGCGCGATCCCGACCGGGGCGGGACCGTACCTGATCCGCGTGGACCCGGAAGGCGCGCGCCTCTGGGTTCCCAACCGGGACGACGGATCGTTCACCGTGATCGACCTGGCCGACGAGAGGCCGATCGCCACGAAGCGGGCGAGCGCGAGCCATCCCCACACCTTCGCGTTCGGCGCCGACGGAGCGGTATATCTCTCGATGGAGAGCCACGGAGTCGTGCCCGGCGCGATCGACGTCATCGATCCGCTGACGCTGGAGGTCCGCCGCTCGATCGAGATCGGTCTGCAGGCGACCGGGGTGGGAGTCGTGCCGCCGGCGGAGACCGTGGGGGACTGACCGGCGCGATCCGGCATCGGGGCGCCATGCGAACCCTGCGGCGCCTCGACTCGGGGTCTATCTTTGCGTGATGCGCTCGCTGGATCGCTCGACGTTCGAGATCCCCGACAGCCAGCTCCGGCCGTCAGCGAACTTCCGACTCCTCTTCATCTCCGTCCTCGCGGCCGGCATCGGGCTGGGGGCCGGGGTCATCGCCTGGCTCCTCTACGACCTGATCGCCCTCATCACGAACCTCGCCTTCTACCAGCGGCTGTCGCTCGAATTCGTCAGCCCCGCGGGCACTGCGCTCGGCCCCTGGTTGATCGCCGTGCCGATCTTCGGCGCGCTCGTCATCGGGCTGATGTCCAAGTACGGAACGCCGCAGATCCGGGGGCACGGGATTCCCGAGGCGATGGAGGCCGTGCTCACGAAGGGCAGCAGGATCGGCCCCCGCGTCGCGGTCCTCAAGCCGATCTCGGCCGCGATCGCCATCGGGACCGGCGGCCCGTTCGGCGCGGAGGGCCCGATCATCCAGACGGGCGGCGCGGTGGGATCGCTCGTCGGGCAGATGCTCCGCACGACCGCCGCCGAGAGAAAGGTCCTGCTGGGGGCAGGCGCCGCCGCCGGGATGGCGGCCACGTTCTCCACGCCCATCGCCGGGGTCATCCTGGCGATCGAGCTCCTGCTGTTCGAGTTCAAGGCCCGCTCCTTCATACCGCTGGTGATCGCCAGCACGCTGGCGACCGCCGTCCACTTCGAGCTGCTGGGCCGCGGGCCCATGTTCGACGTCGCGACAATCGACTTCGCGATCCCGCGCGCGCTGCCGTTTTACGTAGGTCTCGGCCTGGTCGCCGGGCTGGCGGCGACGGGGCTCACGCGCTCGTTCTACTGGGTCGAGGACCAGTTCGAGCGGCTGCCCTTCGATCCCATGTGGTGGCCTGTCCTCGGGGCGGTGGTTCTGGGCGTCGTGGGGTTCCTCGTGCCGCGCGCGCTCGGCGTGGGCTACGACGTGATGACCGACGTCCTCAGCGACCAGCTGGCATGGAAGGTCCTGCTGGTCATCATGACGGCGAAGTTCGTCGCGCTCGTGGTGTACCTCGGGTCCGGCACCTCCGGCGGGCTGCTGGCGCCGACGTTCGTCGTGAGCGCCGCCCTCGGCGCGCTCTACGCGATGGGGGCGAACGCGGTATTCCCCGGCGCGGATCTCCAGCCGGCGGCGTTCGCGCTGGTGGCGATGGCGGCGGTGTTCGGCTCCGCTTCGCGGGCCACCTTCGCGTTCATCATCTTCGCATTCGAGATCACGCGGCAGACCGAGGCGATCCTGCCGCTCATGCTGGGCAGCGTAATCGCCGACGGAGTCGCGCTCGTGTTCCTGCGCGAGTCGATCATGACCGAGAAGCTCGCCCGGCGCGGACTGCGGATTCACCTCGAATACGAGGCCGACGTCCTGCAGCGGGTCTCGGTGGCCGACGTCATGGACACGCGGCTGGCGCCGGTACCGCCGGAGCTGCCGGTCGGCGAGCTGGCCGACCGGATCGGACGCCACGAGCCCGCCGCCGTACTCCACCGGGGGCTGCCGATCGTGAACGCCGATGGCCGTCTGGTGGGGGTCATCACGTACGGAGACGTCGTGCGGGCGTTGGAGAGCGGACGGGAGAGCGAGCCCGTGATCGACGTCGGAAACGACCGTCCCATCGTCGCGCGGCCGGACGAATCCGTCGACGCGGCTGCGATGCGGATGGTGATCCACGAGGTGGGCCGGCTCCCGGTCGTGGCGGAGACGGGCTCTGGACGACTCGTCGGCTGGCTGTCGCGGGAGAACGTCCTGCAGGCGCGGCGGCGCAAGCTGGACGAGGAGCATCATCGCGAAAGCGGCTGGTGGTCGCGCCGGACGGGCGCCGCCCGCGGCGAGCCCGCTGACGCCGGAAGCGGTCCGCAGTCGAGTCGCTAGTGACGCTACACTAGCGCCGGAAGCGCGCCAGCGCGGCGACGAGCGAGTCCTGCACTGCGCGCCGCGGCGCCGAGCTCCCCGTGTAGAACTCCATCATGAGGCTGAAGGCGAGCCGCTCCCCATCGGCCGAGGGGACGTAGCCGGACAGCGCGGTGACGCCGTTCAACGTCCCGGTCTTGGCGCCGGCCCGGCCCTCCGCGGCGGTGCCGCGCATCCTGGTCTCGAGCGTTCCATCCACGCCTGCGACGGGCAGCGCCGCGCTATAGGAAGGAAACAGGTCGTCGCGCGTCGTCATATATCGGAGCAACGCGACGATCTGCCGGGCGGTCACCAGGTTGTAGCGCGACACGCCCGATCCGTCGGCGAGCATCTGGGCGGTGGTGTCGATCCCCACCTCGCGCGCCAGGAACGCGCGTTCGGCGGCGAGACCGTTCTCGTACGTCCCCGGCGGTCCCGCGACGGAGGCGCCCACCGCCTTCACGAGGAGCTCGCCCGTGAGGTTGTCGCTGATCTTCAAGAAGTTGCGGATACTTTCCGACAGCGGTTCCGACACGTGGACGGCAACGGTATCGATCATCGCGTCCGTGACGCCGCCGCCCGCGCCGCCGATCGCTGCCTCCATCCCCGCCAGATCGCCGTGGCGCGCGACCCCGAGGACTTCGACGCCGCGCGCCTCGAGGAGCTCGAGCAGAAGCGTCGCCGCGTAGAGCGCGGGATCTTCGACCGTGCGCCGCGCGACGATCGGGTCGGCGTCGAGCGCGAGCGCTCCGGTCACGTCGATGACGTTCTCTTTGGGATCCCAGTGGCGATCGACCACGAGTTCCGACGGCGCGCCAGCGGCGGCGGTGACGGCCGCGACGTTCAACGTCACGTAACCGGTGGGCGGGTCCAGCGCGATCGCCACCGGATCGCCGACACGCGGCCCGGGACGCGCGGTCACCGTGACGACGTTGTCGGCGACCGTGAGCGCAGTGACGTACGGCCATTCCCAGTACGGGCCGTCGTCCCACATCCAGCCGGCCCCCCACTCCACGTCGTCGAACCAGGCGTCGTCCGCGCGCAGGTCGCCCGCGATCGCGCGCGCCCCGCTCGCCGCGAGCGTGTCGGCGAGCGCGGCCAGGTGCGCGGGAAGTAGATCCGGATCGCCGCGGCCCAGGAGGACGATGTCGCCGCGCAGGGTATCGGCCTCGATCGGGCCGGTCGCGACGAGCGTCGTGCGGAACCGGTGGTCCGGGCCCAGCCAGTGAAGCGCGCTGGCCGCGGTGAACAGCTTGCGGTTGGACGCCGGGGTGTAGAGCCGGTCGACTTCGCGCGCGAACAACGTGTCGCCGCGGTCGAGCGAAATGGCGAGGAAGGTGACACCGGAGTGGGCGAGGGACGGGTCGGCGAGCGCGCGCGACACCGCCTCCACGAACGTTCCGCTACCCGAGCCTCGCAAGGGGCGCGGGGCGCAGGCCGGCACGAGCAGCGGCAACGACAGCAGCGCCAAAACGAAAGCCCGCGGTAGCGGGCTTTCGTGTGGTGCGCGTCGACGTGGTCTTCTAGATCGGTCGGTCAGCGCTTGTTTACTTCTTCTTCCTCTTCTTGCCAGCCTTCTTCTTCTTGGTCGACTTCTTAGCTGCCTTCTTTTTCTTTCGCGTTGCCATTGTCGTTTCCTCCTGGTCTGAGCAACAACCGACGTTCAGACCACGCGACGAGCACAGTTTATCACATTCGCGTAAAACAATGCAACAGTTTTGTAAACGAAAAACGAAGATTTTCGGGGCCTCGAAATTCCTATCCGGCGAGCTCGTTCACGAGCTCGAGAAGCGTCCGATCGATCTGCTTCTCTTCCGCGAGCGCGATCTCGAACGGCGTATCGCGCACGACGTTTCCGCGCACGCCGAACAGAAGGCCGCGTCTTCCGTCGAGCGCAGCGCGCGCGGCGTGGGTCGACAAT
>DATFFS010000172.1:0-8742 GCA_035249945.1 Gemmatimonadota bacterium
GCTGGTCGGGAGCGCCTCCAAGGTACCGAGCCGCTGCGTCCGTGTCAGGAGCGCCTGGATCCGGACGAGAAGACCCTGGAGAGGTCGTAGGGGGTCGTGACCTCGAGCTGGTCGTAGCGGCAGTCGCGCGGCTTCTTGTCGGGCCGCCAGCGGAGGAAGGTCGCCGCATGGCGGAAGCGATCGCCTTGCAGGTGATCGTACTTGACCTCGCACACCCGTTCGATGCGGAGCGGCTCCCACGAGAGGTCCTTGCCCGCGCTCCAGCGGCTCTGCCCGCCGGGCATGCGGGTTCCGCTCCCCTCCGCCTCCGCCCAGGATCGCCACGGGTGCGCCTTCATGGCGTTCTTGCGCAGCGGCGCGAGCTCTTCCACGAGCTCTTTCCGCCGCGCCATCGTGAACGACGACGTCACCCCGACGTGGTGCAGGACGTCATCGTCGTCGTACAGGCCGAGCAGGAGGGAGCCGATCCGGTCCTTCCCGGACTTGTGCCAGCGGAAGCCCGCTACGACGCAGTCGGCCGTCCGCACGTGCTTGATCTTGATCATGGCGCGCTTGCCCGGCTGGTACGGGAGGTCCACCGGCTTCGCGATCACCCCGTCCAGGCCGGCCCCCTCGAAGCGCTGGAGCCACCCGGCGGCCGTCTGGTAGCTCCGAGTCACGGGCGTCAGGTAGAGCGGCGGAATGGCCCTCGCGAGAAGCTTCTCGAGCCGGGTACGGCGTTCCTGTTGTGGCGCCACCATCCGGTCTCGCCCTCCGTCCGCCAGGAGATCGAACGCCACGAACGACGCCGGAGTCTTCTCGGCGAGCATCGCCACGCGTGAGGCTGCGGGATGCAGCCGCATCTGCAGCGCGTCGAAGTCGAGACCATCGGGGGTGGCGATCACGATCTCGCCGTCGATCACGCAGCCCTTGGGAAGCCGCTCGAGCAGCGCCTCGTGCAGGTCCGGGAAATACCGATCGAATGGCCGCGAGTCGCGGCTCTGGATGAAGATCTCCGACTTGCCGCGGAATACGATCGCGCGGAAGCCGTCCCATTTCGGCTCGTACAGATAGTCGCCATCGCGAGGCAGCGAATCGGACAGCTTCGCGAGCATGGGCTCGACCGGCGGATCGATGGGAAACCGCTTGGCGGCTCGCCGCGCAGTCATGGATGGTGCCGGGTGTCAGATACCGAACGACTCACCGCCAAAAAGTAGGCGACTCTCGTCGCGACGTCATTTGTCTCTCGCTAGCATTGCCATGGCTTTCCGCCCCGCCTGCAAATGGAGGAACTGGACATGGACAAGAACCAGGGAACCGCCACCGAGCGCCGGGAAGGACTCCTCGGGATGGACACACCTCCGGTCGTGTCGCCGGACGAATGGGAGGCTACGCGCCAGGAATTGCTCGTGAAGGAGAAGGAGTTCACCCATGCCCGCGACGCGCTGGCGGCCGAGCGCCGGCGGATGCCATGGATGGCCGTGGAGAAGACATATGCCTTCGACGGGCCCGACGGGACGGCGAGCCTGCTGGATCTCTTCGACGGCCGCCGGCAGCTGATCCTGTACCGCGCCTTCTTCGAGCCTGGCGTCAAGGGCTGGCCCGACCACGCCTGCATCGGCTGCTCCATGCTGGCCGACCAGGTCGCCCACCCCGCCCACCTGAACGCCCGCAACACGACGCTCGCGTTCGCCTCGCGCGCGCCGCAGCGAGACATCGAGCGCTTGAAGGGGCGGATGGGCTGGGAGCGCATCCCGTGGTACACGATCACCGACGACTTCGACGCAGACTTCGGCGTGCACGAGTGGCACGGGACGAACGCCTTCCTCCGCGACGGCGACCGTGTGTTCCGCACCTACTTCGTCAACGATCGCGGAGACGAGGCGATGGGCAGCACCTGGAACTACCTCGACATCACCGCGCTCGGCCGTCAGGAGACGTGGGAGGACTCGCCCGAGGGGTACCCCCAGACCCCGCCGTACGAGTGGTGGATCTGGCACGACGAAGCCAGCGAGCGCTAGGCGACCACATCGTCAGCCGGCGCGGGCACGCGCCGCGGCGGTCGCCCGCTCCGCGAGCTTCGGGTCGCCGCATTTTTCCGCCCAGGCCGGGAACGCCCTGGTCGGACCGCGCCATTCGATCGCGTCGACGGACGCGAACAGCGGCGCGTCGTCGCGCAGCGTGGCCAGCTCTTTGAACCGGAGCGCGAGCTCGCGCCTCTCTGGCATGACGTCCGGCGGCCACGCCTCGATCGGGCCGTGGCGCGCGATCCGCCGCGCCGCGGTGATCCGCCCCACGCCGGGGATCCCCGGGTAGCCGTCCGCGGCGTCCCCGACGAGCGCCAGGAAGTCCGGGATCCGCGCGGGCGGAACGCCGTACTTCGCGCGCACCGCCGCCTCGTCGAGGATCGCGTTACCGCGGCGGTCCATCTGCACCACCCGCTCGCCGACCACGCATTGGGCGAGGTCCTTGTCCGGCGTCCAGATGCCCACCATCTCGACGCGCGGGTCGCGCGCCGCGATCGCGGCCGCCGAGGCGAGCCCGTCATCCGCCTCGAGCTCGACCATCGCCCAGACCGCGACGCCCATCGCTTCGAGCGCCTCCTCGAGCGGATGGAACTGCGCGCGCAGGGCGCGCTCGATTCCCGCGCCGGTCTTGTATCCGGGCCACAGCGCGTTCCGGAACGATTCGATCACGTGGTCCGTCGCCACGCCGAGATGCGTGGCGCCATCCTCGATCAGGCGGAGGACCGTGCCCAGCACGCCGCGGACCGCGCCGAGCGGCGCGTCCTTTCCCTTGTTCCATCGGCGGGCGCCGTAGAAGTGGCGGAAGAGCTCGTAGGTGCCGTCGAGAAGGTGGACGATCACCCGTTATTCGGACCTCGAGCGAGCGATGAGATCCAGGAGTTGATCCAGCTCTGCGAGTACCGGCGGAAACTCGTCGATGCCGTGATCCAGCAGAGCATATCTGGTGGCAACCACGCCCAGGATCTCCACCTCGGCCGGCACTCTGGAGGACGACACTGATTCTTCTGATTCGAGCGTCTCGTTCAGCACCCAGCGGAATGAATTCACGTTCACTCGAGCTCTGAGTGCGCGGTCCAGCTCGGTATTCACGTATTGTCGTGATGCCCACTCCTCTTCGGTCAACTCGTCCAGCGTACTGCCCCACGAGGCCAGCGAGGACCGGAGATCAGCATTTCGGATGACGCCGAGACGCGCCGAACCGACGAGACCATCGAGCGTACCGAGAGTCAACTGTGTCGTCGGGGGTATGTAGAGGAACGCGAGCGCAGTGTCGGGAAGCGTCACGAAGGGTGAGCCGTCCCGGACCGCCTCATCCAACTTCTCTCGGACGAACCCCACGGAGCGCAGGATCCGTTGATGCAGCGCCAGCGTTCCCTCGAGCTGCTCCCGCGCAGCCCGGAACTCTGCATCCAGAGCTTCGAGGACTTGCTGTTCCTCGGCGCGGGCGCGGTTGGATTCCCACCACCTGTCCAGGGCGAACGCAGCCAGAATGCTGGCCACGATCACCAGGCTCTCGATCAACAGACGCAGTAATCGCTCACGCTGAACTCCGGTCATCGAAACAGCCTGACGAGGGCGTCCCCCAATCCCGTGAGATACACGGAACCACCTCCCGGGCCGACGATCACCCCCGTGATGGGTCCCGGCAGCGGGGCCCAGGCCGCCGGCGTGAACAACTCCATCCGGGAGATCCCCGCCTGACCGCGGCGAATGAATTCCTGCACCACTTCCAGCTGAGCGGGCGTAACCGAGCGAAATGCCGTGTGGCGCGCCCCGGTCGCCGTGTCGACCATCAGCACCTCGTTCGTGAGCGGAAGAACGAGCCAGAGATGTCCCTCAGCGTCCAGCTCGATGTTGTCGACCGCCGCGCTGTCCACGAATACCGATCGCTCGCTCACCCGCCCGGCATCCACGTCCACGCGATAGCGCAGTACGCGGGCTCCCACCGTTTCGGAGAGGTAGAGGTGACTGCTCGCCTCGTCGATCGCGATGCCATTGGCAAAATACAGCGAGTCCACCAGGACCTCGGCCTCCTCGGCCAGGCGCCTACCCTGCATCCCGAGCCGCAGCAGCGCGCCCTCGGGAACCGGGACGTCGACGGCCGCCCACATGCGTGGCTCACCGGCTTCCGGGGTGTTGAGCGCGCTCTGGGTGAACCAGATCGCCCCTCGCGAATCGCGCACTGCCGTGTTGACGCCGTAGCGGTGCTGGTACACGCGTTCGGTCGCGCCGGTCGCTACGTCCACGCGATAGATCCCGCCGTGGAAGATGTCCGCCACCAGCAGGTGGCTCCCATCCGGCTCGAGCGAGATGCCGTTGGCGCCTCCGCTCTGGGACGGCGGATGGTGGACGTACCCGGCCGCCACCAGCTCGCCGAACGGAGCGCTGGAACCGTCGAGCTCGACTAGGCGCAGCCCGTGGACCTGGTCGCTCACGATGAGGCGGCCGTCGGGTAGTGCGATGCCATCCTCCGGGCGCGTGAGCGCGTGATCGGCCGGGAAGATCATGGTGGAGTCGTAGTTCCACTGCGGCAGCGCAGTGGTGTCGCCGCTGCTTCGTTTATCAGCGTTACCAGCGCAGCCAATCACGAACGAAATGCACGCGACGCACAGCGCAAACGGCACGACGAGCGGGCACGACGGATCCGAATGCATGGACGATCGGTGCATTTGCGCCACTCTAGATGTCGATCCGGTTGAGAACCGACGCCTTCATGCGAGCGTCCCTTCTGCGCCTCACTGGGCCAAGAACTCCAGAATCACTTTGTTGATCTCGTCCGGTTTCTCCCACATTGCAAAGTGACCCGTGCTGGGAATGAGAGTCAGCTCCGCAGTCGGAATCAAGCCGGCCATTTCCCGGGTGTGCTCAGTGTATATGGCCTCGTCGTTGTCCCCGTCCAGGATCAGCATGGGCACGATGATGGTGCCTAGCTGTTCGGCAGAGAAATTCGGCTCCGAGGCCCACATCTGGCCGATATTCTCCAGGAACGCGTCCCATCGCGTCGGGTCGGGCGACAGCGTCTGGTAGTCGTTCGCCGCCTTCTCCATGAAATCATTGATCTTCTCATTCTCGCCGATGTCGGTGCGTAGGCCCGATGGATTGTAGTTGGCGCCGAAGGCGATCACCTTGTTCAAGCGATCCGGATGATTGATGGCAAGATCGAGACCGATGATACCACCATCGCTCCAGCCGAGGATGTGCGCCTTCTCGATGCCCAGGAAGTCCATGAGCTCGAGGATATCGGAAGTCATGAGCGAGTAGCTGATTCGCTGTTCCGTGAAGGTGGAGCGACCATGACCGCGGCTGTCCACGGCGATCACTTTGTAGTACTCGGACAAGACGGGAATCTGGTTTCGCCAGGTGAGTGTACTACCCAGCCCGCCATGCAGGAGGATCAGCGGCGGGCCCTCGCCTCGGATTTCGTAATACATCTGGATATCGTTGACTGGCGCCATGCCGCTGGCCGGTCGGATCCTCGCGTCCGGTGTTATCGCGGGCTGACTCAGCTGGCGCTCGTACTCTTCCTCGTCGAAATGCCCCTTTGACTCCGCAATGAGACCATCGACCCCGAACGTCCACTGCTCGTACCCGCTGAGGCGAACCCTCTTGCCGGTGCCCCCCGGGCCTGTATTCGTCCCGGTCCAGGTCCAGTGAAAGATTGCGTGATCGCCGTCCCGGGTCAGTGAGTCCAGCCTGACGACCATGTCCGGGAAGGCTGTCATGTATTCTCGGGCCGTGGCGGTTATCGCCGCGCGCCCGACGGACGGGGCTCCGGAATTCACCGTCAGGGATCCATTCTCGGCAAAGAACTCCGCGAATTCGGCCGGATCCTGGGCGCTCCAGGCTGTCGCATAACGGGTCGCAAAGTCTGTCAATTCTCCTTGACTCCGGGAGGCTGTCCTCGATGCGCAAGAGGTGAAGCTGAGAAGGACACCGGCGAGGGCTACGACGAGCCCGGTTCCCCTGGCGGCTGTGGAGCGAGCGCTCATACGGCCCTCCTGTTATTCCGCGTGCCTCGACTAGCGAACCAGCAGGTCCAACTGGCTGACATCGAGACCCGCCTCGCGATAGTACTTCCGAGTCAGCTCCAGAACGGTGAATCCATCCTCATAGGCAGCAAAGCCTCCGTCGACCGCCTTGTCCAGATAGATGAGTCCGCCCTCGACGATGAAAAGAATCAGCGCTGGCTCCGGTGAGTCGTCGGTGATGACCAGCGTATGCGCCTCGCCGGCGGGTTCGTAGATAAACGTTCCTGGCTTTGCAACCCAGTCATGCTCCAGGTACCGCCAGTGACCACGCATCGTATAGCCATGAACAGTGCCAACGTGGTAGTGAACGCCCAGCTTGGCGCCGGGGAGACCTTTCAGAATGACGCTGAATCCTCCGGTCGTGACGTTAAAGCAGCACGGTTGGAACCACACACCTTCCGCATAAGGAACCCAGAGGCTGCCGTCCTCCACGTCGATGTTGGCGATGAAGTGTTCGCGGCTTCTTCGAGTCGGATCGAGCCCGTCGGAGAAACTATTGAAGGCAGTGATCGGCATCTGTCTTCTCCTTTGTGAGTCGACGATTGGCGTGTCTCCGCTCGAAGCAAATCGCGGCACGACGCATACTGAGCGGTGACGTTGGACCAGGAGGAACCGCCGGTAGGAATGCCCTACATTAGCGTATAACGACGCACCTAAGGTAGAAATCCGTGCTGTGGCCGGTACCGGCCGGGGAGGAGCCATAGAGAGACGGAATTTCCTGAAGGCCGCGGCCGCCCTTCCCCTCCTGCCGCTCGCCTGCGCGACGAACGGGCGCCCCGTTGGCCGGACAGACGCGGCGCCTTCGGCGAGAGCGACCGCTTCCCGTTGGGTTCACCCCGGCGATCCCGGTTGGCCGCCGCCCGAGGCGTGGGAGGCGCTCAACCGCCAGGTCCAGGGCCGCCTCATCCAGGTCGAAAGCCCGCTCGACGTCTGCCGCGCTGATCCCCACGGGGAAGCATGCGCGGAGCTCTTCCGAGACCTCAAGAACCCGTACTACATCGGCGACCACCCCGCGCTGACTCAGACTTCCGGCTGGCTCGACGCTTGGACGTCGTCTCCCAGCGAGTACGCGGTCGCCGCCGAGGAGACCGGCGACGTCGTCGCGGCGGTGAACTTCGCGCGCGAGCATCGCGTGCGGCTCGTCGTCAAGGGCGGCGGCCACAGCTACCAGGGCACGTCCAACGCGCCCGACTCGCTCCTCGTCTGGACGCGCCGCATGCGCGCCATCGAGCTCGACGACGCCTTCGTGCCGCGCGGCTGCGATGGGCGGACCGAGCCCCAGCCCGCTGTCACCGTCGGGGCGGGCGCGATCTGGATGCACGTGTACCAGGCGGTAACGCCGGGAGCCGGTCGCTACGTCCAGGGCGGCGGCTGCGCGACGGTCGGTGTCGCCGGGCTCGTCCAGAGCGGCGGGTTCGGCAGCTTCTCGAAACGCTTCGGCCTGGCGGCCGCCGGTCTCCTGGAGGCGGAGGTGGTGACCGCCGACGGCGCCGTGCGGATCGCGAACGCGTGCACGCATCCGGACCTCTTCTGGGCACTCAAGGGGGGCGGCGGCGGGACGTTCGGCGTCGTGACACGCGTGACTCTGCGGACCCGCGAGCTGCCCCACACCTTCGGCGTGGCGTTCGGCAAGATCCGCGCGCGGTCAGACGACGCGTACCGGACGCTGATCGCCCAGTTCCTCATTCACTATCGCGACCGGCTGATGGACCCCCACTGGGGTGAGACTGTCCGGTTCGAGGATGACAACACGCTCACGCTGTCGATGCTTCATCAGGGGCTGAGTCAGGAGGAAGCGGAGACCGGCTGGCGCCCCTTCCTCGACTGGATCGCCGGACTTCCTCAGGACTACCAGTGGGAGGAGCCGATCACGATCGTCGCCTTCCCCGCGCGCGGGTTCTGGGATCCCGCGTTCTTCAAGGAGGCTGCCCCCGACGCTATCCTCACCGACGATCGACCCGGCGCACCGGTGGAGAACATCTACTGGGCCACCAACCGCGGCGAAGCTGGCATGTTCCTCCACGCGTACCGCTCGGCGTGGATGCCCGCCTCGCTTCTGTCGGATGACCGGCTGGCTGCCCTCGTGGACGCGCTCTTCGCTGCGAGTCGCCGCTGGACGACGTCGCTCCACTTCAACAAGGGCCTCGCCGGCGCGCCCCCGGAGGAGATCGAGGCGGCACGCGATACCGCGATGAACCCGGCCGTGCTCGATGCGTTCGCGCTGGCCATCGTCGCGGGCGAGGGTCCGCCCGCCTTCGCCGGGATCGGCGGCCACGAACCGGACCTTGCCCGCGGCCACCGCTCGGCCGGCCGGATCAACGCCGCGATGGGCGAGCTACTGAGGGTGGCGCCGGACAGCGGCTCGTACCTGTCGGAGAGCGATTACTTCGAGACTGACTGGCAGCGGTCCTACTGGGGATCCAACTACCCGCGACTGGCCGAGGTGAAGCGCACGTACGACCCCGCGGGCCTCTTCTCCGTACACAACGGCGTGCTTCCATGACACAGTGGCTCGACGAGGAATGGAGCCGACGATCTCGTCGGCGCCGCCCAGTCGGCCCGCCTCACCGCCTCGGCGTCCTGTGCTATGGCCGCGCGGATTTCCTGGATTTCCTGTTGCGTCAGCCTCATCGATTCTTCCTGCCAGCCTGTCGCTACTCTACGCTCCTTTGTTCGTCTCGTCCCAGGCCATGGGCTCCCACAACTCC
>DATFFS010000173.1:0-8857 GCA_035249945.1 Gemmatimonadota bacterium
AATCCCCGACGGCGAGGCGAAGTACGAGACCTCGCGAGGGGTCGTCGTGCCGGTGCCGTGGGAGGCGACGGTGTCGTACGGCGCGGGGACGGCGAAGGGCCCGGCGGCGATCCTCGACGCCTCGCGCTACGTCGAGCTCTACGACGAGGTGCTCCGGGAGGAGCCGTACCGGAAGGGCGGGATCCACACGGCGGCGCCAGCCGACGTCACGGGGAGCGACCCGGTCGCGTTCCTGGACGGGCTGGAGTC
Organism: Gemmatimonadota bacterium; assembly: GCA_035249945.1. Lineage (GTDB taxonomy): Bacteria > Gemmatimonadota > Gemmatimonadetes > JACCXV01 > JAHWKZ01 > JAICNR01. Next base: position 250 of record DATFFS010000173.1, read on the forward strand.
CATGGCCGCCGGGCTGTTCGCGGACGGGAAGTTCCCGGTGTTCCTGGGAGGCGAGCACTCGCTGACGACCGCCCCCGTTCGCGCCGCGAAGGCAGCCTTCGACGACCTGTCCGTGCTCCAGTTCGACGCGCACGCCGACCTGCGGGAGAGCTACGAGGGAACTCCCTGGTCGCACGCGAGTGTAATGCGGCGCGTCCATGAGCTCGGGGTGCCCGCCGTGCCGCTGGGGATCCGCGCTGTCTCGGTCGAGGAGGCGGAGTTCCTCCAGAACGAGGACCTGCCGATCTTCTGGTCGCACCGGATCGCGCATGGCGAGGAGTGGATGGACACCGTCCTCAACACGCTGTCCGATACCGTGTACATCACCTTCGACGTCGATTACTTCGACCCCTCGCTCATCCCCGCCACCGGCACACCCGAGCCGGGCGGCGGCTTCTGGCACGAGACGATGCGTTTCCTCGGCTACGTGTTCCAGGACAAGAACGTCGTCGGGATGGACGTCGTCGAGCTCGCTCCTATCGACGGCTTCCATGCTCCCGATTTCGTCATCGCCCGGCTGGTCCACCGCTGCCTGGGGTACAAGTTCCACGACTGGTAGGATTTCTCCGTTCGGAGAAGGTGGATGAAATCGCATCCCTTCCCGGTTTCCGGGGGCGCAACTTCCCGGTTGCGGCAGTAACCATGGGCGATGCAGCCTCGCCTTTCGGCGCACTGGAATGACTGAATCCCTCATACAAGACCGCTTGTAGGATGAAAACCCGATCGGAATCGCGGAGTCGTTTCCCAGGCTAAACCGGCCCTCTCCGGCAGTAGTTTGCGGAGTGCCCTGATAGGACCGATCTTGGGAGACAGATGCCTCGTCCGCTGCGTTCCGTCGTGTGTAGCTCCCTGATCATCGCCTCCGCTTGCAGCGGCCGCTCGCCGGCCGAACCCCTCCCGAACCAGCCCATCGACCACGTGCGGACGGTCGTCGCGGGACGCGTTCTGGACGCCTCGGGGGATCCCTTGGCAGGAGCGCCCGTGAACGTGACCGTGAGCTGTCCTGCAGAGCCGGCGCACGAATGCGCGATCGGCACGAGCACGGCGACGGACGAGGAAGGGCGGTTCGTGATAGATCTCGATCAGGAACTCGGGTACGAGTTCACGGTGAAGGCCGAGGTCCAGGCCTGGCCTCCGCTCGGGATGGGGTATGTCCTCGGAACCGCGACGGTGGAAGATCTGGATGCGGCCTTTCAGAGGACGCCGGTCGCCGACACGACCTTCATCGACGTCGTCCTGCCCCCTGACAGCGTGGACTCCCGCCGGCCCGTGCGAATCGAAGAGGTAGGACATCGGACGAGCGATCTGCGCCTGGATTCCGACCGCCTGTACGTGTCGAGCCCGGGCGGGGTCGCGGCGATGGATCCGGAGACGGGAGAATGGCTGTGGCAGGAAGGAAGCACGTCCGGGCTGGCGGGTCCGCCGTATGTCCTGGTCGGGGAGGTCGTAGTCCTGGCACACGGAACGACCCTCACCGCGTTGCGAGCGGTCGACGGAGAGGTCCTCTGGAGCCGGGACGGGGTCCTCACTCGATCGTTGACCGCCGGGGAAGGCGGAGTGTTCTTCGCGTCCGACGGCCCGGTCGTGGCGGAATACGATCTCGAGAGCGGGGCAACGCGATGGACGCACGAGCTGATCGGAAACGGGAATATCGTCATCGCGGCGGGTGAGAATCTGGTCTGCGCCGAGATCCTGGCGTTCGTGGAGTGCTGGGAGCCGGCGACCGGGGATCCGGTCTGGTCGCGTCCGACCGACTTCGCGGACTGGCTCGCTGTCGTGGGCGATCGCGTGATTCTCGGCGCGCGAACCGGTTGGACCGCCCTGGACGCGGAAACGGGCGCGGAGCTCTGGCGAACCGCCGTAACGACCTTCAACGCGCCGGCACTGGTCGAGGGCGGCGATTCCATGTTCGCGTGCTCCTCCGCAGAATGCCTGGCGGTTCGCGTAAGCGACGGAACGCTCGCGTGGCGAACAGCCATCCCCGATCCGGCGTCACCTGCGACAGACGGCGAGTCCGTCTACGTCGTCGGCTGGCTGGAGGACTCCTCGTCCCTATACGTTCTGAATGCCGCGACGGGGACCATCCGGGAGCGGATCCTGCCTGACCCGTTCAATGGCGGCTTCGGCGGCACTCCAGTCGTCGGCAGGGATCTCGTGTTCGTGTTCGGGTCCGGACACCTCTATGCATTCGAGAAGCTCTGAAGAGTGGCCGCGAAATGATCCTGGCCAGCCGTCGAGACCACTCGAGGAACCTGGCTTGCTGGTTCTATTTGACTGCGGTCGTCATTACTGGTGGCTGCGCGACGTCTCCTGTCCGGCGGTCGGACCCCCCGCCGATTCATGATGGCCAGAGTCCGGGGTGTGACAGTGACTGGGACGGCGCCTTGCTTGGAGCGGCGATCGGTGTCAGCCCGATGCTGATTGGCAGCCTGAGTCACGGACCGGGAGATGGTGTGCCTCTGGGGTTCCAGCTGGGATTCGTCGGAGGAATAGCGGGGTTCTGGATCGGACTGGCCATCGACTCGCGGAATTGCGAGGATCCGACATGAACGTGATGGCGAGGTACGGATGAGGAATCGTGCCACTCTCCCGATCGTGCTGCTGGCGATGGTCGCTCCTGTCTCGGCGAATGCGCAGGAACGCGGGTGGAACGGCACTCTGGTGCCCTATGTGGGAAGCCCGGTAGTCGATGACATCGATGCGCTACCGGACCATTCCGCCATCGACCTGGGGGTGCTGGTCGGCGTGTCGTATGACCTGGAGCTTCCGCTCCCATGGCTGGCGTTGCGAGGCACCGTGAACAGGTCCCTGGGAGCGAAGGTGTTCAACGGCAGCGATCGCGCCGATGGAGCCTTCGGAGGCGTCGGCATCGACGTCCGGCTGTCCCCCGTTCCTCGCGACTGGCTGGTGCGTCCGTTCTTGGCCTACGGGCCGGCCTGGTTCTATGCCAGCCACGCGGCGCGGGGGAGTCTCGATCGCCTGCACCCCAGCTGGCGCACGGGATCCACGGCGGGGATCGGGGCTGACGTCGGTCGCGACCGCTGGTCGCTGCGAGTCGAGGCCACTGTTCGGCGGTACAGTCCCTTCGCCGAGTTCCAGGATGGACATTTCCTCCTCTCCGCGGGTCTCCTGCTCCCCCTGCATTGAATGCTCCGCACTGGTTCGCCGAATTCAGCGTCGAGTTTTCGGTGGAACCCTTTGTGTGGATCGCGTAGGCTGGAGGCATGATTCAAGTCACTCTGCCCCCGGTCGACGAGATGTGGGACGCGTTCATGGATCGCGACCCGGAATACGACGGGATCTTCGTCACCGGGGTCGCGACGACGGGGATCTTCTGCCGCCCCACTTGTCCGGCGCGGAAGCCCGCCCGGCAGAACGTGGAGTTCTTCTCCGGCGCTCGGGATGCGCTGACGGCGGGCTACCGGCCCTGCAAGCGCTGCCGCCCGATGGAGAACGGCGCGGCGCCCGAGTGGATCGCGGGCCTCCTCGAGGACGTCGAAGCCGATCCGACGCGGCGCTGGAAGGATCAGGACCTGCGCGAGCGGGGCCTCGAGCCCGAGCGCGTGCGCCGCTGGTTCCAGCGCCACCACGGGATGACGTTCCACGCCTACCACCGCGCGCGGCGCCTCGGCGAGGCGATCGGCCGGCTCAAGGACGGCGCGCGCCCGGCGAGCGCGGCGTACGAGAGTGGCTACCAGTCGCTGAGCGGCTTCCACGAAGCCTTCCGGCGCCAGACCGGATGCACGCCCGGCAAGGGTGTCGAGGAGCCGCCGATCCTCCTACACCGGCTGTCGACTCCGCTGGGGCCCATGATCGCCGGCGCGGACGAGCGCGCGCTCTACCTGCTGGAGTTCGCCGACCGCCGGATGCTCGAGACCCAGATCGAGCGGGTACGCGCCCAGACGGGTCGCGTGGCGGTTCCCGGCGTCAACGAGATCATCCTGCAGATCGGCGCGGAGCTGGAGGCCTACTTCGCCGGGGAGCTGAAGGACTTCACAGTCCCGCTTGAGACTCCGGGGAGCGACTTCCAGCGGGCGGTGTGGGAAGAGCTACGGCGCATCCCGTACGGCGAGACGCGGAGCTACGGCGAGCAGGCCCGCCGGCTGGCTCTGCCCCCCGAGATGGTGCGCGCTGTCGGGCGCGCGAACGGCGACAACCGGATCGCGATCGTCATCCCGTGCCACCGCGTGATCGGCGCCGACGGCAAGCTGACGGGATACGGCGGTGGCCTGTGGCGGAAGCGGCGGCTGCTCGACCTGGAGCGCGCCGTGGCCCATGGCAGCGCCCTGGGCCCGCTGTTCGCCGGAGCGTTGGAGAGCAGTTAGAGAACGTCTGGCTGCGGCACCACGTCCATTCCGTCCACCCGACCGAAATCCGCATCGAAGGTCAGAATCGATGCGGTACGCTCGCGCGCGATCGCGACGATCGCGGCATCCGCGAAACTCAGCCCACGGTTCGCCCGGAAGGCATCGAAGGCCGCCAGGAAGACCTCGGAACAGGGAACGAACTCCAGCTCGTGGATCGCCAGGAGGATCGCGCCCGCTTCGACCGCGGACGCATGATCCTTGCGGGCGGCGAGGACGGTCACGACCTCGAGGAATACGTACTCGGGAAGGAGGGCGACGCCCCAATCTCCATCGGCGAGCCTTCGCATCGCCGACAGCGCCCGCTCGTGATGCGTGTCTCGCGAATTGTAGAACGCGACGAGGAAGCTCGAATCCAGGACGACGCCGGCAGACGAGGCGTCAGGCACCGTAGACGATCCGGTCGATCTCCTCGCTCAGCCGCTCGTTGCCCGGGGGGAAGTCCAACGGCCGCAGATCCCGCCAGTCGTGCCCGTTCGCAGCGGGAGCCGGCCGGCGCAGATAGGCGTGGATGGCCTCGTTGACGGCCTGGCCTATCGTCTTGCCGCTCAGGGCGGCGCGGGCCTTCAATCGTCGATAGGCCTGCTCGTCGAGATTGCGGATCGTCGTGTCCATGCGCACCATTGTAACACTTGTGTGCGCACGGTGCAAGACGCGTCGTCCCCGGGGGAGACCTCTGAGGCTAGCCGGTTTCGGTCGTCGTTTCCGCGGCCGGGGCCGAGAGCGTGTCCTCCACCGCGGGGTCTTCCGGGATCAGGTTGCCGAACCCGTCGACGTTGTGCCAGGTCCTCAGCTCGACACACTTCTTCAGCACGCCGTCCTGGATCTTGACCGCGCCCATGCTGAAGCGCTGACCCTGGTAATAGCAGCCGTCGAACGGATCGGCGGCGCTGGCACGCTGGCGGACCGCCGGAGTCGTGTCGGGGACGGCGACGGGCTCTACGCTCTCTTCGGCGGGCGGCTGACACGCGACGACAAGGAGAAGCGTCGCGGCGAAGATGCGGTGGGCGTTCTGCACGAAAGCCTCCTGGGAAAGAAGAGACGTCAGGCTACCACGCTGCCCGTGAGGCGGTCAAGCGAGCGCTTGACACCCGGGCGTCCTTCTGCTAGAATTCTAGCAGAACTCAGCAGAGAGCGATTCCCAGCCCCGGAGGATGCATGAGCGAGAAGTCCCCCATCGGTCTCAGCCCGCGCGAGCGTCAGATCATGGACGTCGTCTATCGGCGGGGGAGCGCGACGGTCCAGGAGGTCCTGGAAGAGATGCCTGATCCCCCCAGCTACTCGGCGGTCAGGGCCACCATGCGCGTCCTCGAGGACAAGGGGCGCCTGCGCCACAAGGAAGAAGGCCGCAAGTACGTCTACCATCCGGCGGTCGCGCCGGAGCGCGCCCGCAGGAACGCGCTCCAGCACATCGTGAAGACGTTCTTCGGGGGCTCCGCCGAGCAGGCCGCGGTCGCCCTCCTTCGGATGTCGGACACCGCGCTCGCGCCGGAGGAGCTCGAGCGGCTGGCGGCGCGCATCGAAGAAGCGCGAAAGGAGGGCAGATAATGGAATCGGCGATCGTCCCGATCCTCGTCAAGGTCACGCTCGTCCTTCTGGCCGCATTCGGGCTGACCGCGCTCCTGCGCGGAGCCTCGGCGGCCGCGCGGCACGCCGTATGGAGCGCCGCCCTCGTCGGCGTGATCGCCGTGCCGGCGTTGACCCTCGTGCTTCCGTGGCGGATGGACGTGCTGCCGGCGGGTTGGAGCGGAACGCCGTCGGCTGCGGGGACGATCGCGGTAGCGGGCGACCTGGCGGACACGCCCATGCCGACTCCGACCCCTACGAACTGGGACACCGACATCGCCAGGGATGGTGATCCGATCGCCCCGCATGCGGCGCTCATCGACGCGGGAGCCTACGGGGACGACGACGGGGCGACGAGGTCCGGATTCTTCGCTCGCCTCGCGGGCGATCCCTGGCGGCTCGCCGTCTTCGCATGGCTTTCGATCGCGGCGTTGATCCTGCTGCGGATCCTCGTGGGTATGGCCTGGATGTGGCGCCTGGCGCGCCGCGCACAGCCTCTTTCCGGGCCGCAGTGGCTTCTGCCGCTCGGCCGCGTGACCGAGCGCCTCGACCTGCGCACCGCCGTCCGGGTGGTTCGGAGCGATGCCGCCGCGATGCCCGTGACGTGCGGCGTGCTGCGGCCGGCCGTCGTTCTCCCCGAGGAATCCGATGCGTGGACGGAGGAGCGCCGCGAGGCGGTTCTCCTCCACGAGCTCGCACACGTCCATCGCGGGGACCTCGCGACCCATCTCGTCGCCTGGCTCGCGTGCGCGCTCTACTGGTTCCATCCTCTGGCGTGGATCGCCGCGCGCCGGCTCCGCCACGAGAGCGAGCGGGCCTGCGACGACCTCGTGCTGGGCGCCGGAACCCGCGCCTCCGAATACGCCTCGCACCTGCTCGACATCGTGCGCTCGGCGGGGCGCTCGAACGCACCCGCGGCCGCCGTGCCGATGGCCCAGCGGTCCAGCTTCGAGGGGCGGTTGCTGGCGATCCTCGAGCCCGGCGTCGCCCGGCACGCGATGACCGCCCGGCGCAAGGCGGCGCTCGCGGCTGGCCTGGCGCTGGTCGTCCTGCCGCTGGCGGCGATGGCGCCGTCCAGGCCCCGGCCGGAGGGCGCTGCCGCGGAGAACGAAACCCGGAAGAGCGGGGACATCCCGTCCGACCGGATCGCCCTCGATCCCGAGGTTGCCGTGGAGTCGATCGAGAAGACGGATCCGAAGGCGCTGGCCGAGGGGATCGCGGACGGCGTCGAGACAGTCGACGGGTTGGTGGTGCCGTTCCAGTACCTGGAGGGCGCCTCGACTTCCGAGAGCGTCACCGAAAGCCATACGGAGAGCGAGACCAGGACCCTGGCACAGAAGCAGGCCGAAGGTCGGATGGTCGCGGCGCTGGTCGTGGCGCTCGACGATTCGAACGCGGAGGTCCGGCGGAACGCCGCCCAGTCGCTGGGGTCCCTGGGCGACCCGCGGGCGGTGGAGGCGCTGCTCCAGGCGCTTCGCGACGACGCGGACGCCGGCGTGCGGAAGATGGCGGCGTGGGCGCTGGGCGAGATCGAGAGCCCGAGCGCTGTGGGCGGTCTCTCCCAGGCCCTGCGCACGGACGACTCGGCGGAGGTCCGCGCCTCGGCGGCATGGGCGCTGGGCGAGATCGAGAGCGCGGATGCGGTCGACGCCCTCGGGGCCGCGCTCCGGGACGCGAACGTGGAGGTCCGCCGGAACGCCGTTTGGGCGCTGGGCCAGATCGAGAGCGCCGAGGCCGTGGAGTGGCTGGTTCCCGCGCTGCGCGACACCGACGTGGAGATCCGGCGCAAGGCCGCCTGGGCGCTGGGCGAGATCGAGAACCCAGCCGCCGTCGGGGGTCTGACGGGCGCCCTGGGCGACTCCGACGCAGAGGTGCGCGGCAACGCCGCGTGGGCGCTCGGCGAGATCCAGAGCCCGGGGGCGGTAGAGGCTCTGCGCGGGGCGGTGGCGGACTCGGACGTCGAGGTGCGGCGCAAGGCCGTCTGGGCGCTCGGCGAGATCCAGGATGCGCGCGCCGTTCCAGCGCTCACCGTGGCGCTCGGCGACACCGACCACGAGACGCGGAAGTCCGCCGTATGGGCACTGGGCGAGATCCAGGATCCGTCCGCGATCCCGGCCCTCCGCCCACTCCTGCAGGACCCCGACGCCGAAGTGCGGAAGACCGCCATCTGGGCGCTCCTCGAGATGGATGACCCGGCCGTATACGACGTCCTGGTGGAGCTCCTGAAGGACGAGGACCCCGAAGTCCGCAAGCAGGCGGCGCAGGCGCTGGGGGACATGTGAGGGGAGGCGTCCACGTTCGAGCCGCGGGGATAGCGAGCCTGTTGGTCCTGGCGGCCGCGATCCTCGTGGTCTGCCGGTCCGGCGACGCCGGGCCTGCGGCCCAGGCCCAGTCGGCGGGCCCGGCGATCCCCGCCGATTCGCTCGCGGCCCAGCTCCTGGCGACCGTGCGCGGTTCCGATCCCGTGGTATGCGAGCTCGCCGTGCGCGCGGTCGACGGGCGGCACGGCTGGTCCTCGACCGTCGACGAGCTGGCCGGCGTCGGCGCGCCGCTGACTCCGCTCCAGCGGGCGACGATCCGGTGGGCGGTAGAGGGCGACGCCGAGCGGCCCGACCCCGGCGCCGTCGCGCCTCTCGCGA
>DATFFS010000174.1:0-16067 GCA_035249945.1 Gemmatimonadota bacterium
CGGACGGTCCGCTCTCGCGGGCACTCGCGCGCGGCGCGGCCGAGGTCCTGGGTCGCGAGCCAGAGCGGATCGGCGTGGGATACTGGATGGACGCCGCGCTCCTGGGCGCAGCGGAGATCGAGACCGTCGCGATCGGCCCGGTCGGGGCGGGCGCCCACGAGGTCGTGGAGTGGGTCGATCTCGACTCGTGCGTCCAGCTCGCCGGGATCCTCGCGGGCGCCGCGATCGCCTACTGCGGCCGGGCTTGACAGCCGGCGGGTTTCTTCGAACGTAACGGGGAAGCGGTTCCTCCGAAGGAGATCGCCTTGCACTCGCACACGGATGACCCGATGTACCACGAGGGGATGCGCCGGCTCCAGGACGCGCGCGAAACGCGCCGGCTCGCCGACCGCCTCGAAGAGAGGACGGTCCACGAGACGTTCACCGACGACGATCGCGCCCTGATCGAGCGCTGCGCGATGTTCTTCGTCGCGACGGCGGATGCGCGTGGACGGCCGGACTGCTCGTACAAGGGCGGACTGCCGGGGTTCGTCCGGGTCCTCGACGACCGCACGCTCGCCATACCCGACTATGACGGAAACGGGATGTACCGGACGTGGGGGAATCTCCTCGTCAATCCTCAGGTGGGACTGCTGTTCGTCGATTTCGAGCATCCGGACCGCCTGCGCGTCAACGGCGTGGCAGAGCTCAGGGACGACGATCCCCTGCTCGCGGAGTTCCCCGGAGCGGTCTTTCTCATCCGGGTTACAGCAGAGCGCATCTTTCCCAACTGCCCGCGGTACATCCATCGGATGCGGCTCGTCGAGCACTCGGTGTACGCTCCGCGGCCCGAGTACGTGCCGCCGATCCCGGAGTGGAAGAAATCCCCGAAGTACCGGGACTCGCTCCCGCCTCGGGACCGGCAGCCCTAGCGCTTCCGCAGATACTCCATGAGCGCCACGGCCTGGTTGTGCTCGCGGTCGCGCGCCCCGTACACGAGCGTCACGGGGCCTCGCGCGATATGGCGGCGGAGCTCCTCGACGGCGTCGGGATTGGCGTCCAGCTCGCGGAAGTACCGCTTGAGGAATTCCGGCCATTTCTTCGGATCGTGGCCGTACCACTTGCGGAGCGGCGCGCTGGGCGCGAGGTCCTTCATCCAGACGTCGATTCGGGCGGCGTCCTTCGACACCCCGCGCGGCCAGAGGCGGTCGACCAGCACGCGCAGGCCGTCGTCCGCCTCGGCGGACTCGTAAGCGCGTTTCAGGCGGACGTCGCGTTGCTTCGGCACGCCGCCCCTAACGGACGCGGGCCAGCGTGAGCCCGTCGCCCACCGGCACCAGCGAGAGGTCCACGCGGTCGTCGTCCCGCACGTGCGCGTTGAATGCGCGGATGGCGCTCGTTCCCTCCTCGTCGTTCGACGGATCCGCCACGCGTCCGTCCCACAGCACGTTGTCGACGACGATCAGGCCGCCCTTCCGGACGAGCCGCAGGCAACGTTCCCAGTAGTCGACGTATCCCTTCTTGTCGGCGTCGATGAAGGCGAAGTCGTAGCGTCCCGCGAGGCCCTCTTCCAGCATCCGGTCGAGCGACTCGGCGGCCGGCGCCACGCGGACCTCGATCTTCTCCTGCACGCCGGCTTGGGCCCACCAGCGCCGCGCGATCGCCGCGTACTCCTCGCTCACCTCCAGCGCGGTCACGCGGCCGTGGGGCGGGAGCGCCAGCGCGACGACCAGCGCCGAATAGCCGGTGAACGTCCCCAGCTCCAGCGTCCGCTCGGCGCCGATCAGACGCACGAGGAGCGCCATGAACTGGCCCTGCTCGGGCGCGATCTGCATGTTCGCGTTCTCGCGCGTGGCGGTCTCCTCGCGCAGCCGGCGCAGGACGCCCGGCTCGCGCAGCGAGACGTCGAGCAGGTATTCGTAGACCCGCTCGTCGAGGCCGATCGAGCGGCGGCTCACCGCGTTCCTCGGAGCCCGCGGCTCACCAGGAGCCCGGGAACTTGTCCGCATAGCGATCGATCGCTTCCGCGACCGTGCGGATGGCTTCGTCCGGGCCCAGGAACTCTTCCACCTTGACCTCTTTCTCCTCGAGCTTCTTGTAGTCCTCGAAGAAGCGCTTGAGCTGCGCCAGGCGATGCGGCCGGAGCTCGTCGATGTGCTTGTAGCTCATGTATTCGGGGTCGTCCATGTGCACGCACAGGATCTTCTCGTCGGACAGCCCGTGGTCCTCCATGACCATCAGGCCGATCGGCCGCGCGCGCAGGACGGAGAGCGGCTGCACGGGTTCTTGCATTAGCACGAGCACGTCGAGCGGGTCGTGATCCTCGCCCAGGGTGCGGGGGATGAACCCGTAGTTGGCGGGGTAGACGACCGATGAGTACAGGATGCGATCGACGCGCAGCATCCCGCTCGGCTTGTCGACTTCGTACTTGACCTTCCCGCCCTTGGGGATCTCGATGACGGCGAAGAATTCCTGCGGCGCCTCGGGTCCCGGGTCCAGGTCGTGCCACGGATGGGTCACGATATCAGCGGCCCTCGCCCGTCATGGGCACGAAGCGGACCGGGATCAGGTCTTCCGCCACGAGTCGCCCGGCCCGTCGACGCCAGCGTCGGAGCACCTGCTCGAACCCGTCTCCGACGGGCCCCACCATCCGCCCACCCTCCGCGAGCTGCTCGACGAGCGCCTCGGGAATCCGCGCCGGCGCCGCCGCCAGCAGGATCGCGTCGAAGGGCGCGGCTCGCGGCAGTCCCCGCCTGCCGTCGGCGGCCAGAACGAGCACGTTCCGGTAGCCCAGCTCGCGCAGGGTGCGCGCGGCCCGGCGCGCCAGGACGGGCGAGATCTCCACCGTGAAAACGCGGTGGACGATCTCGGCGAGGACGGCGGCCTGATAGCCCGAGCCGGTGCCGATCTCGAGCACGCGGTCCCGCGGATGCGGCTCGAGCGCCTCGGTCATGTAGGCCACGATGTATGGCTGGCTGATCGTCTGGTCGAGGCCGATCGGAAGCGGCCGGTCGGAGTACGCGAGATCCATGTACTCGGCGGGGACGAACTCCTGGCGCGGGACCGATCGCATGGCGGCCAGCACGTCCGGGTCGCGCACGCCGCGCCCATCGATCTGCCAGCGCACCATGTGCTCGCGCTCCATTGCCCAGTCGACCACGCGCCACTCCCGCCGGATGTCGTGCTGCCACCGCCCGTGCCTTCGATAAGCTAGCGCAGCTGAGCGAGAAGCGCGCGCGCGCGGTCACGCCAGTCGGGGTAGGGCCCGAGCAGCGACTCGGCCTTCTCGAGAACGCCGATGGCGCCGGCCCGATCACCGCCGGCGATCCGCGCGCGCCCCAGCCAGTACCAGGCGAAGCCATTGGTGGGATCGATGCGGCTCGCGGTCTCGAACCGTCCCGTGGCCTCGGCGGTCCGCCCCGCGATCATATACCCCTTGCCCTCTTCGACCACGCGCTGGCTCGACTCGCGTGAGGGGCTCCCCGCGCCAGGGTCGGCGGCGTGGGCGGTGTCGGTGGAGATCTCGCGCGGCGCTGGAAGATCGACGGCGGCCGCCTCGGTGCCGTCCTCGCTGGCAGCCGCCGGATCCTCCCGCACCGGAGGCTCGGTCCGGGGGCCCTCCTCGCGGCCACGGCCGCAGGCGGCGATCGCCAACAGGACGACGAGAGCGAACGCGGAGGTCCTCAGAAGATCCACCACCCGTCGTCGACCGCGCCGCCGTGCTCGTAGCAGGACTCGGTCGGCTCGGTGCCGCTGACGAACGCCTCGTAGCGCGTGACGGGGCATCCAGGCGACGCCAGCAGGCCCGTCGCCGGATCGATCTCGACCAGCACGATGTTGCGCGGGGCGGGGAATTCGGGGCTCCGGTCGCCGTAGCCCGATCGCTTCATGAACTCCACCCAGATCGGGAGCGCCGCGCTGTCGCCGTAGAGGCCGATCGGCGCGTTGTCGTCGTAGCCGACCCAGACGAGAGACACGATCTCGGTCGTGTAGCCCACGAACCACGCGTCGCGCGTGGAGTTGGTCGTTCCCGTCTTGCCGGCCGCCGCGCCGCCGTAGCCCAGCCTGCGGGCGCGGGTCGCAGTGCCGTAGTCGAAGACGTCCTGCAGCATGTCGTTCACGAGGTAGACCGCGTCGGCAGGCAGAACGCGATCCATCTCGACCTGCCGGTGCTGGAGCACGTTGCCCTCCTCGTCGACCGCCGCCAGGATCGAGAGCGGCGTCGTGCGGATGCCTCCGTTGGCGAGCGTGGAGTACGCCGAAGCGAGCTCGAGCGGCGTCACCTCGAAGGCGCCCAGCGCGAGCGACGGCACCGCCTGTAGCGTGCTCTCGATGCCCGCTTCGTGCGCCGTGCGCGTCACGCGGTTCAGCCCCACGTCCAGCGCCAGGCGGCTGGTGGCGATGTTCATGGAGTTCGCCAGCGCCGCGCGCAGGGTCACGTTGCCGTGGACCGAGCCGTCGTAGTTGTCGGGAGACCAGGTCTGGCCGCCCGACACCACCGAGAACGGCATGTCGTCGATGATCGACGCGGGGGACCAGCGGCCGGGCGTCAGGAACGCGGTCAGGTACACGAACGGTTTGAAGGTCGAGCCGGGCTGGCGGCGGGCCTGCTCGGCGCGGTTGAACTGGGACGACGCGTAGTCCCGCCCGCCGACCATCGCGCGGACGAAGCCGGTCTGCGGGTCGATCACCACGACCGATCCCTGGAGCTCCCCGTCCCGCTTCGCGAGACGCGGATACCCTTCTTCGAGGTGGTCGAGGCCGTCGATCAGGGCGCTTTCGGCTGCGATCTGGTATCCCATGTCCAGGGTCGTGAAGATCCTCAGGCCCTCGCTCTGCAGGAGCCGTCGCGGATAGCGATCCGCGAGCTCTCGCAGGACGAAGTCCACGAAGTGCGGGGCGTCGTTGAATCGCTTCTCCTCCCCGCGTATGGACGGGGCGGCGCCACGGGCGTAGGCGTACTGATCGTCGGTGATGCGGTCCTGCTCGTGCATGAGCCGCAGCACCAGATCGCGTCGCTCCCTGGCGGCCTGCGGGTTGCGGTGGGGGTTGTAGCGGCCGGGATCGCGGATCAGGCCGGCCAGCATGGCGGCCTGTGACAGATCGATCTCGCGCACGGACTTGCCGAAGTAGTATCGCGAGGCCTCCTCGACGCCCATGATGCTCGAGGCGCCGCGCTGCCCCAGGTAGATTTCGTTGAGATACGCCTCGAGGACCTCGTCCTTCGAGTACTTGAGCTCGAGGATCAGGGCCATCGGAGCCTCGATCGCCTTGCGGCGATAGGTGCGCTCGGAGGTCAGGTAGTAGTTCTTGACGAGCTGCTGGGTGATCGTCGAGCCGCCCTGGGTCGTGCTGCCCGCCTTGACGTTGGCGAGGAAGGCGCCGGCGATGCGGATCGGATCGAGGCCGGGGTGCGAATAGTAGCGGGAGTCCTCGACCGCCAGGATCGCCTGCACCACGTGCGCCGGAACCTCGGCGAGCTCGATCGGCGTTCGGTCCTCCATGTGCTGGTCGAAGACGACGCCGATGACCTCGGGCTCGAGCGCCGAGGTGTCGAGCGGCTTGCCGGTGCGGGCCTGGGTGACGCGCGCGATCACGCCGCCGGAGGTCTCGATCCGCACCGGATACGCGGGATTCGATCCGTCGGGATACGAGAAGGCGTGGAGGTAGACGAGCCAGCGTCCGTCGTCGTGCGCATACTCGCCCGGCTCGTCGACCCCGCCGGCCTGCTCCAGGTACCCGAGCCGCTCGAGCCGCGCCTCGAAGGCGCGGGAGTCCAGCCTGCGTCCGGGATGGAGGAGGAAGGCGTCCGAGTAGATCCGCGAGGGGATGTTCCACTTGCGCACCTCCCACTTCGCCGTCACCTGGCGCTCGAGAATCACGCCTGCCACGAGGACGCCGGCCAGCAGGAGAGCCGCGGCGACCGCGAGACTCTTTCCGAAGGGGATCTTCCGCCGGGAGCGGCGTTCGCGCGAGTCGGCCATCGACGGGGGAATCTACACCGCCGCCGGGAAAAGGATGCAGCCGAGACGAGCCGCGCGCACCGGCCCGCCACAGGCGGGCTAGGCGCCGTCCCCCACCATCCGCAGCCAGTTCCCGCCGAGGACCCGCACGAGATCGCCGCCCGTGACGCCGCGCGCCTCGAGGTCGGCGGCGACGAGCGCGAAGTCCTGCGCACCCCGAAAGCCCTCGGGGAGTCGGGGGATACCGTCGAGGTCCGAGCCCAGCGCGGCGTGGTCCGCCCCGGCGACCTCCAGGATGCGCAGGAGGTGCTCGACGATCGCGTCTCGTCCGCAGCGGCCGCTCTCCGGATCGAGGTAGGCGGGGTAGAAGGCGACGCCCACGATGCCGCCGGACGCCGCCACGGCGCGGATCTGGTCGTCGGTGAGGTTCCGTGGATGGGGGCCGCGCGCTTCGGTCGCGGCGTGGCTCACGATCACCGGTCGCCGAGCGACCTCGATCGCATCCCAGAAGGTGCGGGGGGCGGCGTGGGCGAGATCCACCAGCATGCCGCAGCGCTCCATCTCGGCGACGACGTCCCGCCCGAGAGGCGATAGCCCACCCGACATCGGCTCGGCTCCCGCCGCGTCCCCGAGCTCGTTGGAGTTCATCCAGGTCAGAGTGAGGTAGCGCGCGCCCAGCGAGCGGAAATGCGCCACGTTGGCGGGGTCGCCCTCCAGCGCTTGGCCGTTCTCGAGCCCGCAGAGGAGCGCGATCCGGCCGCTCGCGGCCGCGTCCCGGACCTCCCCGGCGGTGGTCGCGAAGGTGCACCGCTCGGGATACTCGCCGGCGGCCGCGCGGACGACCGAGATCAGCGCCTCGGCACGGGCCCGCGCGCGGCCGTCCGCGAAGGCGGGATCGATCCAGGCCGCCAGGAAGACCGCGTCGACCCCGCCCTCGGCGAGGCGGTGGAGGTCCGCGTGTCCGGCTACCCCGCGGGCGCCGATGTCGACCCCGTCGTCGACCATGCCAAGGGGCGTGTCCATGTGGCCGTCGAAGACGAGCGCGCCGTCGTACACTCAGCGGTCGGCCAAAGCGGTCAGCACGATGAAGACGGCGATCCCCACGCCGTCGGCGCCCAGGTCCTTGAACGAGAAGGGCTCGCCGCGAGTCCAGTCCCGTGCCTCCTTGACTAGCGACGCGGTGAGGGCGACGCCGATACCGGCGAGCCGGCGGTCCGACGGATCCCAGTCCAGCTCCAGAGCGGCGGCATAGCCGGCGCCGGCCGTCCAGCCGGCGGCGAAGGCGTGCACGGGCTTGTCGGGTCCGAGCCAGCCGTCGCCGGTCGTCTGCGCGGCGCAGGGTACGGAAACTGACAGCGCGCAGAGAGCGTAAGGGATAGAAAACCGGACCCGCACGGGGGCGAATATAGCCCGGCACCTAAGACTCTTTGCTTGACACCCATCTATTGGTTCTCGTATTATCAGCTATCTAATGAATCAAGCGAACGATCGGCATTCGGCCTGCGAGGGCACGTGGAAGCGCTCCGGCCTGGAAGGGAAGCTGGGGCCCCCGCTCCTGCTGCTCGGGCGTCTGGTGACGCGGCGACTGGAGAGGGCGCTCGTGGAGGAGGGTCTCGGCCTCACACCGGCCCAGGCGCGGATCCTCCTCGCCCTTCATTTCCACGGACCGCTCAACCAGCAGTCGCTCGCCGTGCATACGGAGGTCGACCCCTCCACGCTCGTCTCGACGCTGGACGTCATGGAGCGGGACGGGATGGCTGTCCGCGACAAGAAGCCGGGGGACCGTCGCGCCCACCTCGTCAGCCTGACCGAGCGTGGCGAGCGCAGGGTGCCGCGCCTGTTCGAGCTCTGGGATGCGGTGGAGGCTGACCTGACCCGAGACATGAGCGCGGAGAAGCGGAAGCGGATGCTCGGCATGGTCCAGCAACTGATCGGCAGGCTCCACGCGGGAGACCCGCCATGCGGCTGAGCGCGGACCGCAAAAAGAACGGCGGCCCGCGTCGAGGCGGGCCGCCGCCGGATGCGGCTCCTGCCGGGTCAAACAGGAACCGCGGGGTGATCCCCGGCAGGAGGACTCCCGAGGATCGGCCAGGCTGTGGGCCCTGGCACTCCCTAAAGCGACGAATCGGGAACGGCGTTTATTCAATCGGCGTGTATTCGGTCCCCCTGACCCTGATTCTGGCGCTTGCACTGGCCGCGCCGGGCGTCGCCCGTTCGCAGGAAGCCCCCGGCGACACGCTCCGGCCCACCGCGGCGGCGGGCGACACGCTGAACCTCACGGTTGCCCAGGCGGTCCAGCTGGCACTGGTCGCCAACGAGGAGGCGCGGATCGCCCGCGCGGCGGTCGACCGCACCGAGGGTCAGGTACGCGAAGCGTACGCCCGGGTCATGCCGACGATCGACGGCTCGTACCGGTTCACGCGCAACCTCCAGCGCCCGGTCCTGTTCTTCGACCAGGACGGCGAGACCCAGCAGATCGAGATCGGAAACGCCCAAGAGCACGCCTTCGACCTGACGCTGGAACAGCCGGTGATCGATTTCAGCCTGGGGTCTGCGCTGGCGGCGGCGGGCCACGGCACGGCGGCGAGCGAGGCGAGCTACGAGCGCGCGCTGACCGACGTGGCGCTCGACGCGCGGCTGTCGTACTACTCGGTGCTGCTGGCCGACGCGGACGTCACGGTCGCCGACAACGCGCTCGAGCTCGCCCAGCGGCGCCTGGAGCAGGTCCAGCTGTTCTTCGATGTCGGTACCGCGGCGGAGTTCGATGTCCTGACCGCGCGCGTCGCGCTCGAGGGTGCGCGGCCGGATCAGATCCGCGCCGTGAACGCCCAGCGCCTCGCCTACAACGAGCTCAAGCGGGTTACCGGGGTCCCCTTCTCGACGGGGGTCGGGCTCGCCGACTCGCTGTCCTTCCAACCCGTGGAGATCGCGCTCGACGCGGCCGTGACGACGGCGCTGGAGCGCCGCGGAGACCTGATCGCCCAGCGGGAGACGGTGGCCCTGACGCGCGAGCTCGTCGAGGTCCAGCGGAGCGAGGCATACCCCTCGGTCTCGCTGTTCCTGAACCTCAACCGCCGGGCCTCCTCCGAAGAGATCTGGCCCGAGGACCGGAACTTCACCCAGTCGGCGACCGCTGCGCTGGCCCTCGACATCCCGATCTTCGACGGGCGTCGCAACCAGGGCCTCACGCTCCAGGCGCGCGCCGATTACGTGACGGCGGTCGAGCGGCTGCACGCGCTGGAACGCGACGTCGAGCTTCAGGTGCTCGACGCCTGGCAGTCCGTCCAGGCGGCCGCCGAAGGCGTGACCGCGACGCAGGCCACCCTGGAGCTCGCCCAGCGCGCTTACGACATCGCCACCGTCCGGTTCCGAAGCGGGCTCTCCACCCAGCTCGAGCTCGACGAGGCGGAGCAGGACCTCATCGAGGCGCAGTCGAACGCCGCCGAGGCGCTGTACTCGCACATGGCGGCGCGCGCTCTGCTGCTCCATGCGATGGGGGAGATCTGAGCACCCGCGCCGTCCTCATGGGCCTGACGGCGCTGGCGTGCCTCGCCGCACCGGCGGGCGCGCAGGACTACGGCGCTCCGGACACGCTGTCGGTGCCGTCGCCCTCGGGCATCGTGCCGAAGCCCCGGAACTTCGCGCTCGCGGTCGGCGTGGGGAGCTACCAGTGGGAGGAGCCATCGCCCTTCGCGGCCCCCTACGAGGACCTGACCATGACCACCCTGTCGATCGAACGGATCCTGTGGCGGGGCGTGCGCGGCCGGGCCAGCATGGGGGCCGGGAAGACGGTCCTGCAGGTCGGACCCGACGAGGTCGACACGTGGGTGATGCCATTCGACCTGCAGGTTGTGGTGTCACCCGACTTCGGTCCGTTCCGCCGCTTCGGGGTGATGCCGTACGCGGTGGGGGGGTTCGGCAGCCTGGTCACCAATCCGAGCGGCGACCTCGAGGACCTCGAGCTCACGACGCGCTCGCAGTCCCAGTGGACCTACGGCGGAGGGATTCTGGCCCGCTTCCTCGAACGCTTCGAGGGTCGCTTCGAGGGCACCGCTGCCGGCGTGCGCCTGGCGGACCCGGTGGAGGGCGAGGAACGAGAGACGCAGACGGTACACAATCGACGATGGGAGGGACGGATCAGTTGGCTCTTCTGAGAACGCTTAGATCCACCGGCGCGCTCGCGCTCGCCGCGTTGTGCTTCGCGGGATGCGGCGGAGGAGACGAAGCCGCTGGCCCCCAGGGCGCCGTCGTCGACACCGTGCACGTGCGCGCGGACGACGTGCCCACGCTCGTGGCGGCCGTGGGAACGGTAGAGGCCGACAACCAGACGGCGGTGGCTGCCGAGGTGACCGGCCAGGTGTCCCGCATCATCCGCGACGAGGGCAGCCGCGTGGCGGCAGGAACTCCCGTTCTCCAGCTCGACCCCGCTCCGTACCAGTTCGCCGCTCAGGCGGCGGCTGCCGACCTGAGCCGGGCCCAAGCGCAGCTCCAGGCCGACGCCAAGCAGCTCGAGCGCTTCACCCAGCTGCTCGAAGCGGGAGCTGTCGATCAGCAGACGTACGACAACCTGCAGGCCCGCGTGGAGAGCGGGCGCGCGACGGTCCAGCAGGCCCAGGCGGCGCTGAGCACCGCGCGATGGAATCTCGGGAAAGCGACCGTGCGTGCGCCGTTCGCCGGCACGGTGGGCAAGCGCCACGTCCAGTTGGGCGAGGCGGTCGATCCCGGCGATCCGGTATTCGATCTGGTCGACGATCAGCCGCTGTCCGTTCGCTTCACGGTTCCCGAGATCCACGCCGGAGAGATCGAGGTCGGAGACCAGGTCGAGTTCCGGGTGCGCTCCGACACGGTGGCGACGCGGATCGCGTCGGTCGACTACGTGAGTCCCGAGATCCAGCCCGATAGCCGTACGTTCGAGATCACGGCGGTCTACTCGAACCCCGACGGCGGCGTGAAGCCCGGCGCGTACGCCGACATCCAGGTGACCACGGGCGTGCACGAGGATGCGCCGCTGGTACCCGAGGAAGCCCTCGTCACCGAAGGCACCCGGAACTACGTCTACGTGGTGGAGGACTCGACCGCGAGCCGCCGCGAGGTCGAGGTTGGAGCGCGCGTCGACGGGATGGTGGAGATCCTGGGCGGCGTGCGGGTCGGGGAGGTCGCCCTGGTGGCGGGGCAGCAGGGGCTGCAGGATGGCGCGGTGGTGCGGATCGTGGAGCCGACCGAAACTCTCCAACGGGAAGACGGGCGTTGAAAATGGCCCATCTGCTGCGTTGCGCTCCTCGTGCCTTCCTGCGGCGTACAGTCGTACGCCTCGGAATCCACTCGTCGCGCGCCTTGCATCTGGACCATTTTGAACGCCCTTGTCGTCTCGTCGACCGTCACACTTCTAAAATACACTAGTAGGATTCCGCGATGTTCTTATCCGATACCGCCATACGCAGGCCGATCTTCACGATCATGGCCATGTCGGCGCTCGTGCTCTTCGGCTTCCTCGGGTACCGCGCGCTCGGAATCAATCAGTTCCCCAACGTCGACTTCCCCACCGTATCGGTGACGACGGTGCTGCCGGGCGCGAGCCCGGAAGTCGTCGAGTCGGCGGTCACCGACGTGATCGAGAACGAGCTCTCGTCGATCGAGGGGATCAAGCACATCACGTCGACCTCCGCGCTCGGCGTTTCGAACATCTCGGTGGAGTTCGAGCTCGGGCGCGACATCGACCTGGCCGCGCAGGACGTGCGCGACAAGGTCGCGCTCGCGGAGGCCGAGCTCCCCACCGACGTCGAGCCGCCCGTCGTCTCCAAGCTCGATATCTCGGCCCAGCCCAACCTGTGGATCGCGCTCATGGGGCCCGACGCGCGCGCGATCGGCGAGTACGCGCGCTGGACGTTGCGGCCGCGGCTCCAGACGGTCGAGGGCGTGGGCAACATCTTCCTGGGCGGATTCCAGGAGCGCGAGATCCGGGTTTGGGTCGATCGCGAACGGCTCGAGGGCTACAACCTGACCGCCGGCGAGATCGTCGCCGCGCTCCAGGCGCAAAACGTCGAAGTGCCGGGCGGGGCCCTCGAATCCGGCGCGCGCGAGACGGTGGTCAAGATCCAGGGCGAGGTGCCGAGCGTCGCCGCGTTCGAGGAGCTGGTCGTGGCCGTGCGCGAAGGCGCGCCGATCCGGCTGCGGGACGTGGCCCGCGTCGAGGACGGGCTGGAGCCCATCCGCGGCTTTGCCCGCTGGAGCGGCGAGGTGGCGATCGGCCTCGGCATCGCGCCCCGCTCGGGGGCCAACACGGTCGAAGTCTCGGAGCGCGTGCGCGAGCGCCTGGAAGAGCTCGAGGCGTCATTCCCGGAGGGCATGGAGGCCGAGATCGCGTTC
Source organism: Gemmatimonadota bacterium (assembly GCA_035249945.1). GTDB lineage: Bacteria > Gemmatimonadota > Gemmatimonadetes > JACCXV01 > JAHWKZ01 > JAICNR01. The sequence goes on from DATFFS010000174.1 coordinate 12,309, forward strand.
GACGGCGCCGAGTACATCGAGCGCTCGATCGCCGACGCGCAGCTGGACCTGCTCTACGGGGCGTTCTTCGCGATGGTCGTGGTGCTGCTGTTCCTGCGCTCCTGGCGCTCGACGGTGATCATCGGCCTGGCGATCCCCACGTCGCTCCTCGGCACGTTCGCGTTCATGAACTTCATGGGCTTCACGATCAACACGATGACCGTGCTGGCGCTGGCGCTGGCGGTGGGGGTGGTGATCGACGACGCGATCGTCGTGCTCGAGAACATCTATCGGAACATGGAGGAGGGAAAGCCGCCCGAGGAGGCCGCGGCGTTCGGCACGCAGGAGATCGCGCTGGCGGTGGCCGCCACGACGTTCTCGCTGGCCGCGGTGTTCCTGCCGGTGGCGTTCATGGAGGGGATCGTCGGGCGCTTCCTGTTCCAGTTCGGCGTCACAGTGGCGATCGCCATCATCCTGTCGCTGTTCGTGGCGCTCACCCTTACGCCGATGCTCTGCTCGCGATTCCTGCGTCACGAGGAGCGGCGCAAGAACGTCGTTTTCCGCAAGGTGGGGGAGGCGCTCGACTGGACGGACCGGACGTACCGCCGCGGCCTGGACTGGTCGCTGGACAACCGCTGGAAGACGATCGGCATCGCGGCTCTGCTCTCGATCGTGGGTCTGGCCCTGTTCATCGTCCTGCCGAAGGAGCTCACACCCGCTGTCGACGAGTCCGGATTCATCGTCGCCTCCGAGACCCCCACGTCGGCCTCGGTCGAGTACACGGACGAGAAGCAGAAGCAGCTCGAGCAGATCATCCTCGGCGTCCCGGAAGTCCAGGGGGTCTTCTCGGCCGTCGGCCTGTTCGGGCCTGTGAACCAGGGCTTCATGTTCGTGAACATGGTGCCGGCCGGCGAGCGCGATCGTGGGCAGCACGAGGTCATGGACGAGTTGCGCGGCCGACTGAGCGCGGTGCCGGGGATCACTGCATACGTGACCTCGTTCGGCAGCGCGTTCACCGGCGGCGCCGCGTCCGAGCCGTTCCAGTTCGTGATCACGGGGCCCGAGCTCGAGGGACTCCAGGAGTACAGCGACGCGTTGATGGCCCGGCTCCGGGAAGAGGTGCCGGGCATCACGGACATGCGGACCGACATGCGGCTCCAGAAGCCCGAAGTGCGTGTCAGCCTGGACCGCGACAAGGCGGCGGCCATGGGCCTCGACGCCTCGGAGATCGCGCGCGCGATCAACGTGCTGATCGGCTCCCAGGAAGCCACGATCTACAAGGAGGGCGGCCACCGCTACGACGTCCGGGTGCGTGTCGAGGACCGGCAGCGCAACCAGCCGGCGGACATCCTGGCCCTGGCGGCGCGCACGGATTCGGGCGAGATGGTGCGTCTCGGGAACGTCGTGACGTTGCAGGAGGGCACGGGAATCAACGTCATCAACCGCCGCGACCGCCAGCGCGCGATTACGATCCTGGCCAACCTCCAGGGGGCGTCGCTGGGCGAAGCCGTGGGAACGGCCCAGCGCGAGGCGGAGGAGATCCTGCCCGACACGTACGCGACCTCCGTGGCCGGCGCATCGGAGACATTCCAGCAGACGTTCGCCGCGCTCCTGTTCGCGATCGGCCTGGCGGCCGTCATCACCTACATGCTGCTGGCCAGCCAGTTCGAGTCGCTGGTCCATCCGTTCACGATCATGGGAGCGGTGCCGCTGGCCGCGATCGGCGCGCTGGGGCTGCTCCTCGTGACTGGCATGTCGCTCAACCTGTACTCGTTCATCGGGCTGATCCTGTTGATCGGGCTCGTCGTCAAGAACTCGATCCTTCTCGTCGACTACACGAATACGCTGCGCGCGCGCGGCCGGGATCTCGAGGATGCGCTGAAAGAGGCAGGTCCAGTGCGACTGCGCCCCATCCTCATGACCTCGCTGACGGTCATCTTCGGCGTGGCACCGATCGCGCTCGGGCTCTCCGAGGGCGCCGAGCTCCGGCAGCCGATGGCGATCGCGGTGATCGGTGGGTTGACGACGTCGACGTTCCTGACCCTGCTGGTGATCCCGGTCCTGTACTCGCTGATGGAAGACGGGATCCAGTGGGCGAAGCGGCGGGTGCACGCGATCGGTGAGCACGGGTGGCGCGGCGCGTGGTCGCCGGCGCACCCGGAGAAGTAGGCCGCCGCCCGTCCGCGCAGCGAAAGCGCTAGGGGGTCAGCAGCCACACGAGCGCCGGGGCCAGGCTTGCCCGCCAGGCCACGTGCTCATGGCCCGTCGGACGTTCCTCGTATCGCAGCATGACCCCCTTGGCCAGCAAAACGTCCCGCAGATGGCGGCTTGCGGTGAGCATGGATGGGTCGCGGCTTGGGATCGCGCTGCGCTCGTAACTTCCGATTTCGAGGTACCAGCGGATCGAGCTGCGCTCGCCGGCGGCGATGGATCGCGACAGCCACTCGGGCGCCTCGCCCGCGGGTGCGCGATAGAAGGATCCGGACTGCGCGAGCACGCCGCCGAACACGTCCGGATGCTGGTGTGCCGTGCAGGCGGCCGCCAGCCCGCCCAGGCTGAACCCCACTACGAACGTCCGCGAGGCTTCGAGGCCCGCGTGATACCGCTCTCGCGCCCAAGGGACGATCTCACTGGCCACCAGGCGGCCCCACCGAGGATTGCAGTCGTACTCCTCCCCGCGGTTCGCGGAGGCGGGAAGAAAGACGGCGACGGTGGGCGGTATGCGTCCTTCGGCGATGAGATTGTCGAGGATCGTGGGAGCGGGGATCAGGCCCTGATAGGAGTCGCCATCGTGGAAGACGACGAGGGGATAGGGGGGCTTTTCGCGCGAGAAACCAGGCGGGAGATAGACGCCAACCGCGCGCTTCCCCTCGAGGATGTCGCTGAGGAGGAGGCTCTCTTCCATAGTGCCGCCCTCTCCAGATCGCGGATGGATCCAACTCTCCGACTGTGCCAGGGGAAGCTCGAGAATCGAGCCCTCGGATCCGTCTCCGAAGGAGAAGCGCCGGGGATTCGCCGGGTCCGGAATCCACGTCCCCATGCGCGCGAAGAGGTTCCGATCCTGGTCGAAGGGCAGCAGGTTGTCGTCGATCCCGAATCGATAAAGGAATCGAACGCTGTCCGAGAGCGTGTAAGTGCGATACCAGGTGCTGGTACCGGGGATCCGCGTCATGAGGCTCGCTGAGAAGTCGACCAGGGACAGTGGCGTGATCACGATGACATTCTGAGCCTCCGCCTCGGCACGGAACACGAAGGTGACCAGCGACTGCGTCGAATCGTCCGGAACCGCCTCGATCAACGGGGCAGAATGCCTTTGCCAGAACTTCGTCTCGGCCGTGCTGACGCCGGCCTGCACGCTCCGGATCAACGCGGAAACCGAGGGACTGAGTGGCTCCTCTTGAAGGCCAAACAGCGGCGACTGTGTCAGGGTAGACAGAAGGAGGCCGAGAATGGCCGTGACGGTTCTCATCGGTCCTTTCACCCGAGGGGACAGGCGAAGTCCACTAATTGCTAGAATTCTAGCACTTCCCGGTGGAACGATCAATAGGGGGAGACCGCCGGTTCGATGGCCTGGGAGCGGACCCTCAGGAGGCCGCGCTGACGATTTCGAGGTACTCCTCGATCCGTCGCGCGTTCGTCCCCACGTCGCTCCTGCCGACCCGGCTCACCGACCGGACGTCGACCCGGCTGCCGCCGGCTTCGGGCCGGATGCGGACGACGACGTCGTCCTTGAAGCCGAACCAGGGCGTGGTGGCGGTGGCCTCGATCCGGCCGCGATCC
>DATFFS010000175.1:0-10129 GCA_035249945.1 Gemmatimonadota bacterium
CAGTCGCACCCCCGCTCGCCATTCGCGTGGGCCTGGAAGCTGGCCCTCGTTCGCTACTGCCGGATGACGCGGACGCGGAATCCGATCAAGTTCGCGCACGGGTATCTCGCATTCGTTCACCGAGCCGAAACCCCGGGCGCACTGGCGCTTGGCATAGCCCGTTCGTTGTGCCTGCTCCCCGTGAAGCTCTTCCGCCGTCTGGTGCCATGCTAGAGCCGCTGCGATTCGCGCTTCCCTATTACTCCCGCCGCGCTTGGAGACTGGCCTTCTCCACGGTGGCGACCGCCCTGCAATCGCTGCTCTTCATCCCGGCCTTGTTGCTCATACGGCGGGCGTTCGACACCGCCATTCCGGCTGGCGACGTGGCGGGACTGGTCTGGATCGGAGCGGGGATCGTCGCGATTCGGGCGGCGGCTAACGGTCTCACCCTACTGCTCCGTGCCTACATGTTGCGAACGACCCGGGGAGCGGTGGCTGATCTGAGGGGCGATCTGATGGCGCGCCTGTACAGCCTTTCGCGGCGCTATTTCACGCGGGCGGACTACGCCAAACTGCAAACGCGGATCGTGCAGGACACCCAGCGGATCGAAGCGATCAGTCAGAGGCTCTTCTCCATGGCGCTTCCGGCGCTCATCACCGTCCCGGTTCTCGCCGGGATCCTGCTCTACCTCGACTGGCGGCTGTTCCTGATGGGGCTCCTCCTGCTCCCGCTGCTCTGGTTCGCGACCCGCATTACGAGCCGCAACATGCGCCAACACGTCATCCGGAACCAGCGCGCGTTCGAGCGATTCAGCAAGAGCGTGGCGTTCGCCATCCACCACATCGATCTCACTCGGGTGCGGGCGTTCGAGAGCGAAGAGGTGGCTCGGCAGCGCTCCGCCATCGATGGACTCAGCGAGACCGGCCACGATATGGCGATGGCGTCCGCTACCCATGGCCAGGTCCAGCATACGATCACGTACTTCGGCGGCATTTGCCTGCTCGTCGCCGGCGGCGCGCTCGTGGCATCCGGCGGGATGACGATCGGCGAGCTGCTCGCCTTCTTCGTCGCCGCCAATCAGCTCAGCGGGTCCGCCAACGCCGTTCTGGGCTCGATTCCGGACGTGATCGCGGCGAGCCAGTACTTCTCCACGCTGCGCGACATCATGATGCGAGGCGAGCCGGAGCCGTACAACGGAACGCAGAAGCCCGACCTGAGCGCCGGCATCGAGGTCAAGGCTGTGACGTTTGCGTACGAAGGCGCTCCCATCCTCCGCGACGCCTCTCTCTCTCTGCCTCCCGGATCGAACATCGCGATCATCGGACCCAACGGCTCGGGAAAGAGCACACTGCTCCATCTCCTGCTCGGCTTCTATCGTCCCCAGGAGGGCGCGCTCGCGGTCGGCGATCTCGAATACGATACCGTGGACATGCGCGAGCTGAGGCGCAGCTTCGGACTGGTGCCGCAACACCCGGCGTTCTTCCATGGGACCGTTCGCGAGAATGTCGCCTATGGATTCCCCGAGGCATCGGAGAACGAAGTGAGGTCCGCCTGTCAGCAGGCGCACGCCGACGAGTTCATCCAGAGATTGCCGCAAGGGTACGACACGCCGATCGGCGAACGGGGCTTCCGCCTGTCCGGCGGCGAGTGCCAGCGGCTGGCCATCGCCCGGGCGCTGCTCGGAGATCCCCGCGTTCTCGTCCTCGACGAACCCACCAACCACCTGGATGTCGATACAGTAGGCCGCCTCATGCGCGAGCTCACGAACAACGACCGCACGGTGATCACGATCAGCCACGACCCGGACGTCGTTCAGCTCGCCGACACGGTGTACTACCTCACCGGCGGAAAGCTTGTCCGCCAGCCATCGACTGTGTCGGTCCCGGTCGAATTCGCGGCGCGGGGCGAAACGACGGTGGGCGGATGAACGAAGACTCGTCGGCGGCCACGCCTCCGACGGAGACGGCGTTCAAGTACGACCTGCCGGAGATGAGCGAGGCGGCGCAGGTCGATTTCTTCGATGGGATCCTCGAACGGACCCTCCGTGCAGAAGAGCGTCTGCGACCGTTTCGAGTACGGCTGGACATCGGGGGGATCCAAGTCGAGCTCGCGTTCGCCGGCGAGGCCCTGTGCGCGCACATCCTGCCCGCGCTGGCGCACCTCGAGGTCCCGCCGCAGGACGAACCGGATCTCCGCATTCACGTCTGGGACAGCGACTCGACCGGCGTCGATTTCATCCTGCCGCCAGTCAGCCGGGATTGCTTCACCACGCGTGGCGACATATGGGGGATGAACAGCGCCCGGATTCGGAGCGCGTTCCACTGGATCGAGTTCTCTGTCAACGTCTTCGACGTGAAGCGCCGAGAGGGCGTGTTCTGGGTGGGATCGGACGCGTGCGTGAACAACTGGACGCGCGGGTCGCCGCTCCGGACCCTGCTCCACTGGTCGATGGAGGCGAGCGGCCGACAGCTCGTCCATGGCGCGGCCGTGGGAACCGACGAGGGCGCCCTCCTCGTCACCGGCCGTGGCGGGGTCGGAAAATCCACCACGGCCCTGGCCTGTCTGGAAGCGGGGATGCAGTTCCTGGGGGACGACTACGTGGTGGTGGGCCTCGACCCGGAGCCGCGCGTCTACCGGCTCTATGGCTCGGCCAAGCTCACCGCGGAGCAGCTCGAACGGTTTCCGAGCCTGGCCGGCCTGGTGGGCCCCGGCGACCTCCTCGAGGACGGCAAGGCCTTGATGATCCTGCCCAGCTCCCTGAGCGGGCAGATCCCGCATTCGCTGCCGCTACGCGCTCTGGTCACGCCGAGCTTCGCGGATGGCCGGGAAAGCTTCGTCGGAGCTGCCGATCCGATCGACCTGCAACAGGCGGCGGCGATCACGACGATGTCCCAGCTGCCGCACGCCGGCCCCGGTACGCACGCATTCTTCGAACGCATGGCGCGCACGCTCCCGGTGGGGAGGCTGCATCTGGGGACGGAGATCGAACGCATCCCAGCGGCGGTGGAGTGGTTCCTGAGAGAGAGCGCGGTGTCCGCTCCACCGGTTCCGACGGCGCCGGTCGCGGGTCGGCCGCAGCCGCTCGTGAGCGTGATCATTCCCGTCTACAATGGGGCGCGCTTCATCGCCGAAGCTGTCCACAGCATCGTCGCTCAGGAGTACGATTCGTTGGAGATCATCGTCGTAGATGACGGCTCGACCGACGAAACCGCCGAGATCGTGGCGCGTCTCGGCAGGGACGTACGCTACATCTTCCAGGAGAACGCGGGCCCGGGAGCCGCACGGAATCGCGGGATCAGAGATGCGTCGGGCGATCTCATCGCCTTTCTGGATGCGGACGACCTCTGGGCCGCCGGGTCTCTCCGGTTCCTGCTGAACAGACTCGTCGAGCATCCCGAGCTCGACGTCGTTCATGGGTACGCCCGGCTCTTCAAGGACGGCGAGCCGAACAGCGGAATGAACTCCATGAATCCCGACGAGGTGTTCCCCTACTACATCGGTGCCGGCCTGTACCGCCGCCTGGCTTTCGAGAAGGCGGGGCTGTTCGAGGAACGGTTGCGCTTCAGCGAAGACACCGAGTGGTACTGGCGCGCTGCCGAGCTCGGGCTTCGGATCGACCGATTGCAAGGGATCACGCTCATGGTGCGCAGGCACGAAAACAATATGACGCGTGGTAAGGATGTAGCGGATCTGCAGATGCTGCGAGTGTTCAAGCTGATGCTCGAAAGGCGCAGGGCCGCGGGCGCGACGTCCCGGACAGCGGTGGAGCTGTCGGCCCCGTGAGCATGGAGAACGTTTCCCACGACGGCGGCATTCCCCGGCTCCTGCTGATCGGGGGCCGGCCGCGGTCGGGAACGACGTTGCTTAGAGATCTGTGTAATGCCCACCCCGACATCGCGCTGACCCACGAGTTCGGAACATTTCTCAGGCTTAACGAGCCGTACCTCGTGTATCGCGACGAGATAGTCCGCAGATGGCGAGCGCAACGGATTCTGCACTGTAGAATTCTTCGATCCCGGCGCATGAAGCGCAGGCTGTGGCGCTGGGCGATCTCGATGCGCGGTCACGCTTTTGCGATCCGGTATCTGGACAAGATCCGTCGATACCGCCCCGGACCCATAGAGCTGCCGGCAGTCGAGGCGACGCTTCGTGAGATGCTGCCTCGAACGGGCATCGTGGGTGACAAGATGCCGGACTACGTGCATCTGCTGGACACGCTGGCGCCGACGAGAGGCCTGGCCAGCGTGATGATCTATCGGGATTGCCGCGACGTGACGAGCTCACACTTGAAGCTGGCTCGAACGAACTGGCGTACCCAGGGGTGGATACGCAACGAGGACACGGCGGAAAAGGTTGCGACCCGTTGGGTAGAGGCACTCGAGACGATGGAGAGACACCGGGACCGAATCCACATCGTCCGATACGAAGATCTCGTGCGAGAGCCGAAACGCGTGCTCACGGTGCTCGCCCAGCGTCTCGGGGTAGACCCGGCGGGATTTCCCGACAGGAGCATCGCGAGCATACGGGACTATGGCATCGGGAAATATAGAGATGGGCTGTCCGGGCAGGAGCTGGAAGCGGTGATGACCATTGCCGGCCCCACCATGGCCCGGCTGGGCTACGAGTAGCCGATGACGAACCCCGACGATCCGTACAGGGATCTCGCCGCTTCCATCCAGGATGTCCTTCGCCGGCACGTGATCGACGTCTGGTTCCCGCGCTGCATCGATCGCGAGCGTGGCGGCTACGACTGCGATTTCGACCAGCGCTGGCGCCGGCGTGGGCCACAGCATCGCCTGCTCGAGTTCCAAGGGCGCCAGATGCGGAGCGCCGCGCGTCTGGCCCTGCTCTTCCCGAACGAGGAGCGATTCCACGACTTCGCACTCCACGGCCTGCGATACATCCGAGACGTGATGTGGGACCACCAGCACGGGGGCTGGTATAGCCTGGTCGCGGCCGATGGGAGTCCGCTCGCCGGCGGGACGAAGCACGCGCATGGAACGGCGTATACGGTGCAAGCGTGCGCGGTCGTCTTCGAGGCGACAGGTGATTCCGATGCGCGCGCCCTGTCGCAGGAAGCATTCGAATGGTTCGACGCCCGCGCCCACGACGACGAGCACGGCGGCTATCACGGCTGGTTGACGCGCGCGGGTTTGGTCATCCGGTCCGCCGACGAGGTGCCGGCCGGTGCGCCCCCGATCGATCCTGTCGCCGAGGCCATCGGAATGCGGGACATCAACGTTCACGGCGACTGGCTGGAGAGTCTCAACGAAAGCGTCGCGATCCTGAACCACCCCGGAATGGCCGAGCGTCTCCAGGAGATCGCCGAGATCTTTCTCGATCACATCACCACGCCTCATGGAGATGTGTTCTTTGCTTTTCGCCAGGACTGGTCCCCCTTGCCTCAGCCGGAGCGGTTCGGCTACGCGTTCCAAGCGATCCCACGCCTGATCTCGGCCGCGCCCGCCGTCTCCCGGGGGGATCGTCTGCACGAGCGGGCGTTCGTCATCGGCGAGCATGCCTTCCGACACGCCGCCCGAGACGACGGCGGCTACGCCTTCTGGCGCGCCATCCACGCCCCCGGGTACATGGAGGGCACGAGACTGGTCGGTCGGCGGCGGGTCTGGTGGGTTCAGCTCGCTGCGTTGGAGGCCCTTGCCATCTTCGCGACGGCTCCGAGGGACGACTGTGCGGCATATGAGCAGACCCTGCGCCGCCACTGGAGGTTCATGCAGGACCGGCTGATCGATCCGGAATACGGCGGATTCCACCCGGTCGTGCCCCAGGATCTCGGGCGCAGGGGTGCGCTACGCCGGAAGATCGGCGGCTCGCCGGAGCTCGCGAAGGGAAACGTCTGGAAGGATGCCAGCCACGACGTCGACTGCCTGCTGGGGTCCTGGAAGCGCCTGAGTCCATCCCTGCCCTCTCACGCCGCTGTCATGCCTTCCTGATTCTCCGGTCCCGGCGGCTCGTCCACCGACTCGCCTTGCGTTCGGTTCTCGCTGTCCAGGTTCGAGTTGACATACCTAGAACAGCAATGTATAATACCTCTATGCATGCTTCGGGGATATCGGCCGACTCCATATCGAGAGGTGATCATGCTTGCATGGCTGATTCGTAGCGGTCCCATCGGGACGGCCCTGATCTGGGCCGCGGGATGGGGCGCCGGCGCCGGCGGGTTCATCGAGGCGTTCGTGGACCCGCAAGGGGAGATCGAAGATGTCTGGCCCATGGTGCTGACCATCCTCGGCGCGATCGGCGGAGTGGCGTTCTGGGGGCTTCGACGAATCGCGGAGCGACGGCGGAGCCTCGATGGGTCGACGGCGTCCCGCGCGCTCCTCTGGGGGACGCTGGCCGGCCTCGTCGCGGGCCTCGTGGCCCGGGCGGTCGGCGCGCCGCCGGATGCGATCCTCCTCACGGGCCTGCTGGGGGCGCTCTCCGGTCCTGCGACCTGGCTGCTGTTCCGCTACGCGGCCGGAAGGCAGGCTCCCCTCGCATCCTGAAACCCAGCGAGAGCGTTCTCGTACGAACCTGAAAACCGGAGCTGATTCGATGCACCTCACCATCCGTGACCTCTCCAAGTCCTACCCCAACGGCACGCGGGCACTGAACGACGTCTCGCTCGACATCCCGAAGGGGATGTTCGGCCTGCTCGGCCGGAACGGCGCCGGCAAATCGACTCTCATGCGGATCGTCGCCACGCTGCAGGAGCCGGACGAGGGGACGATCACTCTCGGCGAACTCGACGTGCTGCGGCAGAAGGGCGACGTGAGGAAGACGCTCGGCTACCTGCCCCAGTCGTTCGGCTTTCACCCCAAGGCCAAGGCCCAGCGGCTGCTCGAGCACTTCGCGGTGCTGAAGGGAATCGGCGAGCCGGGCGTCCGGCGCGACGTCGTCGAAGCGCTCCTCCGGCAGACGAACCTGTGGGAGGTGCGCGGGGAGAAGCTGGGCACCTTCTCGGGCGGGATGCGCCAGCGCTTCGGCGTCGCGGTGGCCCTCCTGGGGAATCCCAAGCTCATCATCGTGGACGAGCCCACGGCGGGGCTCGACCCGGAGGAGCGCGTGCGGTTCCTGAACCTGCTCTCCCAGATCGGCGAGGACAGTGTCGTGGTCCTGTCGACCCACATCGTCGAGGACGTCGAGGAGCTCTGCAGCCGGATGGCGATCATCGACCAGGGCGAGATCCTGCTGGAGGCGGAGCCCCTGGGCGCCATGGCCGCGCTCGAGGGGCGGATCTGGCGCCGGATGGTGAGCCGCGACGAGCTGGCGGCGCTCGAGCGGGAACTGCCGGTGATTTCGACCAGACTCCTGGCGGGGCGGACGATCGTGCACGTCCACGCGGAGTCGTCGCCGGGAGCCGGGTTCGAGCCCGTCGACCCGGCTTTCAAGGACGTCTACTTCAGCGTCATGGCCGGTCATCACGGTCGTCGCACCGCGGCGGAAGCCGTGGCGGAGGCGGCGTCGTGAGGCTGCCCGAGATCAGGCGGCCGTCGCTACTCGCTGAGGCCGATCTGCTTCATGAACGTGACGAGATCGTACATGAGGTTCTCCTCGACGATCTGGCCGTCGTCCCATTGCGCGACGGTATAGAAGTCGATCTCGTAGGACTTCCCCGTCGGCGGGATCTCGGATCCGTCCGGGGCCTTCATCGGTCCCGTCATGGTGCCCGTGAAGCGCGCGACCGAGCACGTGTAGTCGCCCGACGCGAAGAAGATCCTGTAGGGCCGGTTGTCGAGACGCTGGTCCGGGAAGGTCTTCCAGAACTCGATCGATTCCTGCGTGTGGTCCTCGATGCCCACGGTCGGCTCTGTCTTGCCCGGCCAGCGAACGATCACGTCGGGCTTGTGCCGCGCCCGGAATACCTCCACGTCCTGGTCGTTCCAGGCGTCGTCCAGCGTCTGCATGAGCTCCATGTTGCGTTTCTCTGTGCTCGTGGGCATGGGATGTCCTCTCTTGGTCGAGGGACCGTCGCTAAGCGGCCGCGTTCGGCCGGGCGGGTGAGTGTGACATGCGGTGACGAGGACTGCAACCGGTGAGGCTCCGGGAGATCTTCCGCTACGAGCTCGCGTATCGTTTCAACAGCGGCGCGACCTGGGCCTACTTCGGGATCCTGTTCTTCGTCGCGATATGGATGTTCCTCGCGACCGCCGACGGTGCGGAACATGCCAATGCGCCCGAGCGGATCGCCGGCGGCACGGTGATCATCGGCATGTTCGGAATGCTGGTCACGGCGGCGCTCTTCGGCGAAGCGGCGGTGCGCGACGTCGAGGTCGAGATGGACGGGCTCCTCTTCACCACACCGGTCGGCAGGGCGGATCTCCTCGGCGGCCGGTACCTGGGGTCGCTGGTCGTGAACGCCCTCGTGATGGTGGCGATCCCGCTCGGGATCCTGGTTGCGACGTGGATCGCCTCGACCGGCGCCGAGACGGTCGGCCCCTTCCGGTTCGCCGCCCACGTCGAGCCGTACTTCACGATCCAGCTGCCCAACCTCGTCCTGGTCGGCGCGGTGCTCTTCACGATCGGGCTATTCGCACGGCAGACTCTGCCGGTGTACCTGGGGGCGATCGGATTCTTCATCGCCTACGTCGTCATGCTCAACTACGCGGACCGGATCGCGAGCCCGACCGTTGCCGTGCTGGTCGACCCGCTGGGCGCCGCGACGATCATGGAAGTGACACAGTACTGGACGGAGGCGGAGCGGAACGCGCGGCTCATCGGGCTGCCCGCGGCACTGGCATGGAACCGCGCGGTATGGCTCGGGGTCGCGGCCGGGGTGCTCGCGCTCCTGTTCGCCACGTTCCGGTTCGCGCACGCGGAGGAGGGCGGGCGCCGGCGGCGGGGCGCCCCAGCTCTGCTGCCCGAGCGGTCGTGGCCGGTGAACGTTCCGCGCGTCTCCGGCTCGTTCGGCCCCGGGAGCGCGGCCAGGCAGACCCTGGCCGTCGCGCGCAACGCGCTCGCGAGCGCAGTCGTGAGCCGCTGGTTCTTCGTGGTGCTCGCCGCGTGCGTCGGCCTCATCCTCCTCTGGGGGTGGAACGTCGGCGAGACGGTCTTCGACACGTCCACCTGGCCGGTGACGCTCCTCATCGTCGAGGAGGTCCTCTCCTCCCGAAGCGGGCCTCTGATGCCGATCCTGATCGCGGTCTACGCGGGCGAGCTCGTGTGGAAGGAGCGCGCCGCGGGGACGGGTCCGATCGCCGACGCGGCGCCGGTGCCCGAGGGTGCCATGCTCGTCGGCCGGTTCCTCGCGATCGTCGCGCTCATCGTGGCGTTCCAGGCCGCGACGATGATCGGCGGGCTCCTGATCCAGGCGCTCCAGGGCTACACGAACTTCGAGCTCGGCCTCTACTTCCGCGTCGTCTTCGGGATGAAGCTCCTCGACTATGTGATCCTGGCGGCGCTCGCGATGGCGATCCACGTCGTCGTGGACCACAAGTACCTGGGCCACATTCTCGTGCTGGTGGGCATCCTGGCGCCGTCGATCCTGCGGCTCACGGGGCTGGTGAAGGACAACCTGCTCCTCTACGGCCGCGATCCCGGCTGGCTCTACTCGGACATGAACGGCTTCGGCCCGTTCGCGGCGCCCTTCGTGTGGTTCAAGCTCTACTGGGCGAGCTGGGCGCTGCTCCTGCTCGTGGGGGCGGTGCTGTTCTGGGTGCGTGGGTACGAAGGCGGCCTGCGACGTCGGCTCCGCCAGGCGCGCGAACGGTTGGCGGGCCGCGTGGCTGCAGCCGTGGGACTCGCGCTCGTGCCGATCCTCGTGTTCGGCGGGTTCGTCTTCTACAACACCCACATCCTCAACTCGACGGCCGGCGAGCGCGAAGCGCGGCAGGCCGAGTACGAGAAGCGGTACCGGCGCTACGCGGAGGTCCCGCAGCCGACGATCGAGAGCGCACAGCTCCGCGTCGAGATCTACCCCGAAGACTCCGCGATCGACCTGCACGGCAGCTTCGACCTCGTAAACCGGACCCGCGCGGCGATCGACTCGGTCCACGTGTTCCTCGATCCCGAGCTCGAGGCGCGCTCGCTGTCCTTCGGCCGGCCCGCCGAAGCCGTGCTCGTGGACGAGGAGATCGGCTACCGGATGTACGCTCTGGAAGAGGTGCTCCAGCCGGGGGATTCCCTGCGGCTCGCCTTCGACGTCGGCTTCCG
>DATFFS010000176.1:0-11593 GCA_035249945.1 Gemmatimonadota bacterium
GTCTCCCATCACGCCCAGCCGCTCCGCCCGCAGCTTGATTTGGCCCGGCGACTCCTCCCCCGCCAGGTAGAGGACCTTCCGTCCCTCGCGCGCCAGCCGGCCCGCCACCTGGAGGACGAGCGTCGACTTTCCGATGCCCGGCTCTCCGCCCAGCAGGTACAGGCCGCCGGGCACGATCCCGCCCCCCAGCAGTCGGTCGAGCTCCCCCGTGCCGGTCGAGACCCGCGCCGCTTCCGAGACGTCGACCTCGGCCAGCGGGCGCGCCGCCACCGCCGGCGCTCCTGCGCCGCGCGCGACCGCCCGCTCCAGCACCTCCTCCACGAGCGAGTTCCACTCGCCGCACTCCGGGCACCGTCCCGCCCAGCGCAGGCTCGTCGCCGCGCACACCGAGCATACGAAGCGCGAGCGCGTGCGGGCAGTCAAGCGGTCGCGAATCGCGGGTCGAAGTCCTCGAACCGCATGAAGTTGCCGAGCCAGGTCAGGAGGATCTTGTCGGTCGGGCCGTTGCGGTTCTTGCCGACGATCACCTCCACCGTGCCGGCCGCGGATTCCTGCTTCCTGTCTCCCTCGGCGGCCTTCTCCTTGTACAGGAACAGCACGAGGTCGGCGTCCTGCTCGATTGCGCCGCTCTCCCGCAGGTCCGAGAGCCGCGGCCGCTGATCGGTCGTCCGCTGCTCCGGGGCGCGCGAGAGCTGCGAGAGGGCGATGACCGGAACGTTCAGCTCCTTCGCCAGCGCCTTCAGCGAGCGGCTGATCTCGGTGATCTCCTGCTGGCGGCTCTCGGAGCGGCGGTTGCTCTCCATGAGCTGCAGATAGTCGACCACCACCAGGCCGATGTCCTTCTGAAGCTTGAGACGTCTCGCCTTGGCGCGCATCTCGAGGGCGCTCAGGATCCCGCTGTCGTCGATGTAGATCGGCGCCCGGCGCAGCCGCTCGCAGGCGTCCGAGACCCGACGCCATTCCTCGATGCTGGCGCGCCCCGTCCTCAGCGAGTGCAACGACACCGGCGATTCGCTGCTGATCAGCCGCTGGACCAGCTGTTCCATCGACATCTCGAGGCTGAAGATGGCGACCGGGAGCCCCTTCTGGGTGGCCAGGTAGGCGGCGATGTTGAGCGCGAGGCTCGTCTTCCCGAGCGAGGGCCGGGCCGCGAGGATGATCAGATCGCTGAGCTGGAAGCCGCCCGTGAGGTCGTCCAGGTCCTTGAAGCCGGAGGGTGCGCCGGTGATACGCTCCGAGGAGGAGCTCAGCGCCTCCAGCTGCTGGACCGCGCCCTGCAGCAGCTGATTGATCGGCGTGAACGACTTCTTGTGGCGCCGCTCCCCCAGGCGGAAGATCTCCTCCTCGGCCCGGTTCAGGAGCACATCCGAGTCCTCGGTCGAGTCGTAGGTGTCCCCGACGACGCGCGTTCCGACCGTGATCAGGCGCCGCTTGACCGAGTTGTCGAGCACGATCTTGACGTGATAGCCGATGTTGGCGGCCGTCGGAACGATGTCGACGATCCGCGCCAGGTACTCCGATCCGCCGGCGCCATCGAGATCGCCGTGCCGCTGGAGCTCCTCCCTGACGGCCAGCGCGTCGGGTGCATGACCCTGGTCGCGGAGGCGCTGAATGGCCTCGAATATCAGCCGATGGGCCGGATGGTAGAAGTCGTCCTCGACGAGCTTCTCCATGGCGTAGTCGGCGGCCGTCTCCTCGATCAGCATGCCGCCGAGAACCGAGATCTCCGCTTCATCGCTGTGGGGCGGCGTCCGCTCCGGCGCGCGGAGCGGAGTCACGCCGCGGGTGGTCAGAACCTGAGCCTCATCCATGTTGACCTGCCCGCGCCGTCATTTCCTCGTCATAGATCTTCCGCAAGAGCTGCACATCCTCCCAGGTGGGGCGTTTGAGGCTCGGGTTGCGAAGCAGCGCCGCCGGATGGTAGGTGGCCACCAGCGGGACTCCCTCGTAGCGGTGGACCTGCCCGCGCAGGCTTCCCATCGAGCCTTCGTTGCGAAGCAAAGTGCGCGCCGCGTGGCGCCCCAGAGTAAGGATCACGGCCGGGTCGATGAGCGTGATCTGCCGCACGAGGAAGGGCTCGCACTCGGCTACCTGATGCGGCTGCGGATCGGCGTTCTGAGGCGGCCGGCACTTGAGCACGTTCGTGATGAAGACCTCGTTGCGGCCGAACCCGATCGCCTGGAGGATCTTCGTCAGGAGCTGACCCGCGCGTCCCACGAACGCCTCGCCCTGCTGATCCTCATGGTACCCCGGCGCCTCGCCGACCACCATGACTTTCGTGCGCGGCGTTCCGCTTCCCCAGACGACCCTGGTGCGCGTGGAGCAGAGATCGCATCGCGTGCAGGCGAGTGCTTCGGCGCGGACCGCTTCCCAGCTCTCCTCGTCGAAGCCCGCGGCCGGCATCGCTGCGGCCCCGTGATCGGGCTCCAACACTTCGATCGCCGGCGCGGGATCCTCGCGGCGAGCGTCCACCGGCGACATGCGGTAGACGCTGCGCTCGCCCAGGAGTCGCGCGCGCTCTAGACGCGCCCTGGCTTCGGACCTCGACTCGGGGCTCACGCCACCGAGCGGTCAGGACCGCGCGGCCGCTCGGGCGGCCTCACGGTCGAGCACCAGATCGACCAGGCGTCGGGCCAGCTCCCGCTTCGGCAGGAGATCGAACTCCGTGCGGGACCCGTCGCGGCCCAGGACGAACACGCGGTTCGTCTCGTGCTCGAAGCCGGCCCCTTCCTCGTGCGCGTCGTTCACCACCAGCCAGTCGCACCCCTTCGCGCGAAGCTTCTCTTCCGCCACGCGGGATACGTCGTCGGTTTCGAGCGCGAACCCGATGAGGGTCGTCCCCGGAGAGCGCTCCACGGCCGCGCGGGCGAGGATGTCTTCCGTCCGCTCCATCTTGAGGACGCCGTCCCAGTCCGCTTTCTTCAGCTTGCTCTCGGCGACTTCGATCGGGCGCCAGTCCGACACTGCCGCCGCCATCCACAGCTGATCGGCGCCTTCCAGCTCGGCCCGAACCGCGGCCGACATCTCCTCGGGCGTGCGCACGGGAACCGCCCTCACGAACGGCGGCGGGTCGACGCTCGTCGGTCCGTGGACGACGACGACGTCCGCGCCCTCTCGCCAACACGCCTCGGCGACCGCGAAGCCCATGCGGCCCGACGAGCGGTTGGTGACGATCCTGACGGGGTCGACGTCGACCTGCGTGGGACCCGCGGAGACGACCACCCGTCTGCCCGCCAGGCGCCCGCGGCCGTTCAGCAGCCGGTCCAGCGCCGCCAGGACGAACGCGTTGCCCGGCCAGCGGCCGATCCCCGTCTCCCCGCACGCCAGCGCGCCTTCGCCGGGGGCGAGGAGCGCGTAGCCGCGCTCCCGGAGGACCGCCCGGTTGGCGCGCACGGCGGGATTCTCGTACATGGTCGCGTTCATCGAGGGGACGAACACGGTCGGGGTCTCGGACGGATCGACGGCCAGGAGCGTCGTCGAGAGCAGGTCGTCCGCCAGCCCCGCGGCCGCCTTGCCGAGAACGTTCGCGGTCGCCGGCGCCACCACCACGGCGTCGATCCCGCGCGCGAAGTCGAGGTGCGGGAAGCGCGCGTAGGCACCCTCGCCCTCCTCACCCGGAGGCCAGTCGGCCCACAGCTCGACTCCTACCCGCTCGCCTGACAGCGCCTCGAACAGGGCCGGCCGTATCAACTCGGCCGCCGAGCGCGTCATGACCACGCGCACCCGCGCGCCCGCGCGCTGCAGATCGCGCATCAGATCGACCGCCTTGTAGCAGGCGATTCCCGAGGTGACGCCGAGCGTGATCACCCGCCCGGCGAAGGGCTCGAAGGGAGCTACTCCCCGGCGCGCTTGTCGACGACCGTGTACTCGATCTCGCCCGTGGCCAGGTCCTCCAGGGCCCGCGTGGTGTACTTCTTCTTCCACTCCTTGCCGCCCTCCTTCGGCAGCTCGTTGAGCTTTCTGGCGTACGCCGAGGCGACCATCACGGCCTCGTACTTGTTGCCCTGCGATTTCGAAGCCACCTGTCCCGGTGTGAACACCTTCATGGAATCCTCCTCGAGATTTCCGGTCGGGCCGCCGCGAGGCGCCCGCGGACCGGCATCGATTTCACGAGCTCGCGCCGATCGTCTTCGCGGCGCCGCGACTCGGGAAGTGGACGTCGATCCACTCCGCCAGATTCTCGCGACGAACGCGCCGGTGCTCCTCCGCGTGTATGATTCGCGAGAACACCTCGACCGTCTTGTCGAGCTCCCGGTTTACGATCACGTACTCGTACTGCGACACGCATTCCAGCTCCTTCAGGGCCTGGGTCAGGCGGCCGCTGATGGCCTCGTCGGAATCGGTTCCCCGTCCCTTGAGCCGAGCCGCCATCGCTCCGTGGCTGGGCGGCAGCAGGAAGATCGAGACCGCGCCCGGATACGCTTCCAGGAGCGAGGCTCCACCCTGCACGTCGACGTCCAGCAGGACGTGGTATCCGTCCACCAGCGCCCTGTCGACCTCCGCTCTGGGAGTGCCGTACAGCCGGCCGTGGACCATCGCCCATTCGGCCAGCTCCCCCGTGTCCCGCGCATCGGCGAACGTCTGCTCGTCGACGAATCGATAGTCGACGCCGTCCACCTCGCCATCGCGGCGCGCCCGGGTCGTCAGCGAGACCGCGAAGCGGATGTAGGGAAAGCGCTGGAAGATCGCGTTGGACACGGTGGTCTTCCCCGCGCCGCTCGGCGCCGAGAGGATGATCGGAAACGGCCGCGTCCGCAACCGGACGTCGGCGTCGCGTTCCCGCGACCGGTTCACTCCACGTTCTCCGCCTGCTCGCGCATCTTCTCCAGCTCCGACTTGATCTCGATGGCCGCTTTCTGCATCTCGGGGTCCGAGGCCTTCGAGCCGATCGTGTTCGCTTCCCGGCCGAGCTCCTGGAGCAGAAACGTCAGCTTGCGTCCGATCGAACCCTCGTCCGACTCCAGCTCGCCCACGAAATGGTCGAGATGGGCTCGCATCCGCGTCAATTCCTCGCTCACGTCGACCCTGTCGGCGAGCAGCACGATCTCCTGCTCGATGCGTCGCTCCAGCTCCTCCGCCGGGTCTTCGAGCAGGCCGCGAACCTTCTCCCGCAGGCGCTCCCGCTCCCGCTCCTCGCGCAGCGGGCTCAGCTCCTCGATGCGACGGCGGCTCGACTCGATGGAGTCGATCCGGGCCCGGAAATCTTCGAGCAGGGCGCGGCCTTCGGTCCGCCTGCTCTCGACGAGCGCGTCGAGGGCCGTGCTCACCGCGGCGGTGGCGCCCTCCGCGAACGCTTCGTCGGCCATCGAGATCTCCTCCGCGTCCCACTCGATGACACCCGGCAGCGCGAGCAGCGATCCGGTTGAGATCTCGCGACCGTCGGCGCCTGCGCCCGCGAGATCGGAGACGATCTCGAGGTACCGCTCCAGCACCTCGCGGTTCAGGCGCGGCCCTCTGCCCCCGGCCTCTCCCTCGCGTTCGATTTCGATCGAGACGTTGAGATGCCCGCGCTCGCAGCGGCTGGAGCACAGCGCGGTGACGCGGCTCTCCAGATGCGCAAAGGCCCGCGGCATACGGACATTGAGATTGAGAAAGCGATGGTTGACGGACTTGATCTCGGCGGCGAATCGATAGCCCGAGGAGACCGCCTCCCCGCGGCCGAATCCCGTCATGCTCCGGATCACCGATCGATTCTCCGTTTCGAGGGACAAGGTACCACGCGCGGGCTCCGCGCGCAGCACCGGCGCATCAGTCCCGGCACCCGGACCTCACACCCGGCTCTCCCACTTCCCGGGGAGGATCTGGGCCACCGCGGACAGTCCCGCGCGCACCATCCGGATCACGTTCTCGTCTCCCGGCCAGTGCTCGACGACCACCTCGTCGTCGACGCGATTGAGGATGCTGTGAAGGGCGAGCAGGGCTACCACGATGTCGTCCAGCTGTCCGAGACCGGGAACGAAATCCGGCACCACGTCAATCGGGGAGACGAGGTACAGGACCGTGCCGCAGAGAACCAGCTTGCTCTTCCGCGGTACCCGCGGGTCGGAGATGAGGCGCTTCAGGAGAACGACGAAGTTGGGCAGGAAGAGCGCGATCTCCTTGAGCGTGTCGCGCGAGGCGGAGGCGGGACGGGTGTCCGGCGCCGTGTCGCCCACGGGTCTCAGCTCATGCGCAGACATTCTGCTCCTTCCCGGCCTCGGACACGTCGGCTGACTGGCTCGCCTCCGTGCCCCGAAGTGCGTTGATCCGCGCCGCGGCGAAGCCCGCACCGAAACCGTTGTCGATGTTCACCACCACGATTCCCGCGGCGCAGCTCGAGAGCATGGCCAGGAGCGCCGCGAGACCCTCGAAGGATGCCCCGTAGCCGACGCTGGTCGGCACCGCGATGACCGGGACGCGAACGAGGCCGCCGACGACGGACGCGAGAGCCCCTTCCATGCCCGCCACCACGATCACGACCCCGGCTCGCGTCAGTACCGGCTCCTGGGCCAGCAGGCGGTGGACTCCGGCGACGCCGACGTCGACCAGGGCCTCGACCGGCTGTCCGAGCATCCGCACCGTCTCGAGCGCCTCCTCTGCCACCGGCAAGTCGCTCGTGCCGGCGGTCACGACCAGGACCGGAGGACCGTCGGGGGCCGCCGGCGCCCCCGCCGAGACCGTCCGTGCGACGAGATTGTGGCGGGCTTCCGGAACCGCCGCGACCACCGCGCGCGCGTGCTCCTCTTCGACCCGAGTCGCGAGGACCCGACCCGAGCGCTCCCATACCCGGCGAGCGATCGCGGCCGCCTGCGCCGGCGTCTTGCCCGCGCAGTACACGACTTCGGGAAATCCGGTGCGCAGCGCGCGATGGTGATCGATCGTCGCGAAAGAAAGCGACTCGTGGCTCCAGCCGGCCAGCCGGCCACACGCCTCGTCCACTCCGATCTCCCCGGATCGCACGGCCTGCAGAGTGGTGCGCAGCAAGATATCCATTCGTACCTTACGCGGGTCGGTGAAATACTATCGGGCTCGCATCGGTGACCTGTTAGTCTACCGCGCACTCCGTCACCGGTCCAACCGGAGGAAACCCGTTTGCCCTCCACCGCCGCACGCATCGTTGCGCCCCCGGAACGGGAAACCGTCCACGTGTGGGACATCGAGCTCGAGCAGTCGCAGGAGGAGGTTGCCCGGCTCGAGCTGCTGCTCCCGGAGGCCGATGTCCGGCGTGCATCGCGGCAGCCGTTCGAGGCCCGGCGCCGAGACCTGGTCATCTCCGGCGCCGCCCTGCGCTCGATCCTCGCGTCCTACCTGGAGGCCGATCCGCGCGCGGTGCGCTTCTCGATCGACGACGGTGGGAAGCCGCGGCTCGACGCCGCCTGGAACGCGATGCCGCTGACCTTCAACCTCTCGCACTCCCGCGGGCGGGCGCTGGTCGCCGTGACGCAGGGCCGTGAGGTGGGCGTGGATCTCGAGCGCCTGCGGCGGGACCTGCCGATCGACCGCCTGGCGTCGCGCTTCTTCTCGCCGCGCGAGATCGCGGCCCTGCGATCGACGCCCGAGGAGCTCCGCCCGGCCGCCTTCTTCGCCTGCTGGACTCGCAAGGAGGCCTTCGTGAAGGCGACTGGCGCGGGGATCTTCCGCCAGTCGCTTCAGTCCTTCGTCGTCTCGGTAGACCCCGGGACCGGCCCGGTGCCGCTCTCGATCCCGGGCCACGACGCCGAAGCCGGGCGCTGGCGTCTGGAGAGCATCGCCGGGCCGCCGGGCTACGCCGCCGCCGTCGCCGTGGAGGGACCGTTCCGGGTCCATCGGTTCCGCTGGAGCGGTTGAGGGGCTGCCGCATGCGCCGCGCGATGATCGCGCTCGCGGTCGCGTCGGCCGGCCTGTCCGCCGCCACGGCGCGCGCGCAGGAACCGCTCCCGTCGCCTGCCGATACGGTCGCCGCCGACTCCCTGATCCCCCCCGATCCGCTGATCCCGTCGGACCCGCTCGTCTTCCCGGCGGCCGGCGACACCCTCGGTGCCCCGTTCCTGCCGGGGGTCGACGCTCCTGCCGGGGAGGCGTTCCCGTGGCTCCTCGAGCTCCCCGGCTGGCACGGCTTCGGGATCGCGCACTACAACCGGGTCGATGGGCTCACGCCCTCGTGGGGCCTGGCGCTCGAGCCGCTCGACCCCATCCAGCGGCCGGAGCTCTCCGCCCGCGTCGCCGCCGCCACCACGCATTCGCGCGTCTACTGGAGCGGTTCGGCCCGGCAGCGCCTCCCGCTCCCGGGAGCCATTCACGTGCGAATCGAGCACTTCCACCGCTCCACCACGTTCGACGACTGGAAGGTATCGATCCAGGAGAACGACATCGCGACGTTCGCCTTCGCCTCGGACCTGCTCGACTGGTGGCGCGAGAAGGGATACGCACTGGCTGTCGAGGCGGAGACCTCCGACGGCCGATGGGGTGGGGCGCTCACGTACCTCGACGCCTCGCAACGGTCCCAGCGCGACCGATCGCCGTTCGCGCTCTTCGGCGCGAACTATCGGGACAACCCCCCGGCGGTCGAAGGCGACCTGCACAGCCTCTCTGCCCGGGTGCAGGTCGACACGCGGGACATCCAGAGTCCGCTGCTGCCGTCTCCGGGATGGTGGCTTCGCGCCGACGCGGAGCTCGCCGGCGGCATCCTCGGCGGGGAGCTCGACTTCCGCCGCGCGGCCATCGAGCTGAGCCGCTTCTCACGCTTCCGGCAGGACGTCTGGTGGAATACCCGCGCGGTATGGATGGGACCCCTCGACGGCGACTCGCTTCCCGTCCAGCGCCACGTGATGCTCGGCGGCCCCGGATCTCTGCGCGGCTTTCGCGGCGGAAGCTTCGTCGACTCCCAGGGCGGTCAGATCTCCTCGGAGGTTCGCCTGCCGCTCCCGGTGGGGCGCCGTATCGCCCTTCTCTTCCTGAGCTGGCATTGGGTGGCGTTCGCGGACGCCGGCGCGCTCGGCGACTACGAGGAATGGCATGCCAACGTCGGCACCGGCATCTCGGGCGTGAATCTGCTCTCGTTCGTAGAGCTGTTCGTCGCGCAGCGCATCACCGACCTCGACGAGGACGGAAGCGGGCCGCGTTTCGTTGTCAGGTTCCGGCGCGACCTGTAACTTGCGGCGTCCGATTTCGACGAACCGTCACATCCCGGGGATATCGATTTCATGAAGCTCGTCGAGTTCTTCGCACCGGAAGAGATCGCTCTCGACCTCGAGGCGTCGACGAAGGAAGAAGCCCTGCAGGAGATGGTCGATCTCCTGCATGTGGGCGACAGTTCCGAAGAGCTCTACGGCCTGCTGAAGAAGCGCGAGAATCTCGGCTCCACCGGAATCGGCAAGGGAGTGGCGATTCCGCACTGCCGCTCACTGGTGGTCGACCGCCTGCGGGTCGTCTACGGGCGCAAGGAGGCCGGACTCGGGTTCGGCGCCGTGGACGGCAAGCCGGTGCATCATCTCTTCCTGATCGTCGCCCCACCGGTCGAGATCTCCAACCAGTACCTTCCCGTTCTCGGCAAGATCGCACAGTTCTGCAAGAACCCGCAGAACCTGTCGCGACTCGACGAGGTGCTTTCGGTGGAGGATTTCATGAAGGTGCTGGAAGAGGCGAACGTCTGAGATGGCCGGCAACCTCGACCGCGCCATCGATAGGCTGATCGCGCTGCAGGACTTGCTGCAGCTCAAGCGCGATCTCAGCGACCATTCCTACGGGGAGATCGGGTTCGAGGCGGTGGACGCGTCCGCCGTCGACGACGAGATCGAAAGCCTGAAAGCGGAGATCGAGCCGGCGATCATGCGCCGCTTCGAGACGATCCGTCGCAAGTACGACCGGCCGCTCGTTCCGATGCGGCGCGGGGTGTGCTATGGTTGCTTCGTCAAGTTCCCCACCGGCCGCATGGCGGAGCTCGCCGAGCAGGATGCCACGATCCTGTGCGAGTCCTGTGGCCGCATGCTGTACCAGATCCCCTGACCTACCGACCCGCCGAGAGGATGCGCAGCCGGCCCAGGGCCTCCACCTCGCCCGCGTCCAGCTTGTAGAAGTAGAATCCCGCGGGAACGAAGTTGCCGTTGGCGTCGGTGCCGTCCCATGCCACGCGATGGGTTCCCCGCTCTTCGGGCCCGTCGACCAGCCGGACCACTTCCTGCCCGATCAGGTTGAACACCGACAGGGTGACGCGGCTGTCCGCCTCGAGGTGATAGGTGAAGATCGTCGGGCTGACGCCGGGCGTGAACGGGTTGGGGAAGTTCTGCTCCAGCCGCAGGCCCGGACGCTCCTGAGCGGTCTGGGCGCGCAGTGCCGCGGGAGCCGCCAGGAGGACGGCCGCGAGCGCCGCCGCGATCAGGATCCTCGACGTCCGCGCCGGCCGGTCAGGGTACGGCCGTGACCCAGACGTCGGGATAGCCGGACGCGGCCAGCCGCGCCCGCTCGCGCTCCGCTTCGGCGCGATCGGCGAAGCGCCCGACGAACACGCGCACCGTGCCCCCTTCGCGCTCGTACCAGCGGGGCAGCGTCGGGAACTCGGCGGCGATCTGTCGAATGCGGACGAGAGCTCCGGTCTCAGACTCGAACGCTCCCAGCTGAAGGGTCCATTCCTCACGCGCGGAGGCCGATCCCGCCGGGGGCCTCTCCCCCGTGGCACCGGCACCTGCATTATACGGGCCGGGCGCGGCCAGGGTTCCGAGCAGCTCTTCGGTGCTGGGGTCGTCCCCGCCCGCGACGCCGGGCGTCGCCGGCGGCGCCGTCCTCGGCGCCGGCGCCGCTCCCGTGACCGAGTCCGGGTGCTCGAACCTCTCGTACACCCCGGCCGTGAGAGCGTCGGCCTGGGTCTCGAACTCCGGTCGCGCGGCCGCCCGCGCGGCGGCCAGCTCGGGGTCGTCGGTCCGGTCGCGGGGTTCCACGCGCGGCGGGCTCGCGGTCCTCGAGCTCGCGCAGGCCAAGGCCGCCAGCGCCAACGTGATCACGGCGCTGCGGAAAGTCCGAGTCACGCTCGCCCCGTCAGGACGCGGCGATTCCCGTCCCTCCGCGTCAGGCCGCGCCGATCGAAGTACTCGAGGATCGGGATCAGGTACTTCCGGGTCACTCCGAACATCTCCTTGAACGCTCCGGTGTCCGCGCCCCCTTCCTCGCGCCCGAGAAGCTCGACGAGCTTGCGCTCGGCCGCATCCATCGCCGCGCGGTCGACGTACCAGTCGCCGGCCAGCTTGACGAGCCGGCCTTCGCGCTCCAGCAGGCCGAGCAGCCGTCTCAGGCGCCCGGCGTCCACGCCGAGGTCCGCGGCCAGGGTTTCGGTCTCGGGTGGCTCCAGGCCCGCTTCACCGTACCGCTCGAGCGCCCGATCCACCAGTCGGCGATCGTTCGCAGCCAGCTCGACACTGTGGCCACGCACGGCCAGGGCGGCCCCGCGCCGCTCGACGGCGCCCGAACGCTCCAGCGCTTCGATGGCGGACTCTGCCAGCGGAGCCGGCGCGCGGGCTGCCTGGCGCGCGGCTTCCAGCGGCATGCCGGGCAGGAGCGGCTCGCGCGCATGGAAGGCCTCCAGCGCCGCCAGGACCCTCTCCATGGCGCCGTCCCGCTCGGCGACGCCGAACCAGCGTTCGCC
>DATFFS010000177.1:0-1941 GCA_035249945.1 Gemmatimonadota bacterium
CCATCACGTCCAGCGCGTCGCGGATCGCCTGGGCGAGCGCCGTGGCGCTGCCTCGTCCCCAGATGTGCACGTGCACGTAGTTCGGCTCCTCCCCCATCGCGGCATCATCGATCGAGGCGATCTCGATGCCGGCGGCTCGCAGCGCCTTGAGGGCCGGCTGGAGCTCCTCCTCAAGGAGCGCGAGCCGTCCCCGGACGACCGCCGAGGAGGGCCCGCCCGCGAACGTCACCCGGCTGGCTATCCCCGACGATTCGCCGAGCTCGAATCCCTCCAGCGTGGCCGATCGCGGAAGCGTGATCTCGTACGCCCCCTCCCGCATCCGCCCTCGCACCCGCAGGATGCTGTCGACCGGCGCCGGATAGAACGTCACCTGGCCGGGATCGATGGGCGGCGCGATCTCACGCGGCACCCCCCGCACGTCTTCGAGGGTCTGGAGGACCGCGCCCATCGCCGACGCCAGGCTGTCGGTTTCCCCGATCGCGGCGAGGTGAAGGAACAGCAGCCGCGGCTCCTCGCGCGTGAAGTGGGGGTGGAGAGCCGTCACGCGAAGGTCGTGGAGTAGCGCCGCGGACAGGACCGGGTTCACCTCGTCGGCCAGGAGAGGTAGCTCGGCGGTCAGCACCGCCCCGCCGGGCACCGGCTTGAACGACGCCCAGCCGGCGGCGGCATCGCGCGA
Organism: Gemmatimonadota bacterium; assembly: GCA_035249945.1. Taxonomy (GTDB): domain Bacteria; phylum Gemmatimonadota; class Gemmatimonadetes; order JACCXV01; family JAHWKZ01; genus JAICNR01. The sequence continues at coordinate 677 of DATFFS010000177.1, forward strand.
CGTCAGGCGCACGCCGTCGACGGTGACGAGGAGATCGGGGCGGGGAACCGACAGCCGGTACGTGCCGGTGACGCGGTCCAGCCTGCCGGGCGCCCAGGGAAGCGAATCGAAGGCGCCGGGATCCAGCCCCTCGGTGCCGCGCGCGTCGGCCCTCGACACCGGCGGCTCGACTTCCCTAGGCTGCTCGCCGCACGACGCGACCGCCAGCACCGCGAACACAGCGCACGGAATGCCGTGTCGCCGAAATCTCCGCTTCATCGCCACCAGGTGAAGGGGTTGGAGTTCGGTTCCGCCAGCAGAGGACAGGACGCGCAGAGTATACCCGATCTTCACCGCATCTCGACGCGTGCGGGCAGGCCGCGCCACGGACGCAGCGTGATCCCCCCATAGGGCTCGACCTTCTCCGGCGCCGACAGCCGGAACCGCAGGCGCGACGCGACCCGCACCAGCACCCGCGCCCCCTCCAGCCGCGCCAGGTGCTCGCCGATGCACTTGTGCGCCCCGTCCCCGAACGGCAGGTACGACCAGCGCGACGGCCGCGTCTCCGCGAAGCGTTCGGGATCGAAGCGCTCGGGATCGGGGAAGGCGCCGGGATGGCGGTGCAGGACGTACTGGCAGAGAAGCAGGACGTCCCCCGGCCGGACGCGGCCGCCGAAAGGAAGCTCGTCCTCGGCGATCGGAACGCGGGCGAAGATCCAGGTCGGCGGATGGAGCCGCATGACCTCCGCCAGCAGACGCTCGGCGTGCTCGGCCGCGCGCTGGATTCCCTCTCCGCTCCCCTCGATCGCCTGCAGCAGGCAAGCCTCCGCGTCGGGATGGATCCCCAGGCGGTACCAGCTCCAGGTCAGCGCCTCGCCCAGCGTCTCGTAGCCGGTGCTCGTGAAGGTCAGGATCTCGTCCCGGATCTGGGCGTCGGTCATGGGCGTCCCGTCCGGGTAGCGGGCGGAGAGCAGTCCGTCCAGCAGGTCGGGCTCGTCCTCCGGCTTTGAACCTTCCAGCCGGGCACGCCGGATCGCGAGGATGCGGAACACCTCCTCGTCGATCGCGGCCACGGCGCGGCGGTTCGCGCGCAGGTAGCGGGTGGGGAGGCGATCGCGCCTCGGCAGTCTTCCGTGGTAGACGTACTCCGTGTATTCCCGCCGCTCGCGGATCGCGCGCGCCAGCCGCTCCTCCGCGCCGGGTGTCAGGTCGTCGCCGAAGAGGACCGACAGGATCACTCCCTTGGTCAGCTCTTCCATCTCCCTGCCGAGATCCACCTCGCTGCC
>DATFFS010000178.1:0-8994 GCA_035249945.1 Gemmatimonadota bacterium
GCCGACGGCTCGCTCTACGCGATCACGCTCGACGACGGCCGCGAGATCTGGCGCTTCGATACCGCGGGCCGGCGGCTCGACTCCGCGCGCTACGGCTACGACCGCCGGACGATCACCTCCTCCCCCGCCGTCGCGGGCGGCACCGTGTTCTTCGGCTCGCGTGACGGATCGCTCTACGCCGTCGACGCCGCGACCGGGCGGCTCCGCTGGCGCGTCCTGCACGACGACACCTCCTGGTCGATCGCCTCGCCCGCGGTCGTCGACGGACTCGTCCTGGACGCCTCGTCGGACGCCTGGTTCTTCCACGCCGTCGACGCCGCCACCGGGCGGGTCGTCTGGCGGGTCGACACGGGCGTGCCGGTCTGGCCGTCGCCGGTCGTTGCGGGCGGGACCGCCTGGTTCCTGACGTCGACGGGGGAGCTCTGGGGAGTCGATCCGCGGACGGGAGCCGTGCGCGAGCGGGTGCATCTCGGGGAGCGCACGAAATCCTCCCCGTGGATCGAGGACGGCGTCCTCTACGTGGGGACCGACGAGGGGAGCGTCCTCGCCGTCCGGCTGGTCGATCCGCCCGCGCTCGCGCGCGCGGTCTACTGGCACGAGTCGACCGAGGAGCTGAACGGCGTCCCTGCCTCGGAGAGCGTCCGCGACTTCTTCGCCGCGCGCGGCTACCGCGTGCTCGGCGCCGACTCGCTGGAAGCGTTCTTCGCCGCGCGGGCCGCAGACCGCGCGCCCTCCGTCGTCGTCTTCGCGCAGGATCAGCTCCCGGAAGGCGTGGGCGCGCTCTCTCCCGAGATGAGCGTTGCGGCGCCGCTCCGCCGCTACCTCGACGCGGGTGGCAAGGTCGTGTGGCTCGGGCTTCCCCCGCTTATCTGGCCCGCGGGACCCGGCGGGCGCGCGTATTCGACGATCGACCGCGCGGCGACCCGGCGGCTCCTTCAGGTCGACCACTCCCCTGCCTTCTTCGACGCCTACGGTGCGACCGTCACCGACGCGGGGCGGCGCTGGGGGCTGGAGGACGGCTGGCTGTCCCGCTGGGCGGCGGACACGGCGGGCGTCGAGGTCCTCGCGCTCGACGAGAACGGCCACGCCGCCGCGTGGGTCAAGAGCTACGGCGGCGCGCCCGGGAGTGGATTCGTCCGCCTCGAGGCCGACGGCCGCGATCCGGCGCGCCTCGCGCTCGTCGCCGCCGTCGCCGAACGCTTCCCGCAGAGACCGGAGGCACCATGAACCGAATCCCACCGGGCTCCTTGTGGACCACCCTCCTTTGTCTTTCGATTCCGACCCCCGCGGCGGCCCAGACGGCGGATCTGATTCCGATCGCGCTCGCGTATGTGGCGGCCCAGGAGCGGGTCATGGAGGCGGACGCCAGCCCCGTGGATGTCGATAGCCTGCTGGCGTTCGTGACCGACGACTTCCTGTACCTTCATCCCGCGGTGAACGCCCGCATCGAAGGGAGGGCATCCGCCCGGGCCGGCATCCTATCGCACCTGGGGGAAACGGCCGATGCCACGATCCGCGTCTCCACCGCGATCGAGGAGGGCGGGGTCGTGACCCTCGTCACCAGGACCTCGTTTCGCACACGAGACGGGGAGGCGGTGGACCGCGGAGGCACGACCGTGATCCTCTTCCGTGACCGGAAGATCGCTCTCCGTGCCGACTTCTAAACGGCGGTGAGCCTCGAGCTCCGCCGACCTCGGCTGCTCGATCGCCTGGTGAGCACGGTCCTGGCCCTCCTCGCCAGCGCGGCACTCCTCGCGGCCGTGGCTGTTTCCACGCAAATCCCGCCGAGCCCGACGGCGCTCTCCAACCGCGAGGCGCGGCGGATCGTTCAGGCCGGCATCGAGGCGCTGGGCGGAGCCGAGGCCCTCCGCGCCACCGAAACCTTCCGCTACACGCTTCGCGGCACGAGCTGGCAGCTCTTCGCAAACCGCGATCCGGAGGAGCCGCCGGAGGCGTGGGGGTACGAGCGCGTCTGCGCGATGGATCCCGCGCGGAACCGATTCTACGGGGAGGTCGTCCTTCGGAGGACCGGCTACTCCTATGTCTCCCACACGCGAACGGTCGTCGACGGCGACCGGGGCTGGGAGGCGAGCGCGTCGAGCCGCTGGTTCATGCCGCTTCAGGCCCCTGCCGCCTCCGACTACGCGGATTGCGCGCAGTTCTTCCCGCACCGGCTCCTGGCGGACGCCCTGCGGCACGCCGCGGGCCTGCGCTCGCTCGGGCGGATGGAAGTCGCCGGCAGGCCGCAGGACGTGGTCACCTATGTCTCGTCGAACGGCCGCCAGTCCACGCTCGCCCTCGACGCCGCGTCGCGGCTCCCTACCCTCTACGAGCACCTCTACACCCGCAGCGCCGTCGGCGATGCCGGCTTCGGGGTCGAGTTCGCCGACTACGAGACCGTCGGCAAGACGCGCGTTCCGATGCGCCGGATCACGTACAACGCGGGCTTCGTGTCGAGCGACGCGCGCTTCGTCGAGGTCGTGTTGGATGCCCCGTTCTCGGGACTCGCGCTGGAGGTCCCGGACGGGTTCGTCGAGCTCGAGACGGAGGTCGAGGAGCCCCGGGTGGTCGCGCTCACGGAGGGCGTGTACGTCCTCGAGAATCTGCCCGGCGGCTTCAACACGCTGTTCGTCGCCTTCGAGGACCACGTGCTCGTCGTCGAGGCCCCGGAGTCGGACGCTCCGAGCGGAATCGCGGAGCAGGTGGTGGATGCGGTGCGCGAGACGCTGCCCGGCCTGCCGATCCGCTACGTCGTCCTGACCCATCATCACGCAGACCACGCGAGCGGGGCCCGGACGTTCCTCGCCGAGGGCTCGACCGTCGTCACGACGCCGGGGAACGCGCGGTTCGTCGAGCGGCTCGCCGCCGCGCCGTTCACGCTCGAGCCGGACGCCCTGGCGCGGAGCCCGCGGCCGGTGCGGGTCGAGCTCGTCGAGGGAGGGCATCGCGTGCTCGCGGACGCGACTCGGCGGGTCGAGCTCTACGACGTGGGGCCGATCCCGCACGCCGAGGAGATGCTCGTCGTCTATCTCCCCGGGGAGCGGATCCTCTTCCAGAGCGATCTCTTCAACCCCCTCACGCCGGGCGGGCCCGAGCCGATCGGCTACGACGACCCCTGGCACGGCGTGGACGTTGAGGACACCGAGCGGCTCCTGGCGTTCATCCGCGAGAAGGAGCTCGAGGTAGAGCGGATCGTCGGCTCGCACGGCAGGGTCGCAAGGATGGCCGAGCTGGCCGAAGCGGTTCCCATGGCTCGATAGTACGGGTCAGCGGAAACAGAGATCGGGGCGGGCGTCGCCGTCGGGCAGGGGGAGGCGTATCCTCGTGGCCTCGTGCGGCTTCTCGGCTTCCCTTCCGCGTTCCTCGCGGCCGTCCTGGCCGCCGCACCGGCCGTAGCTCAGCCCTGCGTGGGGTTGCCTGTCGAGGCTGGCGAGCAGGCCGTCGGCGCGACGATCGAGACGGAGACGGGATACACTCTCCTGGCCGGGTCCTATGCAGGTTCCTCTCGCGCCCTCGCCTGGCGGGCGCACGCCGGCGCGGTCACGGAGGAATTTCCGGGCTCGTTTCCGGGCGAGTTCGGTCCCGCGGCCGGCGCGGGGCTGGCCTGGGTAGGGGCGAGCCGGGCCTTCTGCCCCGCGGTCGGCGTCGACTACTTCGACGAGGATCCGGAGACGTTTGCCGTCGAGCCCGGCGACTCCGACCGCGACGTGACGGTCCTCTCTCTGGGCTGGGGCGCGGGATTCTCCACTCCCCCTGATTCGACACGCGCGTTCGGCGCGATCGTGTACGTGGTCCCGCAGGTCCGATGGGTGCGAACGGCGCGCAGCTTCGGCGAGGTAGAGGACTCGGAGACGGACCGTCAGCTCGCGTTCGAGGCGGGCGTCACGGCGTTCGGTCGGCGTCTCTGGGCAGGCGGCGGCGCGCGCGTCCGCCATCGGGAGGAGAACGACTATCCGCTCGACGCGGTGCTTCTCGTGCGTGGGGGCGTTCGGTGGTGATGGCCGCGCGCTCGGATGGTCGACGGTCCCCGCCTGAACCCCAACCGCCCCTCCTAGCCCGGCGCTCGTCCCGACGGTCTGGCTGATCTCTCCGACCGAGGGGATCTCTACACGTCAACCGCCTCCTTGACCCCAGCAGGAGAGTCCCGTGAGCCTTCTTCCCACTCTGGCGTTCGCGTTCGCTCTGGCAACGGCCATGCCCTTTCCGCCCGATCCCGTCCTCCGGTCGGACCACTTCGCTGCGGCGGATGAACTGGAAGGCCTCTGGAAGGCGAAGCGACGGTTCGGGCCCGACGCCCGTGGTCCGCTGGTGATCCGGCGGGCCGGGACGAGCTACACGGCCGACATGATGGGCCGGCTCCTGCCAGTCCGCGCGGAGGGTGACGAGCTGTCCTTCGAGCTGCCGCGCGGGGAGGGCGCATTTCGGGGCATGCTGCAGGACGATGGCACGATCCGCGGCGCGTGGATGTCTCCCAGGTCGCCGGCAATGGGCGGGCGCGCGTCGCCTGTGGTCCTGACGTCCGATGGAGCTGGGCGCTGGAGCGGCGAGGTCGTGCCGTTCGAGGACACGTTCACGTTCTATCTCCTCGTCGAGGAGCGTCCGGACGGATCGCTGGGGGCGCTCCTGCGGAACCCCGAGCGCGATTTCGGCGCCCTTCTCGGCGTTGAGCGCCTCGTCCGCGATGGCGCTCTCGTGAGGCTCTTCGGGAAGGGTCGGGGGGAAACCGAGGAGCGAGAGATCGTTCGCGGATCGTACGATGCGGAGAGCGACGTGCTGAGTCTGGTGTTCTCCATGCGCGGAGGCACGTACGACTTCCACCGCGAAGACGACCAGAGCGATTTCTATCCGCGCGGCCTGCATCCACAGCCCTATGCCTACCAGCCGCCGCTCGCACGCGATGACGGCTGGACCCCCGGGACCCTCGAGGAAGCGGGCATCGACCGCGCTGCCGCCGAGCGGTTCGTACAGGTCCTCCTCGACATGCCCATGGATTCTCTCGGGGTGCCGCTGATCCACGGCCTGTTGATCGCGCGGCACGGCAAGCTCGTGCTGGAGGAGTACTTCCACGGCGAGCACCGGGACCGCCTACACGAGACGCGCTCGGCGGCCAAGAGCGTCACCGCGACGCTCGTCGGCGCCGTGATCCAGGCCGGCGAACCGCTCGAGGTCTCGACCCCCGTGTACCAGGTCATGAACGACGGCGCGTTTCCGGCGGAACTCGAGCCTCGGAAGCGGGCCATGACGCTGGAGCATCTCCTGACGATGTCCTCCGGGTACTACTGCGACGATTCCGACCCGGAAGCCCCGGGCCGGGAAGACGGAATGTGGGATCGGGATGAACCGGACTTCGTCGGGTACACGCTGGCCGTGCCCATGGCGTTCGCGCCGGGCGACACCGCGATCTATTGCAGCGCCAATCCGAACCTCGCTCTCGGTATGGTGGCGCGGGCGACGGGGGAGTTCCCCCTGTACCTCTTCGATCGTCTGCTCGCGCGACCCATGCGGATCGACCGCTACGGATGGATCACGGACCCCGGCGGGAACCTCTACGGAGGTGGCGGGGTCCACTTCCTGCCCCGCGACTTCCTGAAGTTCGGCCAGTTGATGCTCGACGACGGGACGTGGCAGGGACGGCGGATCCTGAGCAGCTCATTCGTGGAGCGGGCCTCGTCGCCGCTCTACCGAATGGGGGAGCGCGGCTACGGCTATCTCTGGTGGCGGGCCGACATGCCGTACGGCCAGGGCACGGTGTCCACGTTCTCCGCCCTCGGCGCCGGAGGTCAGAACCTGACGGTGGTTCCCGCACTGGATCTCGTCATCGCCGTCTTCGGAGGGAACTACAGCAGCCGCGGCTGGCAATACATGCAGGCGGAGTTCATCCCGGGGCACCTCCTGCCCGCCGTGCGGTAGCGATCCGGTTCGCTCCCCCGAGCTGAGGAATTCGTCAGAGGGGAACGAACACGACGTTCAGGGGAACCAGCCGGAAGCTGCCCGAGAGCTCGATCGTATCGGCTTCCGGGTCCTCGCCTGTATCCCGGCACGCCTGCCCTCCGCACGACGGCCGGGCGCGCACGTGGAACGTTCCCCGCACCTCAGTGGACGACGACGACTCGATCTCGATCGCACCCGTGTACGCGGCGAACTGGATGGGCCCCTCTCTCGACGTCCGACTGTAGAAGAGCCAGAAGCCTCTCCGGAACGGGCCCGGGAAGCTGACGTCGTAGGACCCCGGCGCCGGGATCACGCCGTCGTGCCAGATGCCGAAGATGCTTTCGCCGTCCGATTCCCCCCTGCCGTCCGACGCGAACTGGAAATTCCCTCCCCATCCCATCCGCACGTCGGGGGTGCCCCCGAACATGCCGGTACCCCGAAAGACCGATCCGTCAATCGCTCCCTCGAGGAGGCCGTCCTGCGGGCTCAGCTCAGGAATTGCCGGGTCGGTCGGCGCGCCGTTGCATCCGACGGCCACGCATCCAGCCAGGATCACCGATAGCGATACGCGTCCCACGTCTGGGAAACGCCTCCGGGCGTAGACTGGTTTGCTCGCGTTTTCGACCCTTCCAACCAAGCGCCCGCCTTCCCGATCCAACTGCTGACCCCTCTACCCTTGTCCGGTTCTCCTTCCGAAGGATGCCTCATGCTTGCACGTTTCGCAGGAACCGCCGTCCTGTCGATCGTCTGCATAGCCACGGCGCAAGCGCAGGACGATCCCCGGAGCGCGTACGACGCGCGTCTCGGCGCCTTCGTGGGCGCGTACAGGCTGCCCGGCGGCGATCCGCTGGTGTTCCGGCTCGCCAACGGCGGCGGGCTGGTCGTCCGGGACGTGGAGTCCGGCCTGCTCGCCGTCGTCGAGGCGCAGGGGAACGACCGATTCGCCAGCGGCGACTCGATCGACGCCAGCTTCCTGCGAGGACCCGACGGGACCATCCGGGAGGTACGCTGGCGGCGCATCGGCGAAACCGTGTCGGCGACGCCGATCCCGCTGACCTTCGAGACGGTCGCGTTTACCAGCGGCGACGCCACGCTCGAGAGCACGCTCGTCCTGCCCGGTGGAGAGGGCCCGCATCCGGCGGTCGTAATCCAGCCGGGGTCTTCGTGGATCCTTCGCGAGAGCGCCGAGTCGCTGGATACCGCGATCACGTTCGCCGCCTACGGCATCGCGGCGCTGGCCTACGACAAGCGCGGCTACGGCGGCTCTTCGGGCGCCACGCTCGTCGCTTTCGACGTCACCGCGAGCGACGCGGGGGCGGCGGCGGAGGCCCTGACGCACCGCTTCGACGTCAACCCGGACTGGATCGGGATCTGGGGCCTGAGCCAAGGCGCGTGGATCGCTCCCCTGGCCGCAATGGGGAGCGAGGCGATCCGCTACGTCGTGCTCGTGGGAGCGCCCGGAACCTCGCCCGCGCGCCAGGAGACCCAGCGCGCCCGCAATCGGGCGATTGCGGAACGGCTGTCCCCCGAGGACGTCGCGGCCGTGACCCGGTTTCAGGAGCTGTCGTTCCGCTACGGCGACACCGGGCTCGGGTGGGAAGAGTATGCGAAGGCCCGCGCGGCGGCCGAGGGCCGTCCATGGCTGCGGTGGATCTGGGCTCCCACGGAGCCGGGCTTCGACAACTTCGGATGGGGGCGGCTGAACGGATCGTACAACCCACTTCCCGCGCTGCTCGCGCTGCGCGAGCCGGTGCTGGCGCTGTGGGGCGAGCACGACGTGAACGTCGATCCCGAGGTTCACCGCTCGATCTTCGAGGTCGCCCTCGACGCGGCCGGCAACCGCGATTTCACGCTGATGATCGTGCCCGGGGCCGAGCATGTCCTCCAGGTTGCCACCTCCAGGGCATCGGCCGACGTTCAGGACCGCATCGCGCCGGGAGTCTGGGACACGGTCGTCCGCTGGGTGCGCGATCGGACGAACGGAGCGGGAATCTGAACGGACCGTGCGCGAAGCCCGGTTCGCTGTCATGCTGATCTTGCGACTTTGGAGTGTGAATGGCGCTGGAGATGCGTTCGGAGTGCGAGGCGTGCGGGGCGGACCTGCCGGCCGACGGCCCCGCCTTCATCTGCAGCTACGAGTGCACGTTCTGCGAGCGGTGTGCTCAGAGTCGCGAGCACGTCTGCCCCAACTGCGGCGGCGAACTCGTGGCGCGGCCGCGGAGGAGGAGCGATGGCTGAGCATCTGGCGACCGTGTCATGGGAGCGGCGGAACGAGGCGTTCGTCGATAATCGATACAGCCGCGCGCACGAGTGGGGGTTCGACGGCGGCCTGACGGTGCCCGCCTCGGCCTCGCCCCACGTCGTGCGCCCGCCTATGTCCGATCCGCACGCGGTTGACCCCGAGGAAGCGTTCGTGGCCTCGCTCGCGAGCTGCCACATGCTGTGGTTCCTGTCGCTCGCGGCGCGGCGCGGCTTTCGCGTCGAGTCCTACCGGGACGAGGCGGTGGGCCTCATGGAGAAGAACGCGGACGGCCGACTCGCGATCACTACCGTGACGCTGCGGCCGCACGTGGTGTTCGGAGGCGACACGATCCCTGCGGCGGAGGCGGTCGACGAGCTGCACCACGCCGCGCACCACGAGTGCTACATCGCGACGTCGGTCCGCAGCGAAATCCAAGTTGAACCGCGCATGGAGTCGCGGCACTCTGAGGCCTAGGGAATCTCCAGGATCCGTTCGAACACGACCGCCGATGGATCATTCAGCTCTGGAATCGGTTGCACGACTCTCAACGTGTAATTTCCGACAGACAGATTCGAGATGAAACCGGTGTAGCTCCAGACCACGGGAGCGGTGGCACAGGTCGACTCCCTTCTATAGTCGATCCTCATCACGACGAAGTGACCCACTTGGGATACGCTGCCCTCCGGGTCGTAATTCATGCACGGGAGCACGACGAACCCGTCGATCTGGATGCGTGAATTTGCATCGATCGCGACCGCGACATCCGGATCGCTAGCTACGGAATCCAGTCTCTCAGCGGAGAACTCCAATCGGGCCTCATT
>DATFFS010000179.1:0-5360 GCA_035249945.1 Gemmatimonadota bacterium
GCGGATGATCAGACCGGGGCCCAACCTGGTGGTCAGATGGTACAGCGCCTGCCGAAGGGCCAGGCGGGCCTGTCGCTCGGGGCGATCGGGCCAGAAGAGCGCCAGGATCGAGTCCCGCGTGCGGAAGCGGCCCGTCGCCTCTGTCGCGAGATAGGCGAGAAGCGCGAGCCGGCTGGGTTCGACGAGGGCCGGTCGGATCTCCCCGTCCTCATCGATGTCTACCTGAATCCCACCGAACAACGTGATGTGCCAGCGCATCATAACGGAACCATAACGTAACATAAACGAAAACAAGACGGACTACCACTACGATCGATAAACCATGGCTGATCATCCGAAGAGACAGGGCACACCCACCAACCGCATGCTATCGCTGCTGGAGCCCGCCGAAGACGAGTTTCTGGACGCGACCGTCAAGAAATTGGGCGCCACCATGGTCGTCGTTCGCACCCGACAGGAGTTCGACCGGCAGGCTGAGCATCACACGACGGTCGTCGTGGGCGACCATCAATCCCAAAGCGAACGAGTCTCCACCGTGCGCCGTACACGACGTCGCGCCGCGAATACGGTGATCGCCGCGATCTCCGACGATCTGGGGATGACGATCGAGTTGCTGGAGGCGGGCGCCCAAGCGATTGGCTCGTTGGTCCACGGGCCGGAGAGGTTCGCCCGCCGGATAGCGGCCGCGCAGAGTGGAGAGGTGCTGCTGAATCCGCATGAGACCGCCGCCCTCGCAGACCGGCTTCACCACCTGTCACAGCTTTGCGTGGATCAGGGGGTGGACGTGAGTCGCTGCGAGCGACTGACGGCGCGGGAGGCGGAGATCACGGCCATGCTGGCGCGCAGTCTCGACAACGCGCGCATCGCCCGCGAACTGGGGATCGCCATCGGTACGGTGAAGACCCACGTCCACAAGGTGCTTGAGAAGCTGGACGTGGAGACACGCGGGTTGGCGGGAACGTACTGGCGTGTATACACCGAGAAGAAAGGCTTGCGGCGCTGAGACGCGACGGTTCCGGATGCGGGGACGCTGATGGGCGCTGACCCGACCGCCCGTTCCACCCCGGATGTATACCTCGATTCATAGCCCGAGCTCCCGAGACAGAATAGAGTCCCTCGGAATGATTACCCTGGATCTGCTTCGGACGAGCCCGGCGCTGAGCGAGCTGAGGCCCACTTCGCTGGACGCCATCGCTCGGCGGGCGAAGACGATCGAGTTCCGGCAGAACGAACGGGTCGCGGGGTTGATCAATCCGCCCAAGCGACTGGTGTTCCTCCTGGCCGGACTCGCCAAGCTCTCCGCCGCAACCGTAGACGGCCGCGAGAGGATCGTCTACGTGTTTCGTCCCGGAGACATCGTCGGATCGCGCGTCCTGCTCGAGAGGACCCTGGAGTCCGACTACGAGGTCGTGGCGATGACCAGGCTGTCGGGGGTGGTCCTGGATCTGGCGGACTTCCAGGCGATCGCCGAGGAGCATCCCGAGGTGCTGATCGCGGTGACGCAGACGTTGACGCGCCGGCTGGATCGCCTGACCGCACGACTGATGGGAGTCATGTCCGAAGAGGTGTCTGTGCGGCTGTGCCGGTTGCTCCTCGACTTCGCCGATGGCAGTGCCGACGGCTCAGACGAGTTCGTTCGACTCGCCCATCCGCTGACCCACGAGACGATGGCGCACATCGTCGGCGCCAGCCGCCCGCATACCTCGACCGTTCTGTCGGACCTGGAGCAGCAGGGAATCGTCAAGCGGCAGCGCAGGGACCTGCTCGTGAATCCTCAGCGCCTCGCGAAGATGGTCGGCCAGGTGGCGTGGGCTTGATGCGGCCGCCCCCGTGTCCGATTATGGCACGATGAATCCAAACCCGCCGATAGCCGCCATGGGCGGAATTCGGGAGCCTGAAATCGTCGGCCTGCTCGGGGTGGGGAGCGCGCGGATCTAGAGCGAGTGCGTGTCGAGCGAACCGTCCGTTTCGAGCAGCCGCTCCTGCTGCGGATCAGCCACTGGCTGAACGTCTTCCTGCTGGCGGGGATGATCGCCAGCGGGCTTCAGATCTTCCATGCCTACCCCGGCTTCGCCGAACGTGGCGCCGAGTTCTGCTGCTGGCCGCTCGCTGGCAAGCGCTTTCCGGAAGCGGTGCGGCTCGGCGGATGGCTCGCCGGCGGCCTCAAGTGGCACCTGTTCCTCATGTGGGGATTCGTCGCCAACGGGCTGGTCTGGCTGGGCTGGCAGATCGGCAGCGGCGAGTGGCTGCGGCGGTCGTTCCGGCCGCGGGACGCGCGCGGGGCATGGGAGATGGCGGCGTACTACGCGCGCCTGCGACGGGAGAAGCCCGCGTACGAGGTGTACAACGGGCTCCAGAAGCTCGCCTACACGGGCACGTTCGCGCTCGGAGTGCTCGCGGTGGCGACCGGATTCGCGATCTGGAAGCCGGTCTCGCTACCCCTGGCCGGCTGGATGGGCGGCTACGTGTGGGCGCGCTTCTGGCACTTTCTCGTCGTGTGGGCGTTCGTCGGCTTCACGCTCGGGCACCTGTTCATGACGCTGGTCGTCGATCGGGAGGCGACCCGCTCGATGATCCTCGGCCCCTATCGGGAACCGGCGCCGGACCAGCCGGATCGTCGAGACCGGCCTGGACGTGCTGCCAGCCGAAGCGTCCCTTGATGCACAGATGCCCGCTCGTGACGTCGTGGTCGAGCGGCGAGGTGACCTTGACGATGCGGTTGTCCTGTACGTGCAGGTCGAGGTTGCAGCCCACCCCACAATAGGCGCACACGGTCCGGGTCACGGCCTGGCGCGACTCGTCCCACGTCTGCTCGCGGCGCATGTCGAACTCGGTCTTGAAGATCAGCGCGCCGGTGGGGCACACGCCGATGCAGTTCCCGCAGTACACGCACGCCGAGTCGGGCAGGGTGACGTCGAACTCCGTCGAGATCCGCGCGTCGAACCCACGCCCGGCGACCGCGATCGCGAACGTGTTCTGGGCCTCGACGCCGCACGCCTGGACGCACTTGTAGCACAGGATGCACTTCTCGTAGTCCCGGACGTAGAGGCTGTCCTGCACCTTGGGCGGCTGGGCTACGGTCTCGGCGGTGGCGCCGTGCCGGCCGGGATCGGAGCCGTACGTCTCCATCCATCCGTGGATCTCTTCCGTCGCGAGCGACATGTCGACCGAGGAGGCGAGGAACTCGAGGACCATCTTCCGGCTGTGGCGGACCCGCTCGCTGTCGGTGGCCACGACCATTCCCGGCTCGGCGCGCCGGGAGCAGGCGGGAACGAGCGCGCGCGACCCCTCGACCTCGACGACGCAGACCCGGCAGGTGTTGACGGGTGTCAGGGTCTCGATGTAGCAGAGGGTCGGCGTCGCGATCCCGGCCTGGCGGCACGCGGCCAGGAGCGTGGCGCCCTCGGGCACGGTGACGTCGCTCCCGTCGATCGAGACCGTGACGTTGCGGTGGCTCCCGTTCGTGGGGGCGCTCACCTCCGACCTCCGTTTCCGATCAGGCCGAGGCCGATCGCCGAGCGGACGGCGAGGCCGGCCGTGTGGCCGAGGCCACAGATCGATGCGTCGCCCATGGCGCGGCCGATCTCCTCCAGCAGCGGGGCTTCGTCCCCGCCGGCGACGAACCGCTCGAGCGCCTCCTCCTGCCGGACCGTTCCCACGCGGCACGGGACGCACTGGCCGCACGACTCGTGGCGGAAGAACGCCGCGATTCGCAGGAGGATGTCCTCCAGGTCGACGGTCTCGTCGAACACGACCACCACTCCCGAGCCGAGCGATGCTCCGGCCGCGCGCGTGTCCTCGAAGGTCAGCGGAAGGTCGAGCCGGTCGGGCGTGACGAAGGTCCCGGCGGCTCCGCCGAGGAGGACCGCCCTCACCGCAGCGGCACCGGACACGCCACCCGCAAGATCGAGGAGCTGGCCGAGCGTGGTCCCGAACGGGACCTCGTACAGCCCGGGTCGCGTCACCTTTCCCGATACGCAGAAGAGCTTGGTCCCCGTCGACCCCTCGGTTCCCACGCTGGCGAAGGCGGGACCGCCCTCGAGGACGATGTCGAGGACGTTGACCAGCGTCTCGACGTTGTTCACCACGGTCGGCATGCCGAAGAGCCCGCGGTCCGTGGGGAACGGCGGCTTGTTGCGCGGCTCGCCGCGGAATCCCTCGACGGAATTGAAGAGCGCGGTCTCCTCGCCGCAGATGTAGGCACCACCGCCGCGCCGGATCTCGACCTCGAAGTCGAAGCCCGCGCCCATGACGTCGCAGCCGAGCAGTCCCTGGTGCCTGGACTCGCCGATCGCGTGCTCGAGCCGCGCGATGGCCGTCGGGTACTCGCCCCGGATGTAGAGGTACGCCTTCTCGCAGCCGGTGGCGAAGCCGGCGATCGACATCGCCTCGAGGAGCGCGAAGGGGTCTTCCTCCATGAGCGCGCGATCCTTGAAGGTCCCGGGCTCGGATTCGTCGGCGTTGCAGACGAGGTAATGAGGCCTGGCGGGCGCCGCGGCGACGGCCGCCCACTTGCGGCCCGCGGGGAAGGCGGCGCCGCCGCGTCCGAGCAGGCGGGAGTCGGTGACTTCGCGGATGACCCCCGCGGGTCCGAGCTCGACCGCCCGGCGCAGCGCCTCGTAGCCGCCGGCAGCCTGGTAGTCGTCGAGGCTGGCGGGGTCCACGCGGCCGATGCGACGCAGGAGACGGAGGCCCGCGGCGCGGTCTTCGACCTGAGGGATCCGGACGCTGCCGGACGCCAGCGGAAGCGCCAGGTCGGTGCCCTCCCGCCCCGCGAGATCCCCCAGCAGCCGCTCGACGGGCAGACCGGGCGCGAGGCCGTCCACGGTGGCGTTCTCCGCGTTACACCGCTGGACGAACGCCGCCGGCGCCTTGTCGCAGGCCCCCACGCACGGGCTCGGAAGCCAGGTGACGGCATCGGTTCCACCGGCGGGGCCCAGCACCTCTTCCAGCGCCGCCGCGACGTCCTTCGCGCCCGCCATTCGGCACACGATGTCGTCACAGGCGTGGATGACGACGGGCGCGCGCGGCTCGGTGGAGAGGAGCGCGTAGAAGCTCGCCACCCCGTACGCTTCGGCGGGCGGTATCCCGAAGCGCTCGCATACGTAGTTGAGTCCGCCTTCGCTGATCCACCCGATGGAATCGACGAGGGCGTGGAGCGCGGGCAAGAGGAGATCCCGCCGCGGGGGGCCGCCGCCCGCGTCGCCACCCGACGCCACGAGGAAGGCGTCCACGGCGTCGCGCTCGGCCGCGTCGGGCGCGGCCGCCATGAGCTTCAGGTCCACCGCGCGCTCCTCAGCGGGCGAGCGCCGGCTCGAGCTTCTCGATGCGGACCGCGCTGGCCTTGAATTCGGCGGTTC
>DATFFS010000180.1:0-1186 GCA_035249945.1 Gemmatimonadota bacterium
GCCTCGCATCGTCGCGTACCTCGGCGCCGACCGCGAAACTCTCGACTGGTGGACCACGTCGGGATTCGCCGGCGTGGTGCGCGAGGCGACTCCGCACCTCCGGGTGGCCGGGGTCAAGTTCTACGCCGACGGCGCTCTCGGGAGCCGCGGCGCGGCCCTGCTTGCGCCGTACAGCGACGATCCGGGGAACGCGGGCCTTCCCGTTACCGATCCCGATTCGCTCACGGCGCGTGTGGCGCAGGTCGTGCGCGATGGGCTGCAACCCGCGATCCACGCGATCGGGGACCGGGGGAACCGCGCGGCCCTGAACGCGATCGAGGCCGCCATCCCCGTCGCCCGCCCGCGGATCGAGCACGCGCAGGTCGTAGCCCTCGAGGACATACCGCGCTTCGCCGAGCTCGGCGTGATCGCCTCCATCCAGCCGACCCACGCCACCAGCGACATGTACTGGGCCGAGGACCGGGTCGGGCCGGAGCGGATCCGGGGGGCCTATGCCTGGCGCCGACTGCGGGACGCGGGGGCGCGCGTCGTCTGTGGGAGCGACTTCCCTGTCGAGAGCCCGAACCCGTTCTTCGGCATCTATGCGGCCGTCACCCGCCAGGACCAGGAAGGGTGGCCCGAGGGGGGCTGGCGGCCGGAAGAGCGGATGACGCGGGAGGAGGCGCTCGCCTGCTTCACCCGCGATGCCGCATGGGCGGCGGGGATGGAGGACGAGGTGGGGATGCTGTCGGTGGGCAAGAAAGCCGATTTCGTGATCGTCGACAGCGATCCATTCACCGCGCCGGCCGAAGACTTGTGGAAGACCCGGGTGCTCCGTACCGTGATCGACGGGGAGACGGTCTACGAGGCCGGCGAAGGAACGACGGACGACGAGTCTACAGTTCGATGAAGATCAGGCTGAGAACGCGTACCGAAAAGGTCGGGCTATTCGCTAGGGTTGCGGAGCCGCTCCCGCGTGACCTCATGCCAGAGCGTACGCAGGAAGGCGTTGATGCGCTGCTCGGCGCGCGCCTGGTAGAAGGGTGCGACCGTTCCCTCCCAGAGTCCCTGGTCGAGGAGCTTCAGCGCGCGTCGCTGTGCGAGTCCGGCCCGCTGCAGGTCGGTCTCGGTGAACACGGCTTCGATCGCGCGATCGATTTCCACCCGGTTCGGCATGCGGGAGGCGAAGCTATCCGATGGGCCTGAA
>DATFFS010000181.1:0-1443 GCA_035249945.1 Gemmatimonadota bacterium
GAGCCCGGGGATCGACCGGCCGCTCACGCGACGGAAGCACTTCGAGCGGTTCGTGGGACACGAGATAGACGTGCGTCTGTACGCCAAGCGGGACGGCCGCAAGAAATACGTGGGAACGCTGGAACGGGTGGAGGACGGAGACGCGGGGTTCCGGATCATCGTCCGGGACGGACAGGAGCGCTGGACATTCGCCGAGGAAGAGATCGCGCGCGCCAGGCTCCACGTCAGATGGTAGAAACGATCGAACAGGAGTCACGACGGATATGGCGATGGAGATCCTGGACGCCTTCGGGCAGCTCACCCGCGAAAAGGCGATCGACAAGAGCGAAGTCATCGAGCTGGTCAAGGCCGGTATGCTGGCGGCGGTGCGGCGGAACCACGGCCCCGAGGCGAACGCGGACATACTCGTCGACCCCGCATCCGGCGAGATCAGCATCTACCTGCTGAAGGAGGTCGTCGAGGACGAGGAACGTCTCGAGGATCCTTCCCGCCAGATGACCATCGAGCAGGCCAAGGCGCTGCCGTACGTCAACGAACCGTGGGGCGACGGCGAACCGCAGCCCGGCCAGGTCGCCGAGATCCCGCTCGACTTCCGCCAGTTCGGCCGCAACGCGATCCAGGCGGCCAAGCAGATGATCATTCAGAAGGTCCGCGAAGAGGAGCGCAACCGCATCCGCGACGAGTACGAGGATCGCATCGGGGAGCTCGTATCGGGGACGGTACAGCAGGTCGATCGCGGAAACGCATTAGTGTTCCTGGATCGGCGGACCGAAGCGATCATGCCGGCCCGCGAGCAGGTCCGGCGCGAATACCTGCGCCAGGGCGAGACGGTGCGCGCGCTACTGCTGGACATCAAGGAGTCGACCAAGGGACCGCAGCTCATCCTCAGCCGAACGCATCCGGACTTCGTCAAAGCGCTGTTCGCGCTCGAGGTCCCGGAGGTCTATCAGGGCATCGTGGAGATCCGCGCCATCGCGCGCGAGCCGGGCAGCCGATCGAAGATCGCCGTGTGGTCCCGCGACCCGCACGTCGACCCGGTCGGCGCGTGTGTAGGTCTCAAGGGAAGCCGGGTACAGGCGGTCGTAAGCGAGCTGGGTGGCGAGCGAATCGACATCGTCCCGTGGACGGACGACCCGCGCCAGTTCATCGCCCAGGCGCTTTCTCCGGCCGACGTGTACAAGATCATCCTGCACGAACGTGGCGAAGTGGACGACGGCGGACTGTTCTCCGAGTCCCTGCGTGGCTCGCCGTTCCAGACCAAGCCCCGCTTCCGCGGCCCGACGGCCGCTCCGGCACCGTTCCAGCCGGCGAGCCCCGAGGAGACCGCGGCGGCCCTGGAGGCATCCAAGGCCGCACGCGCCCGCCGCGAGGCCCGCAAGGAAGGCGCCGCGCTGGAGGCCGAGGAGCAGCCGGCCGAGATGGAGCCCGCCGACGGTGGGAAGC
>DATFFS010000182.1:0-1082 GCA_035249945.1 Gemmatimonadota bacterium
CGGGATGGCGGCCTACAGCGAGATCATGATCCCCGGCACCGAGCCCGAGCACTACTGCAACGCGCCCCGCGAGGACTCCGGGGTGCCGCTGCTCGAAGGACCGCTGAACGGGGAACGCCCCCGCGGCCGCGGCGGAGAAGACCAGCCCGCGCAAGTCGACGACGACTTCCTGTTCTAGAGCGGCCCCGCCTTGACCTCCGCATCCAGACAACCGGTGGTGCGGCAAACCCGGCGTTCATGGCAGAACGTGCTGCCGTTCCTCCCGGCGATTCTCCTGTGTCTGGTCGCCGCCGCTCAACTACGGTTGACGCGGACCGACGGCCTTACTGCCTGGAAGGGGGGCGGATTCGGGATGTTCTCTACGACGGACATGGGGCCGCGTCTCATAGGCATCCGCATACGCGGCCCGTGGGGTGAGCGGGATATTCCGCGACCCGCGGCCATGTCGGACGAAGCCTACAGCGACGTCCTCATCTTCCCGTCCGAGGAGAATATCCGAGACCTCGCCTTGAACATAGCCGCGATAGAGACCGCCGGCGGAACGAGCGTATCGCGAGTGCGGATCGCGGTCTGGCGCCTCAGCTACGATCCGAGAACACTCAGTCCGCTTCCCGAAGTCGTGCGTGACCGTGTCGTGAATATCCCCGCCTCTAGACGCAGACCCTGAAGAACATATTTCGACCTCTCGAGGCGGGTGACCTCGCTGCCGGCACCCTGGGGATGCGCCTCACGGCCATCATCGCTATCCAACATCCGGTTCAGATCTGGTATGTGCGCGGCCCACTCTTCGCTCTGGGCGTGCTCGTCCTGCTCTTCCCTGCCCTGCTCCGGACGCCGGCGGCGTGGGCTGGGATAACCTTGCTGGCGGCAAGCTGGGTGATTCGCTATTGGCCCTCGGCGGACAATCACGTCTTTCTGCTCGGGTACTGGACGCTGGCCGTCACGCTCGCTCTCTGCACTACCCATGCGGACAAGGTGCTGGCCGCCTCGGCGCGGTGGCTGGTCGTGGCAGTGTTCCTCTGGGCGACTCTCTGGAAGGGCATCCTCTCGCCCGATTACATGGACGGCCGATTCTTCCGCGT
>DATFFS010000183.1:0-3338 GCA_035249945.1 Gemmatimonadota bacterium
GTCGAGCGCGAGATCGGCGGGGCGTGGCCGGGACCGTACCTGGTGTCCGCCCACGCGCACGCGGTCCAGCTCGGGTTCGTCATGTTCCTGATCCTGGGCGTCGCGCTGTGGCTGTTCCCCAAGCCGCCCGAGGGCGACACCCGCTACCGCCCCGAGCGGATCGACGCCGCCTACTGGACGCTGACGGTCGCCACCGCGGTTCGGATCGCGGGCGAGGTCGCGCGGGGCGCCGCGGGGCCGACGTGGCTCGGCTGGATCGTCACCGCCGCGGGGGTCGCCCAGGTCATCGGCTTCGCCATCTACTTCTGGACGATGTGGCCGCGGATCCGTCCGGTGGGGAGCCATCTGCGGGAGGCGAAGGGTCAGCGGTTCTGACGCCGGAGTCCGCGCACGCCATGTGCGCGAGGTCGTGGGCCCTCTCCCACACGCGCGGGTCGCGGTCCATCCGGCTGTGCGCCACGCGGAGGGCGAGCTTCCACCAGGGAAGCCCCTGCAGCGAGATCGCGGATCCCGGCGGGCGATCGTAGTCGAACTCCTCGACGATTCGCCGGGTCGCGCTCGGGTCGGCGAGCCGCGGGTCGGACTCCCCGTGGATGACCCATCCGTCGTCCTGGTAGAGGGTGGCCACGAGCCGCACGTTTCCCGGGACGGGCTCGTCGTGCCAGCCGACGCTGTCGAGGAGGAGGAGGGTCTCCACCGCGACCCCGAGCGATTCCAGCCTCCAGGCGAGCGCGACCGCGGCGCCTCCGCCCAGGCTCTGCCCGTAAACGACCCAGCGCGCCCGCTGGCGCTCGGCGGCCGTCAGCGCGCCGTCCCCGTCGGCATCCAGCGCGCGCAGGACGAATGCAGTTGCCACGTCCAGGCGCCGGTTCTCGAACGTCTCCGCGTACCGCCTGCCGCCGGGTTCCCGCAGGTCGAGGGCCAGGCGCCGCGCTGCCTTCGAGCCGTCGTCCCAGCGGTCCATCCCTCCCAGGAACCCGAGCGCCACACAGGATCCGGCCGGGACCGGCATCGGAGTCGACAGATCGCCGATCTCCACCGTGGCGCAGCCGATCGCAATCAAGGCGGCCGCGGACGCCGCGGTAGGCAACGGAATGCAAGCCATCGCGAACCAAGATAGATTCGGGCCGATGCCGGGAACCGCCACAATCCGCAGCAGCCTGGTCCTCGGGACCGCCGCGCTGGCTCTCGCCGCGTGTGGAGGCGGGGGAGGGGGAGGGGGCGATCCCATCGGCCCTCCGGCGGCGAACATCGTCGGCCATTATACGGTCACCCATACGGGTACTCTGTCCGGCTTGCCCGCGATCTCTTGTCCGGGCGACATAGACATCACCAATCAGACGGGGAATTCCTTCTCGGGGACGATCTCCGTTGATGTCACGACGGGGTGCGAGGGCTTTGCCGGCTCGGGGACGATCGACGGCACCTTGACAACTGGAGGGGCCTTCGAGGCCACGATCACGATCCCGGCTCTGAACGAGCTGCTCGCGTCGTTGAACTGCACGATCGTGGGCGGTGACTCGACGTTCACCGGGAGCGCGGGCACAGCGGGAATCTCCGCGGGCCGATCGGTCGATCTGAACTGCGAAATCGAGGGCGGCACGCTCGAGACGACGCTCGAGTATACGGTCGTGGGTCCGAAGACTTGATCCGTATGCCGGGAGCGGCCGCCCGGCGCCGGCTCCTGGCGATCGCTCTCTTCCAGGCCGCGGCGCTGGCGATCGCCGGGATCGCCGCGGCCCAGGAGATCCGGCCCTCCGAGCCGATCCCCCTGGACACGCTACAGTTCGGGCTGGCGCCCGCCGACACGGTGCCGGTCCTCGCGCCGCGCTTTCGCGGCGGACCCGCCGAGGAGATCCTCGCCGCCGTTCCGAGCGAGGACCTGCTGCCGCGAAACCCCCGAAACGCCGCGATCCGCTCGTTCCTGGTGCCGGGCTGGGGCCAGTGGTATACAGGCCACCCGTTCCGCGCGATCGGGTTCGCGCTGGCGGAGGTGGGCTTCGCGTACTTCGGGTACCGCCAGCAACTCGACGCGCTCGACCTGCAGGACGACCTCCAAGCCGCCCGCGAGACGTTTTTCGCGAATCCTCCGCCCGATCTTCCCGAAGATCCCGTTCTGGCCGAGGAAGCGTTCGGCCTGACGCTCGAGGCGCGGACGATCCGGGCCGATCTCGAAGAGGTCGAGGGCCGCCGCGAGGACTTCTACGCCTACGCCGCGCTCGCCGTCATCTTCGGCGCGGTCGATGCGTACGTCGCGGCTCAGCTCGACCCCTTGAGCGTCGATGCCGACCCGACGGGGCGCGTGCGCGCGCAACTGCGCATGCCGCTCGGGGCCGATCGATGACGGACGAGCGGCCGATTGGGGTGTTCGACTCGGGGATCGGCGGCCTCACAGTGATGCACGCGCTCATGGAGCGGCTGCCGCGCGAGTCGTTGATCTACTTCGGCGACACCGCGCGGGTGCCGTACGGGCCCAAGTCGCGCGAGACCGTGACGCGATTCTCAATCGAGAACGTGCGGCTGCTCACCTCCTACGAGGTCAAGGCGGTCGTCGTGGCGTGCAACACCGCCACCGCCCGCGCGCTGCCCGTCCTGCGCGAGGAGTTCGACCTGCCGATCGTGGGCGTGGTGGGCCCCGGCGCGCGGGCCGCCGTCGGGCGCACGGAGACGGGCCGCATCGGGGTCATCGGCACCTATGGGACGATCGAGAGCGGGGCCTACCGCGACCACCTGCTCGCGATCGACGCCGATCTCGAGGTCGTCTCGCGGCCCTGCCCGCTGTTCGTGCCGCTGGCGGAGGAGGGGTGGACGGACCACCCGGTGGCGCGACAGATCGCCGCGGAGTACCTGGCGCCGTTCCGCGAGGACGGGATCGACACGCTGATTCTGGGATGCACCCACTATCCGCTGCTGGCTTCCGTCATCGCCGAGGCGGTGGGTCCGGGCGTGACGCTGATCGATTCGGCGGAGGAGACGGCCCGCGAGGTGGCGACCCTGCTCGCGGAGAGGGAGCTGGCCGCGGACAAGAGCCAGCCGACGCACCGCTTCCTGGTCAGCGATCTGCCGGAGCTCTTCCTGCGCGTGGGGCAGCGGTTCCTCGGAGGCCGCATCGGCGGAGTCGAGGTCGTGGCCGCCGGCTCGGCCTGAGCGTTCGTGCCGGCTATCCTTCGACGGCCGTATCGGAGGCGCGAACCCCGGCGCCGAACCGCTCGAGCGACAGCGCTCCGCCCGCCAGCCGCCCGTACGTGCGATGGACCGTCCAGTCGCCGAGATTGAGGTAGACGCCCCCGCGGTGCTCGCTGCGCTCGGGGGCGTGGACGTGGCCGGCGACGACCGCG
>DATFFS010000184.1:0-2992 GCA_035249945.1 Gemmatimonadota bacterium
GGCGCCAGCGCGTCGGCGCCCTCGCCCCACCGCTGCCGCGACTCGCGGTGCCGGTCCCGCACGCGGCGGAAGCCGTAGCGCTTGATCGGCGCCAGCGCCTCCTCGAGCCGCCTGAGCCGCTGGCGCTCGATCGCGCGCGAGAGTCTCCTGAAGCAGCCCACGACCGTGGTCGCGATCGCTCGCGTCTCCGGCACCACCCGCTCGGCCGCCGCGGACGGCGTCGGCGCACGCAGGTCGGCGGCGAAGTCGGCGAGCGTCGTGTCGGTCTCGTGGCCGACCGCGCTCACGACCGGGATCGGGCTCTCGACGATCGCCCGCACGACGACTTCCTCGTTGAACGCCCACATGTCCTCGAGCGAGCCGCCGCCGCGGCCCACGATGAGAACGTCGGCCACGCGGTTCCCCGCGAACCAGCGGATCGCCCGCGCGATCGCGGGCGCGGCCTCCCGGCCCTGGACGGGCACGGCCTTCAGCAGGACGCGCGTCGACGGCGAGCGCCGTCCGATCACGGTGCAGATGTCGCGCAGCGCCGCACCCTCGGACGAGGTGATCACCGCCACCGCGCGCGGCCAGTACGGCAGCGGGCGCTTCCGCTCGGCGGCGAACAGCCCCTCGGCGGCGAGCTTTTTCTTCAGCTCCTCGAAGCGGAGCCAGAGAGCGCCCCGCCCCTGCGGCAGGACATCCGAGACGACGATCTGGAACCGCCCCCGCACGCGGTAGATGACGGGCCGGCCGATCACCACGACCCGCTGCCCGTCGGCGAGGCGAAACCGGAGACGTTCGTTGTCGCTCCGGAACATCGCGCACTCGACCTGACAGGCCGGGTCCTTGAGCGTCCAGTACATGTGGCCCGAGCGCTGGGCCCAGTTGAACGACGAGATCTCGCCCTCGACCGCCACCGTTCCGAACTCCGCCTCGAGCGCGCCCGAAGCGCGCAGGACGAGCTCGCTCACGGTCATCACGGCGGCGGGCACGGGTTCGGCAGACTCGAATTCCGAGTTCGGCCGCCAGGCGCTCACCGCACCGCCCCCGTCGCGCCCGAGACACCCGCCGCGCGCCGCGCGGCAGCAAGCGTGTTCTCGAGGAGCATCGCGATCGTCATCGGACCCACGCCTCCGGGGACGGGCGTCAGGCAGCCCGCCACCCTGGATACGCCCTCGAAGTCGACATCGCCGACCAGTCGTCCCTTTCCGTCGCTGTCCGTCACGCGGCTGATCCCCACGTCGATGACCGCCGCGCCGGGCTTGACCATCGCGGCGGTCACGAAGCCCGCCTTTCCCACCGCGGCGACGAGCACGTCCGCGCGCCGGGTGTGAGATGCCAGATCGCGGGAGCGGCTATGGCAGACGGTGACGGTCGCGCTCCGGTGGAGGAGGAGCGTCGCCGTCGGCCGGCCGACGATCGCGCTCCTGCCGATCACGACGGCCTCGGCGCCGGCGAGCTCCACCCCCGTCTCGTCGAGGAGACGCAGGATCCCGGCCGGCGTGGCGGGGACGAACGCCCGGTCGAGCTCGCCCAGCGCCACGCGTCCAACGTTGAGCGGATGGAAGCCGTCCACGTCCTTGTCCGGATCGACCGCCCGGACGACCGCGGCCTCGTCGATCTGGGACGGGAGCGGCAGCTGGACGAGG
The DNA here is from genome assembly GCA_035249945.1 of Gemmatimonadota bacterium. GTDB lineage: Bacteria > Gemmatimonadota > Gemmatimonadetes > JACCXV01 > JAHWKZ01 > JAICNR01. The sequence goes on from DATFFS010000184.1 coordinate 1,632, forward strand.
ATTCCGTGGATCTCGGAGTCGGCGTTCAGCTCGGCGACGCGCGCGAGCAGCTCCTCCTGGCGCGTCTCGACCGGGAGTCTCAGCACCCTGGAGGCGAGCCCCGCCTCTTCACAGGCCTTCCTTTTCATCTTCACATAGGCCGCGGACGCCGGGTCGTCGCCGACGAGGACGGCCGCCAGGCCCGGCCGCACGCCGCTCGACTTCGCGAGCGCCGCCGCAGCCTCGGCGACCTGGGCGCGGATCCCGGCCGCGATCCCGCGCCCGTCGATCGGCCGGGCGCTCACGACCCGGCCCGCCGCTCTTCCAGCGGCAGCTCGGCCTGCCCGAGCCGTGGCTCGAAGCACTGCCGGCAGCGTGCCTCGTAGGCGCTCGCGCCGCCGACGACGATCCGCTCCTCGCTCGGCACCAGCCGCTGCGTTCGGCTCGCGGGATTGCCGCAGCGCATGCAGATCGCGAGCGACTTGGTGATCTCCTCCGCCTGCGCAAGGATCCGCGTGACGTGGTCGAAGGGCTGGCCGAGGTAATCGAGGTCGAGGCCCGCCACGATCACGCGCTTCCCCATGTTCGCGAGGCTCTCGACGACCGACGTGATCTCGTCGTCGTAGAAATGTGCCTCGTCGATCCCCACGACCTGCGTGCGCGGCTCCACCAGATCGAGGATCTCGCGCGCGGCGTGCACGTTCCGCGCGGGGATCCGCTGCTCGGAGTGGCTGACGATCTCCTCCTTGGCGTAGCGGTCGTCGATCACCGGCTTGAAGACCTGGACGCGCTGCCGGGCGATCTGGGCACGGCGCAGCCGCCGGATCAGCTCTTCCGACTTGCCGCTGAACATGGGACCGCAGATGACCTCCACCCAACCCATGGGAGCGCGCAGGAATGCCGTCATCTGGGTCCGTACTCCCGCCTGAGGTAGCCGCAGAGCTCCTCCATCGAGTCGAAGATCGCCGACGCGCAGCCCTGCACCCACGACGACCCCTCGGAGCGCTCGATGGCGTGCACCAGGTAGACCGGCTTTCCCCACACGCGCGCCAGCGTCACCTCCGCCGGTGTGCCGCCGGAGCCCTTCGCGTGCTCGTCCCAGTAGCAGATCACGTAATCGGACTCCTCCAGCGCGGCCAGATCGTGATCGATGATGCGCGTCATGAGGGAGCGGAACTCCGCGCCGCCCGACGCCTTCCATTCTCCGAAGCGCGCGCGCTCTTCCTCGGTGGCGACGAGGGACTCCTCTTCGCAGGGATTGAAGCAGGCGTGCCCGAGCTCGGCGAGTACGGGCAGGAGCCGCTCGCGCCACGCGCGGCCGCGGTCCGGCGCCCGCTCCATGGCACCCGCGAGATAGGCCCGGGGACGGCCGTCGCGGCGGC
>DATFFS010000185.1:0-4328 GCA_035249945.1 Gemmatimonadota bacterium
CTGGCCCTCCATGCGCGAGCGTGCTCTGGCCCGACTGATCCCGATCCGCCCCTGGATCGCACTCGGCAACTTTCTGCTGGGGGCCGCGATCACGGTTCCGGCGTTCATCGCCCACGACCTGTACCTCGCCCTGCTGGGGGCCGTGTTCCTCGGCGGGGCCCTCATCAGCCTGCTGATCCCGCTGCCCTACTCCCGCTAGTCCGTCAGGCCGCGTACCACCCGCCGTCCACTGGCGCGCTATGATCAGCTCGATGCGCATAGCCCTCGGACGAATCGCCCTCGGCATCGTGTTCCTGGCCGCTTGTGCGGAAGACTCGACGACGGCTCCCGACGGGACCGTGGTCTTCGAGACATCGTTCGAGACGGGCTTCGACGGCTTCGCGGCCGACGGCACCGACCTGGACGATCCGCCCATCGAATGGTCGATCGAGCGGAGCCAGGAAGAGGCCGATGCCGGAGCGTGGTCGGTCCGGCTGCATCTCGACAATCTGAACGACGCGGGAAAGATCTGGATCGAGCGCGCCTTCGATCTCGAGCCGGGCGGGACCTACGACATCGACGTCTCCTACGCCTTCGGGACCTCCGACTTCGGCGACGTCAACACGTGGACCCTCATCGCCGGCGTCGATCCCCGGAGCCCGGAGGAGGTCGACGACCTCGCCTTCGAGGGCACCACGTCCACCGGACAGGACGAGGATGTCGGCGTCCTCTGGCTGGACAAGAGCCATGCCTTCACGGCCACCGCCGGCGCCAACGGCCAGATCTGGGTGTTTCTCGGCGTGTGGGGCACCTCCGAGTTTCCGCGCACGTACTATCTGGACGAGGTGGAGGTGATCTTCACGCCGCGATAGGCGGATAGCGCGCATTCCGCGCACGCCTCACTCTCCCGCCCTCCGGGTCGACGGTTTGCCGCCGAGGAAGAACCATAGCTCGAACAGGATCAGCCCCAACCCGGCGCCGACGACGACCCACTCCGACGCACTCATGCCGCCTCGAGCCGCGTTGTGCGGAGCTTGAGCGAGTTCCCCATGACGGTTACGTCGGAGAGCACCATCGCCAGCGCGCCAACCCACGGGGCCATGAGCATGCCGGTCCAGGGCCACAGCAGCCCGGCCGCGATCGGAATGCCCACCACGTTATAGACGAAGGCGAGAAACAGGTTCTGCTTGATCGTCCGCATCGTGCGAGCCGAGAGCGCGATCGCCTGAGCGACCCCGCGGAGGTCCGGCCGGATGAGCGTGATGTCGCCGGCCTCGATCGCGACGTCCGTGCCGGTCCCGATCGCGATCCCGACGTCTGCCTGCGCGAGGGCGGGCGCGTCGTTGATCCCGTCGCCGACCATCGCCACCCGCTTGCCCTCCGCCTGGATCTCCCGGATCCGCGCGGCCTTCTCCTCCGGCTGGACCTCGGCCAGGACCGAGTCGATCCCGACCCGCTCGGCGATCGCCGCCGCCGTCCGGCGGTCGTCGCCGGTCAGCATGACGACCTCGAGGCCCCTTCGCCGCAGGGCCCGGACGGCTTCCGCGGAACCCTCCTGGATGGTATCGGCGACGGCGAGGACGCCCGCCGCGCGGCCGTCCACCGCCACGCGCACCACGCTCTTTCCGTCGTCGGCGAGCCGGCGGACCAGCTCGGCTTCCCGCTCGTCGGCAGGCGGGTCCACGCCGCGGTCCGCCAGCAGGCCGGGACTGCCGATCGTCACGTTGCGTCCGTCCACCTCGGCCTCGATCCCGCGGCCGGCGAACGCGTCGAACCGCGACGCGCGCGGGATCGCCAGTCCTCGCGCCTCCGCGGCCCGAACGATCGCCTCGCCGATCGGGTGCTCCGAGCCGCGCTCGGCGGACGCCGCGATCGCCAGGAGCGCGTCCGCCGTCATTCCCCCGAAGGGAACGACGTCGGTCAGCGAGGGCTCTCCCCGCGTCACCGTCCCGGTCTTGTCGAGGACGACCACGTCGACCGCCTGCGCGGTCTCGAGGCTCCCGGCGTCCTTGATCAGAATGCCCATCGCCGCCCCCCTGCCCGTCCCGACCATGATCGCCGTCGGCGTGGCGAGGCCGAGCGCGCACGGACAGGCGATGATGAGCACCGCCACCGAGGTCACGATCGCGTAGGTGAGCGAGGGCTCCGGCCCGAAGACGAACCAGAGGACGAACGTCGCGATCGCGACGGCGATGACGATGGGCACGAAGTACGCCGCCACCAGATCGGCCAGGCGCTGCACGGGCGCCTTCGATCCCTGCGCCTCCTTTACCAGGCGCACGATCCGGGCGAGCGCGGTCTCGGATCCGACGCGCGTGGCACGGAAGGCGAACGAGCCGGAGCGATTCATCGTCGCGCCGATCACCTCGGCGCCGAGCCCCTTCTCGACCGGCATCGATTCGCCCGTCAGCATCGACTCGTCGACCGCCGAGCGGCCTTCGATCACCTGACCGTCGACGGGCACCCGTTCGCCGGGCCGCACGACGACGACGTCCCCGACCCTGACGTCCGCGACCGAAACCTGGACCTCCACTCCGTCCCGCCGGAGCCGCGCCGTGTCGGGCTGCAGGCCCAGCAGCTCCCGAATCGCCTGGCCCGTCCGGCCCTTGGCGCGCACCTCGAGCCACGTCCCGAGCAGGATCAGCGTCACGATCGTGGCCGCTGCCTCGAAGTAGACGTGGGGCTCGATCCCCGCCGACCGGAAGACTTCCGGCGCCAGGGTGGCGACGGCGCTGTACGCGTACGCCGCCCCCGTCCCGGTGGCCACGAGGGTATTCATGTCGGCGGAGCGATGCCTGAAGCCTTTCCACGCGCCGACGAAGAAGTGGCGGCCGCTGTACGCCAGGATCGGCGTCGCGAGGACGAGCTGGAGCCAGGGTGGAAGGATCGGCCAGCCGTGGACGTGGGCGCCCGCCAGCATGAGCAGGTGCGGCGCCATCTCGAAGACCCCGAAAGGAAGCCAAAGCGCGAAGGCGACCAGCCAGCGGCGCCGCAGCGACGCCAGCTCGGCGGAGCGCGAGGCCTCGCGCTCCGCATCCGCGCGCCCCGCGTCGCTGATCTCCCGCGCGCTGTACCCGGCGCGGTCGAGGGCAGCCACGAGATCCGCCGGATCGACGGTGCCGGGAACTGTCCGCACGCGCGCCGTTTCCACGGCGAGGTTCACGGACGCCGCCAGAACCCCCGGCTGCCCGGCGAGCTCGCGCTCGACCTTCTGCACGCAGGACGCGCAGTGCATCCCCTCGATCGCGAGCTCGACCTCTCGCTCGCGGACCCTGTAGCCGATGGCACGCACCGCCGCGGCCAGATCGGGCGCGGCGCCGGGCGCGAGCGCGATCGTCGCCTCCTCGGTGGCGAAGTTGACGGATGCGCGCTCGACGCCGGGGACCGCGGACAGCGCCCGCGCGATCTTCGCGGCACAGCTCGCGCAGTCCATCCCCTGGATCGGGATGCGCAGCGAGCGGCCGCCCGCCGATCCGGTCGTGGAAAGAGTACGCCTCACCTCGCGGACCTCCGGTATTTCTTGAGCAACGTCACGACCTCGTCGACCTTCTCCCGTCGGGCGTCGGGATCCTCTCCCTCGAGCGCGCCGGCCACGCAGTGCTCGAGATGGGACTCGAGCACCCCGTCCTGGACGCGCGCGAGCGCGGCCGCCACGGCGTCGATCTGGGTCATGACGTCCACGCAGTAGCGCCCCTCTTCGACCATCTTCTGGATCCCCCGCACCTGTCCCTCGATACGACGCAAGCGATGGATCAGCTTCCCGTGATCCTCCGATCGGAGGTAGCCCGGGGCGTCGGGCGGGGCGTTCGGCGGTCGGGTATGCATGGATTGCAATATACCCCCTGGGGGTATGCTTGGCCATCGATGGCAGAGCTACCGGCCGTCCCTATCTTCGCCTCCCGGGCCGATCCGAATCTCAGAGAAAGGACTCCCCATGCAGCGATTCGCCTGGCTCCCCGCCGCTCTCCTTCTCGGACTCCTCGCTTCGCCCCGGCTCGCCGCCGGCCAGGAGCCGGAGACCCCACCGCGGAGCGAGCATGCCTGCCCCGCGGGCGAGACATGCCCCATGCCCCACGAGGGGATGGAGGCGCGCCACGCCGCGATGATGCAGATGCACGACCAGAACGCCGCCCGGCTTCAGGAGCTCCAGGACGAGATGCACGCCGCGACCGGTGGGGCGAAAGTCGACGCGGTCGCGGCGCTCCTCGACGAGATGCTCGCACAGCATCGCGCGATGCATGCCATGATGATGGGCATGCGCGGACCCGGCGCGCACCACGACGGCATGAAGCGGGAGGCCGATCCCGACAGCGGCCGCTGACCGCCTTCGACGCGGCCATCGTGGGCGG
>DATFFS010000186.1:0-3406 GCA_035249945.1 Gemmatimonadota bacterium
ACCCTGGCGGAGTTCCTGGAGTCCCTGTGCGAGACCTACTGCGGCACGATCGGCGTCGAGTACATGGAGGTCACCGAGAAAGAGCAGCGCGACTGGCTGCAGGAGCAGATGGAGCCGGTCCGGAACCATCCGCGCTTCGACGCCGAACGGAAGCGCGACATCCTGCGCCAGCTGATCGCCGCCGACACGTTCGAGGAGACGATCCACCGCCGCTATCCGGGCGCCAAGCGGTTCTCGCTCGAGGGCGGCACAACGCTCGTGCCGATGCTCCAGACGATGGTGTCCCGGGCCAGCGAGATGGGCGCGGCCGAGATCGTCATGGGGATGGCGCATCGCGGGCGGCTCAACGTGCTTGCGCACGTCCTCGGCAAGCCGTATACCCACATCCTGGCCGAATTCGAGGGCCGGCCCCCGGCCCCAGAGATCGCGGGCTACGGAGACGTCAAATACCACCTCGGCTACTCGCGCGACATCGCCTTCGACGGCCGCCGGATCCACCTCTCGCTGGCCTTCAACCCGAGCCACCTCGAGGCCGTCGATCCCGTCGTCGAGGGGATCGTGCGCGGCAAGCAGGCCTACTTCCACGACGACTCCCGCGATCGCGCGATCCCGCTGCTCATGCACGGCGACGCCGCCTTCGCCGCACAGGGCGTCGTGACCGAGACGCTCATGCTGGGGGGTCTCCAGGCCTATGCGACCGGCGGTACCGTCCACGTCATCATCAACAACCAGGTCGGGTTCACGACGGACCCCGAAGAGGGCCGCTCGACCCGCTACGCGTCGGACATCGCCAAGGTCATCCAGGCCCCGGTGTTCCACGTCAACGGCGACGACGCCGAGGCCGTGGCCCACGCGGCCCGGATGGCGATCGAGTACCGGCAGCGGTTTCACCGCGACGTGTTCATCGATCTCGTCTGCTTCCGTAGATACGGGCACAACGAGCTCGACGATCCCACGTTCATGCACCCCGAGATGTACCAGCGAATCGCGGAGCATCCTTCCAATTCGGACGTCTACGCGCAGCGTCTGATCGAGGAAGGGACGATCGCCGACGACGAAGTCGCAGCCATGCGAGAGGCTGCGAAAGGGGAAGTCGAGCAGGCGCACGGAGAGGCCCGGCAGCTCGAGAAGCAGCCGTACGTGTCGGTGACCGGCGTCTGGGAAGGTCTTGCGTTCGGGTGGAGCGACGACCCGGTCGACACCGCCGTCTCGCGGGAGACCCTGGAGAGGATCGCGCGCGCGCTGACGACCGTGCCCGAGGGGTTCCAGTGGCACAAGCGCCTGGAGCGGCTGATGGCGGAGCGCGCGGCCATGGTGCTAGAGAACGGGGACATCGACTGGGGCTGCGGCGAGGCGCTGGCCTACGGCTCGCTCCTTCTCGACGGGACGAAGGTGCGGCTATCCGGCCAGGACACGATCCGCGGGACGTTCAGTCATCGGCACGCCATGTATACGGACCAGACGACGGGCGAGCGGTACGTGCCGCTGAACCACGTGGGCGACGAGCAGGGCGCGTTTCACGTCATCAACAGCCCGCTCTCCGAGAACGCCGCGCTGGGCTTCGAGTACGGGTATTCCGCCGCCGACCCCTGGACGCTGGTTCTCTGGGAGGCGCAATTCGGGGACTTCGTGAACGGGGCCCAGGTCGTGATCGACCAGTTCATGGCCAGCGGCGAGTACAAGTGGCGGCGCATGTCCGGGCTGACGCTGCTCCTCCCGCACGGCTACGAGGGGCAGGGTCCGGAGCATTCCAGCGCGCGACTCGAGCGCTTCCTCGAGCTCTGCGCCGAGAAGAACATGCAGGTCTGCGCGCTGACGACTCCCGCGCAGCTCTTTCACTGTCTCAGGCGGCAGATGAAGCGCAACTTCCGCAAGCCGCTGGTCATCATGACGCCCAAGAGCCTGCTTCGGCACAAGCTGGCCGTGTCACGCGTGGAGGATTTCACGGAGGGCGGTTTCCTGCCGCTGATCGATGACGCGGGCATCGCCGACCGGGAGGCCGTCCGGAAGCTCCTGCTCTGCGCGGGGAAGGTCTATTACACGCTGCTGGAGGCGCGGTCCGAGCGGGGCGTCGACGACGTCGCCATCGTGCGGATCGAGCAGCTCTACCCCTTCCCTGAGAAGGACCTGCGGTCCGCGCTCGCGGGATATCCCGGGCTCGAGCGGGTGACCTGGGTACAGGAGGAGCCAGCGAACATGGGGGCCTGGCGGAACATCCGGCATCAGCTCGAAGAATGTCTGTCGCAGGCGGTTCCGCTGGAGTACGCCGGCCGGCCCGCGGCCGCTTCGCCGGCCACGGGCTCGCACCACGTCCACGTGGAGGAGGAGGCCGCGCTCGTCGAGGCGGCCCTCGGCGGCTGATGGACATCGTCATTCCCAACCTGGCCGAATCGGTGACCGAGGGCGACCTCGGCGCGTGGCTCAAGAAGGACGGCGAGCGGGTCGAGAAGGACGACCTGATCCTCGAGCTCGAAACCGACAAGGCGACGGTCGAGCTCGCCGCGGAGGCGAGCGGAACGCTCGAGATCCTCGTCCAGGCCGGACAGACCGTCCACGTCGGCGACGTGGTGGGAAGGATCGTCGAAGAGGGCGCGAAGGAGCCGGAGGCGAAGGAGGAACCGACCGCGCCCAAGACAGAAGCGAAGCCGGAAGTGAAGAAACAGCCGGCCGCGCCCGAAGCGAAGAAGGAACCATCCGAGCCGGCAGCCGAAGCGAAGCCGGAAGCCAAGAAAGATCCGGAAACGGGAAGAGAGCGAGAGTCGGCACCACCGCGAAAGACGGCCTCGCCCGAGAAGGCGAAGCCTGCCGCGCCGTCAGCCGCTCCCGGCGAGCATGCTAAACCAGCCGAGCCCGAGCGCGAAAAGCCGGCGCCCAGGCCGGCCGCCAAGCTGCCCTCACCGGCTGCCGCGCCTCACGCCGACCCAGACGAGCCCGGTACCCGCCGCGAGCGCATGACGCGGCTCCGCCGGCGGATCGCCGAGCGACTCGTCGAGGCGCAGCGGACCGCCGCGATCCTGACGACCTTCAACGAGATCGACATGACGGAGGTGATGAAGCTCCGCAAGGAGCAGCAGGCGGAGTTCGAGGAGCGGCACGGCATCCGCCTCGGGTTCATGTCCCTCTTCGCCAAGGCCTCGGTGCTGGCGCTCCGCGACTTCCCCCGCATCAACGCGTTCGTCGAAGGGGAAGAGATCGTCTATCACGACTTCGTCCATCTCGGGATCGCGGTCGGGACCCCGCGCGGCCTCGTCGTGCCGGTTCTCCGGGACGCCGACCGGATGACCTTCGCGGAGATCGAGCGCGCGATTCAGGAGCTGGCTACGCGCGCGCGGGAAGGCGAGCTGACGATCGAGGAGCTCCAGGGCGGGACGTTCACGATCTCCAACGGCGGGATCTACGGGTCGCT
>DATFFS010000187.1:0-15228 GCA_035249945.1 Gemmatimonadota bacterium
AGGGCGAACCCCAGTCGGTCGCGCAGTCGCTCCGGCTCGAGCACCGCGTCCACGTGTCCACGGGCGGCCGCGTGCAGCGCGTCGAGCTGCTCCTCGTAGTCGGCCCGGACGGCGTCGACCCTCTTCCTGAGCTCCGGGTCCGGCTCCTGTCCCGCGGCCTGCAAGCGGTCGAGCTCGGGGCCGAACAGCGCCCGCACGGCGCTCTCGCCCTCCATGACTCCCATGCGCCCGGTGGGGAGCGTGAACAGGAAGTCGGGGTCGAAGCCCTGTCCCGCCATCGCGTAATAGCCCGCCCCCGACGCGTGGTTGAGCGTCAGGACGAGCTTGGGCACCGTCGCCGTCGCCATCGCCTCCACGAAGCGCGCCCCGGCGCGGATGATGCCGCTCCTCTCTGCTTCGAGGCCCACCATGAATCCGGACACGTCCTGCACGAACAGCATGGGGGTCCGATGCCGCTCCAGGGTCTCCAGGAAGTACGCCACTTTCTCGGCCGACTCCGTGTACACGATCCCCCCGAAGCGCGGCGGCTGCCCCTCCTGGCGGAACATGCCGCGCGCGTTTGCGATCACTCCCACCGGCATGCCGTGCAGCCGGCCGGTGAGACAGATCATCTCGGGCGCGCGCCCGGCCTGGAACTCGTCCCACCGCGTGGCGTCGAGGATGCAGGCGAGCACCTCGCGCGCGTCGTAGGGCTGGCGATGATCGATCGGCAGGATGTCGTAGAGCTCGGACGGCTCCCGCCCCGGGACGGCCGTCCAGTCATCGCCCGCGATAGGGGGCGCGTAGGGAAGCTCGCCCACTAGATCGCGGATCCGCTCGAGGCAGGTTTCGTCGTCGGGTACGCGATAGTGCGCCACGCCGCTGACCTCGACGTGCATGCCCGCCCCCCCGAGCTCCTCGGCTTCGACCGTCTGTCCGGTGGCTCCCTTGACGAGGTTGGGTCCCCCGAGCCCCATGAACGATGTGCCTTCGACCATCAGGATGACGTCGGACAGCGCGGGCAGATACGCGCCGCCGGCGATGCAGGGGCCCATGACCGCCGCGATCTGGGGAAGCCTCAGGTAGCGGCGCATGATCGAGTTGTAGTAGAAGATCCGGCTCGCCCCGTACTGCCCGGGGAAGACGCCGCCCTGGTACGGAAGGTTGACGCCCGCCGAGTCGACCAGGTACACGATCGGCACGCGGCAACGCATGGCGATCTCCTGGGCGCGGAGGATCTTCGTTATCGTCTCCGGCCACCACGCTCCCGCTTTCACGGTCGCGTCGTTGGCCACGACGACCACCGGCCGGCCGCGGACTTCCGTCACTCCCGTGACCACACCGGCAGCCGGGGCTTGCCCGTCGTAGCGGTCCCATGCCACGAGCAGGCCGATTTCCAGGAATCGGCTGCCGGGATCGCGCAGGAGCTCGATCCGCTCCCGCGCCGTCCGCTTCCCCTGCTCGTGCTGGCGCGCGACTCTGTCCCGTCCGCCGCCTTCTCGCACGCGCTCCTCGAGCGCTCGCAGCTCGGCGGTCAGCTCTCCCAGGCGCGTGTCACCACCCTGGACCGCGATCGGTTGTCCGTCGGACATCGAAACCCAAGATAGGCCGGCCGTAGAGGCGCAGCGAGAGCCCCGGGGGGGTTGTACGATATCTTATATCGCCGCGCGCGGGGGGCGCCTAGAATCGATGCGTTGGGTGGAAGTGGGGATGTGGGGTTCTGCCACGAATCGGGGTGTCACCGGAAGCTCGAGTCCGGGAGGCGCCCCGTTCGTGTTTCGGAATTGCACCGCAGCCGCAAACGTGTCGGCCGCGAGATTCAGATGGCGAGCCCACAAACGACGCCGGCCAGATCGCGAGCGCGACCTGGCCGGTGGCCGAACGCTATTTCACGGTAGCCAGAATCGGGCCGCCGCAGTGGCCCTGGATCAGTCCCCGTTCCTGCGGCGGAAGAAGTTCGACAGAGTCGACGTGGACTCCTCCTTCTCTTCCTCGCGGAAGAGCGTCGTCGGAGTCGAGCCCGTCGGCTCCTGGAAGATCGGCGTCTCGTCGCGGTTTCGGCGGCGAGTCGTCGGCTCCTGAATCGTCGGTGTCTCGATGGTCTCTTCTCCCAGCTCCTTCTTCTGCTCACGCCGGAGCCGCCGGCGCTCCCTGGCGGTCAGGTTGCTGAGATCCTGGGTTTCCTCCTCGAGCGCATTGAGCGCCGTCTCCGTCTCCTCGTTCTGTTCGACGGGACTCACATCCTGACCGAGGGCGAACCGCGGGGTGGCGATCGTGGCGACCAGCGGCAGCACGATCGCGGCGGCGGATGCCTTGCCGGTCCGAGTCAGCCATACCCGGCGCGTGATCGCGCGGGCAGCGGACTGATCGGCGTCGATCGACACGAGCCCCGCATCCACCAGCGGGGCGATGGGATTGTCCTCCTCGGACGTCACTGTGGCGAGATCGAACGCCCCACCTTCCCCGATCTCGTCCCAAAGGCGGGCGGCCGACTCCCTGAGCAGATGGTATTTCTTCTCCAGGCGATCGAAGACGACCCGCTCCTCGGGTTCGCAGGCGACGCTCAGGAACCGGTTCTCGTCCACTCGTACATTCATTTCCACCTCCAGCATGACCCGCCCGGGTGGCCTTGTACCGGCGCGGCGGTTTCCGCATCGCGAGAAAATCCACCATACCCGCTCTCGGGACGCGGCATCAATCAGCTATCTGACAATGGGCGGCCCAGCCGCCCACCCCACCCTCGGGGGTCAGGAACCTTAGAGTATACCCAGAACCGGCCAAATGTAAACTCCCGGGCCTATCGGCACCGCCTGCGGAGCGAGGCCGCGCTGTATATTGGGCCGCTCGCGGAGCGTCCTTCCCCGGCAGGAGACGGCCCTTGACCCTGGACATCGCGATCGTCTTCGCCGTCATCCTCCTGTCCCTGATCCTCTTCATCACCGAGAAGTTCCCCGTCGACCAGGTCGCGCTCGCGATCCCCGTGGTCTTCCTGCTGACCGGCATTCTCGAGCCGGCCGAGGCGATCGCGGGCTTCAGCAACGAGGCGACGATCACGGTGGCGGCCATGCTCGTCCTGTCCATCGGCCTGCTCAAGACCGGCGGGATCGCGGCCATCGGCCGCTGGGCGCAGACCGCGCCCCTCGGTGGCAGCGAAACCCGCCTCTTCCTGCTTTGCTGTGTGGTCGGCGCGGTCTCTGCGTTCCTCAATAATACTCCAGTCGTGGTCGTCTTCCTGCCGGTCTTCCTCGCGGTCGCGCAACAGACCGGCGAGCCGCCCTCCCGGTTCCTCATGCCGCTCTCGTTCGCCGCCATGCTGGGAGGAACCGTGACGCTGATCGGGACGTCGACGAACCTGGTGGTCTACGGGATGGCGCGGAACCGGGGGTTCGAGGACCTGCACCTGCTGTCCATCGCCCCCATCGGCCTCATCTACCTGGCCATAGGACTGCTCTACCTGTTCACGGTGGGCCGCGCGCTCATTCCCCGCCGTCCCGGCCAGACGGACCTCACCGGCAAGTACGACGTGCGGGCGTTCATGACCGAGCTCCACGTGCGCCCGGACTCGCCGGCGGCCGGCAGGACGTTCGCGGAAGTGCGCTGGGGCGAGGTGTACGGGGTGTCGATCCTCGGCTTGCGGCGCGCCTCGCGATCTCTCTGGGGACCGGTGGCGAACCGGCGCGTGACGCCCGGCGACGTGCTGTACGCGCAGGGACACTCGCGCAACCTCCTGCGCCTGGCCGAGAAGGAGAAGCTGGACACGCCGGTCGTCCGACAGGCGCCCGTCAATCTCGCGACCGGCGACGCCCGCCTCGCCGAGATCCTGGTCGCTCCCGCCTCGCCGCTGGTGGGCAGGACCCTCAAGGAGGCGCGCTTCCAGCAGCGGTACGACGCCACAGTGCTCGCGATCCAGCACCACGGGCGGACCGAGCGCGAGCGACTCGTCGAGGTCCGGATCGAGCCCGGCGACCTGCTGCTCGTCCACGGGACCGCTTCGTCACTCGAGTCCCTGGCGGAGGAGGTGGGCATGGTCCCCCTCAACGAGGTCAAGCCGCCCGCCGGTCCGCGGCCGCGCGCGCTGGTCGCCGTACTGATCCTGATCGGCGTCGTGGTCACGGCGGGATCGGGTCTCGTGTCGGTCCTGCCGGCGGCCATGACGGGGGTTCTCCTGATGCTCTTCACGGGCTGCGTGAAGCTCGAAGAGGTGTACGAGGAGATGGACTGGATGGTGGTGCTGCTCCTCGCGGGGGCCATCCCGCTGGGGATCGCGATGGACAAGACGGGGGCCGCCTCGTGGCTGGCCCATTACGTGGCCTCCGTCTTCGGGCCCTACGGCGACTACGCTGTAATCGGCGCTTTCTACCTGCTGACCTCGATCCTCACGTCGATCATGTCGAACAACGCCACGGCGGTCGTCCTGACTCCGATCGCGCTCGTTACCGCGCAGGACCTGGGGATGAACCCGTACGCCCTCCTGGTCGCCGTCATGCTGGGGGGTTCGGCGGCCTTCCTGACGCCGATCGGCTATCAGACGAACATGCTGATCTATGGTCCCGGGGGATACCGGTTCGGCGACTTCGCCAAGGTGGGAGGACCGCTGACCCTGCTGCTCCTGATCGCAGCGACGATCCTGATCCCGGTCTTCTGGCCCTCCTAGGGTCGAGGAGGGCGGCCGATCACTTCGCGGCCCTCAGGCCCTCGCCCCTCTCGCCGCGGACCATCCGCTCGAGGCGCGCGGGACAAACCAGCAGGCCGCGGTCGCTCCGGCGGCGCAGCAGGCCCTGCAGCTCGAGGTTTCCGAGAACCGACGAAGTGTGGGGGCGGCTGGCGCCGATGATTTGCGCCATGGCCTCGTGGGTCAGCGGGTAGCTGAGCGGCACGAACTCCTCGCCCTTGGCCTCTTCGCGGGCAGCGAAGTCCATGAGCAGCTGGCCGAGCCGGATCGGCACCTCGTCCGACATCGCCCCCAGCATGCGGCTCGTCAGCCCCTCCAGTCGCCGGGCGAACTCGCGGGTCACGGCGATCAACAGCTCGGAGTGCTCCTCCGCTACGCGCAGGAAGTCCGCCCTGCTGACAGCGAGCGCCCGGACCTTCTGCATGGCGACGCTCTCGTACGCCGATTCGGGACTCACGTCCAGCAGGATGCGCGAGCCCAGGACCTCACCGGGCCGGAAGACGTAGACGATCCTCTCGCTGCCCGCCTGCGATACCCCCACCAGCTTTACGAGGCCCTCGAGGACGAAGAGGATCTGTTCGGGCGGCTTGATGAGCGGAATGATCCGGTCGCCGGGGCGGTATTCCACCTCGCGCGCCGCCCGGGCTAGGCTCTCGAGCCCCGCCGCGGGCACTTCCGCGAAGGCGGGAACCCCTCGGAGGAGCTCCGGATCGATCATAGAGAATTTGCCGGGAGCTTCAGGCGCTCAGCGGCAGCTGTTCCTTGGCGGCGCTGAAGTCGCCGTCGTCGACGATCTGCTGCAGGCGCGACGGGCGGACGAGCAGCCCGCGGCCGCTGCGGCGCTGAACCGCGCCGAATCCCTCCAGGTCCCGCAGGACCGTGGACGTGTGGGGCCGGCTGGCGCCGATGATCTGCGCCATCGACTCGTGGGTCAGTGGGTGCGCCAGAGGTACCAGCGCGTCGGCCGCCGTGCCGTTGCCGTCGGCGAACTGAAGGAGGAGCTGGGAGAGACGGACGGGGACCTCGGCCGACGTCGCGGTCATCACGCGCTCCGTCATGGCGACCAGCTGACGCGAAACCTCCTTGGCCAACGCCATTATCAGCGAAGGATGCGAGCGGCCGATGATCAGCAGGTCGCGCCGGCTGATCGCCACCGCGTTGACGCGGCTCATGGCCGCCACTTCATGCTCGTTCTCGAGACTGTCCATGAGGACTCCCGGGCCCACCATGTCGTGGGGCCGGTATATGCTGAGGATGCGCTCATGCCCGCTGATCGAAATGCCGACCAGCTTGGCGAGCCCCTGCGTCAGGATCAACAGGCGCTGAGGCGGTTGCCCCAGTGGGATCAGGCGCTCGCCCTGACGGAACTCGACCTGCCGGGCGTATTCGCTGATCGCTTCCAGCGTCGCGGGACTCAGATCGGACAAGGTTCTGCAATCGGATAGCATCTGGGGAGAAACAGCCATCGTCTGCCCCTTTCGCTCGGAGGAATCTTCCCTTCGGAATATCCCCTCGAAAATGCAAGCGGCGCGCCACGAGCCGGCAACACTGCCGGACAGGCGTCAAACGACCCCGGCGACCCGCGAAGAATGAACACCACCGAGGACGCCGGATGTCCAACCCGGTGGACACCGGATTCCTAGTATAGCAAAAGCGTCGCGAGCTGCAATAGATACGGATAGATATACCTATCTGCAGCCGTATCAGGAGATTGGGTTCGAATCGAGCAGGTTTACTTACCCTGCTTTCTGGATCGCGCGGATCAGCTCCTTCTTGGTCATCTTGCTCCGTCCGTCGATGTCGAGCTCCTGCGCCATGTCGTAGAGCTCCTGCTTGGAGCGGGATTCGAGATCCTCGTCGCCGCTATTCGACGATCCGCGCTCCTTCGAGCGCCCCTTCTTCGCGGCCGCGCGCGCGGGCTTCCTGGGCCCCTCCGCCTTCGCGGGCTCCTTCTCCTCTGCGGCCGCGCCCTTCATGCGCCGCTTGAGCTCCTCCATGAGGTCGATGACCAGTCGGTCCTCGCTCCCCAGTGCCCCCTCGGACTCTCGCACCTCTTCGGGCGCCTTCACGACGTCCTTCCCGGCGCTCAGCTTCGACTTGACGAGCTTCTCGATGCCGCGGGACCTCCGGTCCTGGAGTTCGTCGGGATCGAGCTCCTCCTCGAAGACCGCATCGAGCGCCTTCGAGAGACGCTGGACCATCTTCTTCTCGACCTTCTCGGGCTTGGGGAGTTCGGCGTCCTCGGGAGAGCGGATTTCGTCGGCGAAGCGCATCGTCTCCGCCCGCAGGAGTCCGTTCTCGGCGATGATCGCCACCAGGTACTCCCGCTCCCGCATGACGAAGGTCGCGATGCCGGCCTTGCCGGTGGACTCCATGGCCGACACCAGCAGCCGGTACGGCTTGTTGGCGCCTTTGGAGGGCGCGAGGAAGTAGGCCCGCTCGAAGAACACCGGGTCGAGCTCGTCCTTGTCGACGAACAGCCGCAGGTCGATCTCGCGTGTCTTCTCGGGTGCGAGCTCCTCGAGCTCCTCGTCGGTCACCTCCACGAACTTGCCGCCGTCGAGCTCGTAGGCGTGCACGGTGTTCTCGGTTTCCACCTGCTCCTTGCCCCCCGCGCTCCAGTACTCGCGCTTGAGCGGCGTGCCGTCCGGAGCCAGCATGCGGAGGGAGACGCGGCGGGGGCGATTCGCCGGGAGGAGGTCCACCGGCACGGAAACCAGCCCGAACGTGATCGTGCCCGACCAGAACGGACGGTAGCCGTCCTGCTGCTCGTCGCCGCGTTCGTCCTCAGGCAACGGAGCGCTCCTTCCGGGCGGCGGCCAGGCTCTTCTCGAGCGCCGATGTCAGGTCCGCGGGAGCCTTGCGCGCGCGCTTCGGCTGGAGGCGGATCCTCTTGCCGCTGGCCTTCGCCTCGATGAGCTCCGCGACGCGCTTCCTGTACTCGTCCTCGTACTGCTCGGGCTCGAACTCTCCGGACAGCGCCTCGACCAGCTGCGCGGCCATCTTCTTCTCGCGTGGATCGAGCTCCCTCCCCGTCGGGCCCTCGAGCTCGGCGGCCGAGACGACCTCGCTCGCGTGCCGCAGGGTGATCAGCATGAGGTGTCCGTCCTTCGGGTGCAGCGCGCCCTGGTACTCCTTCTTCCGCATCGTCCAGCGGGCCACCGCCTCGCGGCCATCCTCCTCCAGCGCGCGAGCCAGCGCGAAGTACTCCGGCGACTCGCCGTCGGGGGCCAGCCAGTAGGGGCGCAGATACCAGCGGTGGTCGATCGCCTCCTTGGGCACCACGCGGATGATCTCGATGTCGCGGGACTCCTTCGGCTCGAGCTCCGCGAGTTCCTCTTCGTCCAGCACGACGATCTCGCCGGACTCGGTCTCGACTCCGCGGCGGATCTTGTCGTACGGTACCGCCTTGCCCGTGCGCGGATTCACCATCTTCTGCTCGACCGGCGCGCCGTCGGGCTCGTCCAGGATCCGGAAGCGGATCGACTTGTCGGTCACGGCGGACCGCAGCTTGACCGGAACGGATTCCTCCCCGATGCGGATCACGCCCTTCCAGATCGTCGACGCCATACCCTCGAATCTCCTTTCCTCGTTTCCTGCGCTTCCTACCCGCGCCTGCGGATAGCGCGAACGAGCTCTGCCTTCGTCATCCCGCTGCGCCCCTCGATGTGGAGCTGCCTGGCGCGGTTGTAGAGCTCGCGCCGGGAACGATCCTCGAGGGACGTGGTCGGGTTCCCGGTGCCCATCGTGGACTTCTTGCCGCTCTTCGTCCTCCCCTCCTCCCGCCGGTCGCGGTTCACGGTCCTGGCGGCGATCTCCTCGGCGCGTTCCTCCGACGTTCCGTCCTCGATCTGGCCCTTGCGGATCTTCTCGTATTTCCGCTCGTCCTTGGCGCTCCAGGCCCTCGGCATGATACCCCTCCCCCTCGAATGCGGATACCCCGGCCCTGGTTTGACCCTATGCAAAGGCCCCGGCAGACGCCGTACGGGGGCTTACGAGGAAACGGACCGATGGCCGAGCGGGAGGAGGGCTTCGACATCGAGCCGCCGGAGCGGGCCACGGAACCGCATCGCCCCCGCCACCCGGAATGCGCCGTCCGGCCGGAACCGACTCCCCAGCCGCGCATGAGCGGCCGGCGCGATCCGACTCTCGAGAAGACCCGTCTCGTCCTCCCAAGTGACGAACCGCATCGGGCCCCCGCGCGTCTCGACTCTTCGGGTCGCGGCCGGCAACGCGGCGACGGCGACCTCGCGCTCCCGATCATCCGCGAGGACCTCGGCGATCGTGCGGCAACCGTCGCGGGCAGAGCGGTCGCGAAGGATCCCGAGGGGATGGCCGCTGGGAGCGAGACCGAGATAGCGGAGCTCGTTCCGCGCGCGGACGAGGTGCCGGAATCGCCGCAGCTCGTCCTCTGCGACGAGGGGTCCTTCTGGAGGTACGCGCCACGTCAGGACGGGGATCTCGTCGAGCTTGGAACCCGAGCGCAGGGCCTCCAGCAATGCCTCGTGCACGAAGGGATACCCGTCGGAGGAGAGAGGATCGATCCGGTCGCACGCACCGGACAGGACGAGGGCTTCGATCTCCCTACGGTCCGGCTGCACGCGCGCGACCAGATCCGCCAGGCTGCGGTACGTTCCCGTTCTCTCACGCGCGACCAGAATCGCCGCCTTCGTTCGGTCCGAGACGCCCCGGATCCGGTCGACTCCCAGCAGCAGGTCCTTCCGTTCGCGGATCCGCGTCCGCGGGCCGGATTCGTTGATCGCCGGTGGCCGGATCCGGATTCCCCAGCGGGCGATCTCCGAAGCGATCGTCCGGTCGAGGTACGCGCCCCCATGCGCGTCCAGGACCGCGCACGCCCATTCGAGAGGATGATGCGCGCGAAGGAACGCCGCACGATAGGCCAGCAGCGCGTAGCTCGCGGCGTGCGCTTTGGAAAACGCGTAGCTCGCGAACGGCGACGCCTCCGCCCAGGCGGCATTCGCGCGCTCCCGCGGGATACCCCGGGCGATTGCCGTAGCGGTGAAGCGTCGGCCGAGCGTGGAAAGCGCCTCCGCGTCTCCGCTCGTCGCCACGATGGCGGCCCGCCAAGCGTCGGTCTCTTCCAGAGACAGGGCGGCATCGAGCGACAGCAGACGCATGACGTCCTCTTCGAAGAAAGGCCCCGTTTTCTTCGACGGCCCGGGACGCACGGACGCGAGGGCGGCGGTCAGGTCCTCGATCGAACGGATAGGACGCCTGCGCAAGGCCGCCCGAGTGGCCGGGGTCTCGATCTGGGAGATTCCGACCGTGTCGCCCCTTCCCAGGAGACCCAGCGTGGCCGGATCGTCCGACGGGATCCGCTGCGAGGACCCTGCCTCTTCGCTGTGCGGGTCGAGGAGCGCTGTGGCGCGGTCGATCTCGTCCAGGCAGGTGTTCCCGAGGAAGTCGAGCTTGACGATTCCTATGGCGTCGAGGGCGCCACCGTCCAGCTGGGTGACCGCGATCCCCTTGGGCGCCATCTCGAGCGGCGCGATGTCCCTGATCGGCACCCCGGCGAGGACCACGCCCCCTGGATGCACCGCGATTCCGCGGGGGCTCCCGATGAGGCGCTTCGGCAGCCCCTCGTCGGTGCCGCCGTCCGGCTCCATGGCGGCCTCCGCTTCCCGGCTCGCGGAGCGGGGCCCGAATCGCTGATGCGCTCCGACCGGCGCGGCGCACTCGCCCCACCGGCCGAGGACCCAGTCGATCACCTCCTCGCGCCGACGGGTGGGAAGATCCAGGTCGACATCGAAGGGGGCGGGCCGGCCGGGACGGAGGAAGCGCTCGAAGAGCAGGCCCTGCGCGACGGGGTCGACCCGGCCCAGGCCGAGGAGATGGACGACGAGTGACCCGACCGCCGACCCCCGGCCGAGAACCTCGATCCGCCGCTCGCGGGCAAACGCCGCGATCGCGTCGAGAGCGAGGAACCAGTGCGCAACCTCGAGCGTCTCGATCGTCCGGAGCTCGCGCTCGAGCCGCTCATCGTACGCGAGGCCGGCCAGCCGTCCGCTCGAGCGGGCCCGCGCGAGGGCCGCGCGGGTGATCTCGCGGATTCGACTCCCGGCCGTCTCGCCCGGCGCGAGATCGGCCGCGGGAGCTCCGGCGCCGCGAGGCAGCACGTCGCTCGCGCACCGCTCCGCCACGCGCCCGGCCTCGGAGACGGCCTCGGGGACGTCCGCGAACAGGAACCGTACGCGCTCGGGATCCGGCATCTCACGGTACCCGTCGGTCGGCGTCGAGCGGTACGCTGCCCCCAAGGCGATCGCCCGCCCCAGGCGAAGGAGCTCCTCGTCTCCGGGTCCGAGGCCGACGGCATCGTAATCGGCGACAAGAGGCAGTTCCCACCGCCGCGCGCCTTCGAGGACGGCCCGCTCAGCCACGGCCGACCGGGCCGGGCGGACGAGGAGGAGCCGCAGGAACCGGCGCGGGAATCCGCCGCGGAGGAGCCGCGCGGCCGCGGCCACGTCGTCGGTCAGGGCGAACAGGCCCTCGGAGTCCAGGAGCAGATCGGCGGCGGGATCGGCCCCGGGATCGGCCGATCGATCTGCTCTTCGACGCGAGACGATCCTGCAGAGCGACCGGTAGCCCGTTGCATTCCGCGCGAGCAGGACCAGGCGTCCGGCGCAGGCGCCAGGGTGGCTGCGCCGGCCGCTCGAGAGGAAGCCCCGGCGAAGCTCCACCCCCAGGATCGGCCGGATGCCGCTGGCTCTGCACCGATGGTGGAATTCGACCGCGCCGGATAGGTTCTCGAGGTCGGTCAGAGCCAGGGCGGGGAGCGCCCGGGCCGCGGCCCATGCCACGAGCTCGGGAACCGAAGCGACGCCGTGGCCGATGGACCAGTGGCTGGGGAGGTGGAGGGGAATCAGCATGCCGTCACCCGATGAAAGACCGAAAATAGTCGACCGGGACAAGCTGCGCCAGGGTGTCTCGGCGGAGGATTTCCTGCCCTCGACACTGACCGTAACGCGGCTCCGGCAGGCCGCACGGGGGTGCCGCGGCTGCCACCTGTACGAGAACGCCACCCAGACCGTCTTCGGGGAAGGCCTGGTGCGGAGCCGGCTCATGCTGGTCGGCGAGATGGCCGGCGACGGGGAGGACCGCGCCGGACGGCCGTTCGTGGGGCCCGCGGGAAGGGTCCTCGATCAGGGGTTGGAGGAGGCCGGCATCAAGCGGGACGATGCCTACGTCACGAACGTCGTAAAGCATTTCAAGTGGGAGCCGAAAGGCAAGCGGCGACTTCACAAGAAGCCGAACGCCGACGAGATACGAGCCTGCCTCCCATGGCTCGAGGCCGAGATCGCGGTCGTGCGCCCGGAGGTCATCGTGTGCCTTGGTGCCACCGCCGCCCGGACGCTGGTCGGCCCTTCGTTCCGGGTGTCGAAGGACCACGGCCGCTTCGTCGATTCGCCGCTCGCGGCCCACGTCACCGCCACCCTGCACCCCTCGGCCATCCTGCGCCGTCCCTCCGACGCGGAGCGCCGCCAGGAGATGCGACGGTTCGTGGCCGACCTCCGCGGGGTCGCGAAGGTGCTCGCCGAGAGGAAGGGCTGACGATCCTGCGCTGTGTCAGTCGGACGACATCCCTGCGCGCTCGGGTGATGCATACTCGGGCCAGCGGATCCGAGACCCAGGCGAGGAGGACGCGTGGCCACGAAGACGGCGAAGAAGACCGGGAAGAAGAAGAAGAAAGCGGGCTTTCCGCCCCAGCATCAAGAGCGCCAGCCGGGCATCGAGCACCGCATGCGCCCGCGGCCGGAAGCGGTGGACGAGAGCCGCCGGCCGAGCGGCAAGCTCTCCGGCAGGCGGGCGCTCATCACCGGCGGCGACAGTGGGATCGGCCGCGCGGTGGCCGCCCTGTTCGCCGCGGAGGGCGCCGACGTGGCGATCTGCTATCTGGACGAGCACCAGGACGCGACCGAGACGAGACGACTCGTGGAGGAGAGCGACAGGGTCTGCGTCTCGATCGCGGGCGATGTCGGCGATCCCGACTTCTGCGAGCAGGCGATCGAGACCGCGCTCGTCGAGCTCGGCGGGATCGACGTCCTGGTAAACAACGCCGCCGAGCAGCACGAGACCGAGGACTTCGAGAAGATCCCGACCGATCAGGTCGAGCGCACCTTCCGGACCAACATCCTGTCGTACTTCTGGATGACGCGAGCCGCGCTGCCGCATCTCGGGAAAGGCTCGGCGATCGTCAACACCGCTTCCGTCACGGCGTACCGCGGGAGCGACACGCTGGTCGACTACGCCTCCACCAAGGGCGCCATCGTGGGGTTCACGCGATCGCTCGCGCTGCACCTGGCGGGTCGCGGCATTCGCGTCAACGCCGTCGCGCCGGGACCGATCTGGACGCCGCTGATCCCGGCCTCGTTCCCGGCCGGCAAGGTGGCGTCGTTCGGGACGGACGTCCCGCTGGGACGCGCGGGTCAGCCCGAGGAAGTTGCCCCGAGCTTCCTGTTCCTGGCGTGCGAAGACTCGGCGTACATGACCGGCCAGGTCATGCACCCCAACGGCGGGGAGATCATCAACGGATGAATGGGTGGGGGCGACTTCTCGCCCCCACCCCGATGGGTGACGCTACATCGGCCGGACTTCGCGATCGGATTCGCGACCGGCGTTTCCCTTCTCGTGGCGCTTAGGATTGCGCCCCCCCTGTCTCTCGGTCTCCCGTCTCGTGCTTTCGTCTTCCCTGCGCGGGAGCACCTTCTCGCTCGTGTCGCGGCCTCGGTTCGGGTCCGCCATCCTCGTCCTCCTTGCTCGGGTTCCCGCGCGACTCCCGCGTCCCGCGGGGCGTTGCGACACGGCCCCTTCACCGGCCACCGAACGGCGCCGGCTACTTCCTCGCCACGGCCGCTTCGTTCAGCCCGGCCGTGAGCAGCCCGCCGTCGGCGATCCTCGTCAGCGTCTCGTCGGCTCCCGCCTCCTCGTCCAGGCTCTCGTCGAGCAGGTCCGCCACCTCGCCCAGGTCCAGCTCCTTCGCCCAGGCGATCGCCGTGCCGTAGGCCGAGATCTCGTAATGCTCCACGCGCTGGGCGTTGGCGATGATCAGCGCATCGCCCAGCGGCCCGGAGAGACCCTTCTGCAACCCCTCGTCGCCCTCCTTCAGCAGGCCCTTCATGCCCATGCACGTCTTGGTGACGGGCGTCTCGTCGAGCTCGGTGAACACCTGCTGGAGTCGCTCGATCTGTTGTCGGGTCTCGTGCAGATGCGTGGATAGCGCGTCCTTGAGCTCGTCGTCGGTCGCCGCCTCGATGAGCTTCGGGAGAGCCTCCGTGATCTGCGTCTCCGCGCTGTGGATGTCGCCCAGCTGCTCCAGGAACAATTCCCTGAATGTGGACATGTGCCCCCGCCTCCTTCTCATGTGTTCGCTATGGGTAGCTGCTTGCCGTATGATCGAGCATAACGTTCATCGACGTGCGATTCCGTTCGGCGGGTTACAGTCGGCTCACCTGCCCGCGGAGCCGGCGACCGGGATCGTGGTGCCGTCGGAGAGCGTGAAGCTCGCGCGGCGCATTCTCCATCGGCCCTCTTCGACCGCCAGCTCGGCCCTGAGCCGCCCGCTGTCGCGCGCGCCGAGCACCCGTGCCTCCACGAACGCCGTCGAGGAATCGGCCACGGTGCTTTCGGTCACCGAGATCGGTTCGAATGCGCGTATCCCGCCGACCATCCCCACGACGGTGTTGTCGCCCTGGAGCATTTCGCGGGCGACGGCGGCGGGGGAATCGGCCTCGCGGCGGCTCAGCGATTCCCGGCCGTAGAGGAGGAGGACGACGAGCACGGCGAGCGCGAACAGCACGCAGCCGATCGCTACGCGGGTGCCGTTGCTCACGCGCCCAGCCGCTCGACCAGCTCCTCGAGGTGCTCGACCATCCACGCCTCGCCGGCGTCGCGCAGGATCGGAAGGAGCTCTCGCGACGTTTCGGCGACGTACCTCTCCCGGAGATCTTCGCGCGGGTGCTGCAACGTCTCGCGGATGTTGTGGATCCGGTCGGCGGACTTGACGAGCCGCACAGATCGGGGGCCGCGCCGGATCCCCGACCAGTAGACGGCCGGGGAGCGCTCGATCCCGAGCGTGCGGAGTCGCCAGGAGAGCAGGGTCACGCCCTCCTGCACCTCCTTGCCCCAGCGCTCGAGCAGAATCGTGGGGTGGACGTCGCAGTCCTCGAGCACGTCGTGAAGGAGCGCGATGGCGAGCGTGACGTCGTCGACCGGCTCGGGGAACTCCTCCTCGAGGATCCTCCGAACGGCCCGGACGTGGTCGACGTACGGGTCCCCAGGTCTCCGTTCCTGGCCCGCGTGGGCGGCTTCCGCGAAGGCGTCCACCTCCTCCAGGTCCAGCTCGTACCCGGCACCGTCGCCCTGCATGGGGGTCAACGTAGGAGAGGAACTCCCTTGACACCAGCGGGGCATTCGAGTAAACTCTCCCCGCTTTCAGGAACCAATTCGCTAGGGGATCGACCGCACGAATACAGAGGCGCCGGACTCAGAAAGCGAAACCAGAGTCCCGGCGTCTTTTTTTGCGCACGAACCCGACGCCTGAAAGAGCGGCACAACGCCGA